>JBQTIC010000138.1:0-20421 GCA_052388435.1 Chromatiales bacterium | reverse complement strand
CTGCGTCAGTCCGTAGACGCCCGCCGCAAGGCCGACCAGTTGCAGAGTCGCGCCCTCAAGGTGGATCGCCTCGGGCGAGAATCCCGGGAGCAAAAGGAACAGGCCGAGCATGCGCAGGAAGAAGATGAGGGCGAGCGATACTGCCGCCCGCATTTCCTCGGACGTCATGTCGTTGGCAAGGGGGTTTTGCGTCATAGGGAAGCGGGCACGTATAGTAGCAGTTTCGTCAAGCCTGAACGTCTACGTAGACAGGTTCATGGACTGCATTCGCATCCGCGGCGCCCGGACCCACAATCTCAAGAACATCGATCTCGATCTGCCGCGCGATCGCCTGATCGTCATCACCGGCCTGTCGGGGTCGGGCAAGTCGTCGCTCGCATTCGACACGATTTACGCCGAGGGGCAGCGCCGCTACGTCGAGTCGCTCTCCGCCTACGCACGGCAGTTCCTCGCCATCATGGAGAAACCCGACGTCGACCACATCGAAGGCCTGTCACCGGCCATTTCCATCGAGCAGAAATCGACGTCTCATAACCCGCGCTCGACCGTAGGCACGATCACCGAGATCTATGACTACCTGCGGCTGCTCTACGCGCGCGTGGGCGAGCCGCGCTGCCCGCAGCACCACGTCACTCTTGCGGCCCAGACGGTCAGTCAGATGGTTGACCAGGTGCTGGCCGAGCCGGAAGGCACCCGCCTGATGCTGCTCGCGCCCGTCATCTACGGTCGCAAGGGCGAACACCTGCAAGTGTTCGACACCCTCAAGCGTCAGGGATTTCTGCGCGCGCGCGTCGACGGCGAGGTCATCGATCTGAACGATGCGCCCGCTCTGGACCTGCGCCGCAAGCACGACGTGGAGGTCGTCGTCGACCGGTTCAAAAGGCGCGCCGACATCGCGGTGCGGCTGGCGGAGAGCTTCGAGACCGCGCTCGCTCTGTCCGAGGGCGTGGCCAAGGTGGCGTTCATGGATGATCCTGAACGCCCGGAACTGCTGTTCTCGGCCAGGTTTGCCTGTCCGTACTGCGGATTCGCACTTACCGAGCTTGAACCGCGATTGTTTTCCTTCAATAACCCGCACGGGGCCTGCCCGCAGTGTGACGGGCTGGGTGTGATCGAGTTCTTCGATCCGGAGAAGGTTGTGCAGCATGCGGAGCTGAGTCTGCCCGGTGGCGCCATCCGCGGCTGGGACCGCCGCAACGCGTATTACTTCCAGCTCATCCAGTCGCTGGCGCGCCACTACCAGTTCGACATCGACACGCCGTTCGGCGATTTGCCAGCGGAGGTGCAGCGAGTGATCCTGCACGGCAGCGGCGACACGACGTTAGAGTTCACGTACCTGCATGCGGACGGCACGCGCCGGCAGAGGCACCCCTTTGAGGGCGTGCTGCCGAACATCGAGCGCCGTTACCGGGAGACGGAATCCATAGTGGTGCGCGAGGAACTGGCAAAGTACCTCTCCGACCGTCCCTGTCCGGACTGCGGCGGCACGCGACTAGGCGAGGCGGGCCGCAACGTGTACGTGGCCGACCATACGCTGCCGCAGGTAGTCGCCTGGCCCGTGGGGGCGGCCTGTGAGTTCTTCACCCAGCTCAAGCTGCCGGGCCGGCGTGGCGAGATCGGCGAGAGAATCCTCAAGGAGGTGCGCGACCGGCTGCAGTTCCTCATTAACGTCGGACTGGATTATCTGACGCTGGAACGCAGCGCGGAGACACTCTCCGGCGGCGAGGCGCAGCGCATCCGGCTCGCGAGCCAGATCGGGGCCGGGCTGGTCGGCGTCATGTACGTGCTCGATGAGCCCTCGATCGGTCTGCACCAGCGCGACAATAAGCGACTGCTGGCGACGCTCATGCGGCTGCGGGACATGGGCAACACGGTGATCGTCGTCGAGCATGACGAGGAGGCGATTCGCACGGCGGATCACGTCGTCGACATCGGACCCGGCGCCGGCCTGCACGGCGGAGAGGTGGTCGTGCAGGGCTCGCCCGCGACGGTCGCCGCGCATCCGCGCTCGCTCACCGGCCAGTATCTGTCCGGCCGCCGCGTTGTCCCGCTGCCTGCCGGACGCCATCCCCTTGACGGCGGCCGCATGCTGCGTATCCGCCGTGCCACAGGCAACAATCTGAAAAACGTTGATGTCGAATTTCCGGTCGGGTTAATGACGTGCGTGACCGGCGTCTCCGGTTCCGGCAAGTCGACACTGGTCAACGATACGCTCTATCTGCACGCCGCGCGCCTTCTCAACGATGCCAATGCGGAGGCTGCGCCCTGTGCCGGCATCGAGGGGCTCGAGCAGTTCGACAAGGTGATCGACATCGACCAGAGTCCCATCGGCCGCACCCCGCGCTCGAACCCGGCCACCTACACGGGCCTGTTCACGCCGCTGCGCGAGCTGTTCGCCGCCACACAGGAGGCGCGCTCCCGCGGGTACGCGGCCGGCCGCTTCAGTTTCAATGTCAAGGGCGGGCGCTGCGAGGCCTGCCAGGGAGATGGCGTCATCAAGGTCGAGATGCATTTCCTGCCGGATATCTACGTGCGCTGCGATGTCTGCAAGGGCGGGCGGTACAACCGCGAGACGCTGGAGGTGACCTACAAGGGAGTGAACATCAATGACGTGCTGGAGATGACGGTCGAGGAGGCGCGCGGCTTCTTCGACGCGGTACCGGTCCTTGCCGGCAAGCTGCAGACACTCATCGACGTGGGTCTCTCTTATATCAAGCTTGGCCAGAATGCGACCACGCTGTCCGGCGGCGAGGCGCAGCGCGTGAAGCTGGCGCGCGAGCTGTCCAAGCGCGACACCGGCCGCACGCTCTATATCCTCGATGAGCCGACCACCGGCCTGCACTACTACGACATCGAGAAACTGCTGGAGGTGCTGCACCGGCTGCGTGACCACGGCAACACCATCATCGTCATTGAGCACAACCTCGAGGTGATTAAGACGGCGGACTGGATCATCGATCTCGGTCCCGAAGGTGGCGACCGTGGCGGTGAAGTCGTCACCGCGGGCACGCCGGAGCAGGTCGCGCGCCATCCGACGTCCTACACCGGAAAATATATCGGCGCCGTATTGGCCCGGCGTCCTGGCGGTGCGACCGCTGGCCGGTCCAAGCAGGCGTTGACCTCTGCGGCAGACGTGAGCTGAGGATGCGAGCGCCGGGCGACCTACCCGCCCCGTTATCTTCTCGTAACCGCAGGCTGAACAATCCTGTCGCGGATCGGTCGAAAGAAGTCACGCGACGGCGGCAAGGCGTGAACACCGGTGCTGTGTCCGCGATCTCCAGTTACTCGCTGCATCGAGGTGTGATTATGCGTTGGCTGATGCCCTGCTTCATGAGTCTGTCAGTGATTGCGATGTCCGGCACGACTGCGGCCGCGGCGTCAAACGAGGAACTCCCGGTCAACTGGCAGAGGCTACCGGAGCCGTATGCCACGCCATCGGCGACCAATCCGCCGCATGTCGTGTCCAAGCCATCGGGCGCGGAACTCAAAGTGCCGCCGGGCTTCACCGTCGAGGAGTGGGTGGTGGATCTGTACGGTGGCCCCCGTTACATGATCCTGGGACCCGGCGGTGAGGTGCTGGTATCACAGACAGGCTCCGGTGATATCACCGTCATCCGTGACGGCAAGAGACAGGACATCCTGGAGGGCCTGAATACCCCGTACGGTCTCGCGTTCCATGAAGACTGGCTGTATGTGGCCGAGACTACCTCGGTCAAGCGCTATCCCTACGACGCCGGGAGCATGAGTGTTGGGAAGGGCGAGGAAGTGGTCGACTTGGGCAAATACGGCGGCGGACACTCTACGCGCACGATTATTTTCGACGCCGCGCATGAGAAGCTGTATCTCAGCGTCGGTTCCGCATCGAATGTGAACGCCGGCGAACCGCCGCTGCGAGCGACAATCAGCCGCTACAACCCGGATGGTAGTGGTCAGGAGATCTATGCCTCCGGGCTACGCAACGCCGTCGGTCTTGGCTGGAATCCGGTCACCGGCGAACTCTGGGCCACCGCGCACGAGCGTGATGGGCTCGGTGACGATCTCGTTCCGGACTACCTGACGCGCGTGCATCAGGGTGGGTTCTACGGCTGGCCCTACGCCTACATCGGGCCTCACGAGGACCCGCGCCGCAAGGGCGAAGCCCCCGACCTGGTGAAGAAGACGCTCTATCCGAATGTGCTCCTCGGCAGTCACGTGGGGGCGCTCGATCTGTTGTTCTACACCGGTTCGCAGTTTCCCGAGCGCTACCGTAACGGCTGCTTCGTCGCCCTGCACGGCTCCTGGAACCGCTCGAAGCGGGCAGGCTACAAGGTTGCCTTCGTGCCCTTCGCGGACGGCAAGCCTACCGCCGGGCCGGAGGACTTTCTCACCGGCTGGATGCTCGGCGAGGACCGCCGGGAGGTGTGGGGACGTCCGGTGGGGTTGCTGGAATTGCCCGACGGGTCGCTGCTCGTCTCCGATGATGGCGCCGGCAAGATCTGGCGCGTGAGCCACGTGGACAGGTAACAATCCCTGATGTCTGCGTTGCTTGCGAAGATTGGCAAATTCCCGCGCGCAGTAACGATACTTAGAGCGGCTCTGAACGAGTTCAAGCTCGTCATGCCGGCGCACGCCGGCATCCAGTCGAAGATCGTTGTTACTGGGTTCCGGCTTCCGCCGTAACGACGGCACCTCGCAGGGTGCGCCACTTCTTCCAGGGCTTTCTTCCAAGTGGTCCACGGATCTCCAAGGAGAGGGCTGGGCACACGCGCGTGTTCCTGGTTCCAAAATCGGAGACCTCAGCATGGCTCGCTCAGTTCGGAGGAAAACAGTGAAGGAAGTGCCACTCGCGGAATTGAAGGACGACCTGTCGCGCCCGCGCCAGCGCAACGCGGCCGCGCGCATTCGGCGGGGGGACAAGCTCGTATGCTACATGACCAAGCTCTCGCGATGGGTCGGCATTCTCGAGGTGGTCGATGGTCCCTACGAGGATGTCTCACCAATCTTCTATCCAGAGAGCGACCCCTTCGTTGTCAGGTTCCGAGTCTCGCCGGCGATCTGGCTTCCCGTGGACAAGTCAATTCCTATCCACGACGATCGCATCTGGAACGCGTTGTCATTCACACGTGGCCAGTCCAAGGCATCGTCGACATGGATTGGCAAGATACAGGGGAGCCTAGTTCAACTCGACGACGAAGACGGTCGACTGCTGGAAGCCGCCTTGCGCGCGCAGGTGAATGGGGGCAAGGTCTACGAAGTCGACCCGGATGAGTACTCCCGGTACACGACTCACAGAGTCCGACGCGCGGATAAGGACGTCACGGTTACGGTGCCAGTAGAGGCCCCCGTCGGGTCCACTGATGCGGCGGAGCTAGTCTCGGACGTTCGCGAGTCGTTGCGAGTGCAGGCGCTACTGGCGCAAATAGGCTCGAGCATGGGCATGCAGATCTGGTTGCCACGCGGGGACCGAGCAGCGGTCCTTGGCGAATGGCAGGTGGACCATCCTCCCGTGCTGGAGCGGTTCTCGAGGAGTAAGCGGAGGAAGCCGATGTTTGAGTGTCATCTAGCATCCGGATCAAGGCGGACCCTCAACAGTTGCGTTTTCTTAGCCGCCGCCAATTTTCGGCCTAGAAAGCGCGCCTGCTTAGGGCCGCTTATCCGGGGCGGTTAGGCTCTACAAGTAAAGGAGGAAACCACATGGCAACAGACGCAATTATTGTCCTCGAACGGCTGCGCTGTATCCGCGAGAGCGACGTCGCCGGGGGATCCGAGCCCTACATCTGGCCGGCCCTGTTGTGGATCGACGACAATACTCTCGCGACACCCTCCCTCGTTGGCGTGACCGCCCCGGCGCTCGGAAACGCGCGTGTCGTGATCAAGAACGATATGCGTGCCGGACACATTGCTGACATTCCAACCTCGGTGGGGGTATTGCGCGTCCGATTCGAAGACGGCTTGAGCATCCGCCGACTGATTCTCGCCGTCGCGCTCTGGGAGGAGGACGAGACCCCCGAGGCCGCTATGCGCGCCGGGTTCCAGGCATTCTCCAGCGAGCTTCGTGCTGCCATTGCCGACAACCTCTTCGACCTCAATCAGGCTAGTGAAGAGGAACTTGATGCGATCATTGAGACCATCAAGACCCGCGTCAACGATCGAGTTGACTCAGCGATTACGAACGGCTTGACGGGCTGGCAGAAGGCGCGCGTCCTCCTCGGGACGCTGAATCTTGATGACATCATCGGCAGCGACTTCAAGAACTTCCCCGACCTCCTTCCGACACCCATTACCTTAGCTTTTCCGTTCGAGACCGGCCAACTACTGTCCTACGGGGACGCCGGAACTCCCGGTAATGTTTCGGCCCCCGTGGTCGTCGGCTTCGGCGGGTGGTCGGACTTCAAGTTTCTCTTCGCCGGCAGAAACGTCGCCGGTGAGAACCGCATCTACGCTGTGAACCAAGACGGCGAACTGCTGTCCTACGGCGACGCCGGAACTCCCGGTAATGTTTCGAACCCAGTGGTCGTGGGGTTAGCCGGGTGGTTGGACTTCAAGTTTCTCTTCGCCGGTGGGAACGTCGCCGGTGAGAACCGCATCTACGCTGTTAGAGCTGACTCGCCGGATGAACATTACGAAATCGAGGGCAATCTCCAGGTGCGGCCCGTCCGCGTCGATCGCTGCCAAGCCGAGGTCAACGCCGTCAAGGCCGCGCAGTCCGCCGTCGATGACCTCGACGCCGAGATCCGGGCACTTCAGGCCGAGTTGCAGCGTGCCTCGCCCACCGAGAAACCCTTCATCATCTCGGAGATCAAGCGCCTAAGGGAAGAGGAGCTGCCCATCGTGATCGCGGCACTCGAGGACGCCCGTCGTGACCTCCAGGCCTGCCGCGACCGGATACCACCTATCTTCGATCCGGGTAGTGTGCTGACACAGGCAACTGATTGAGCCTAACTCGTCGCTCCACCGGACGCGCCAAAGATCGGCGCGCCGGTGAGCTTGGCCGGTTATGCGGCACGCCGCTCAGCGGCGGCCGAGCCAAGCGAACACCAGAGTACGGAAGCACCGACATAGCGGGCCGCCCGCATAGGATCCGCCCAGAGGCAAGTGCAGGATGAGCGATAAGGCCCTGACCGCCTACCACCAGGCTCGCGAGGACCAGCTGGTCCGGAACGAGGCCCGGCACATACGATCCAAGATCAACGACGCGCGGGGCAGCCGCCACGATGCCGGAGTCCGCTGGCCCTTCGAGCTCTTGCAGAACGCACTCGATGCCGGACCACGCCCAGGTCGCGACCGCGTTGAGGTACGCCTGCAGCAGAACGGCAACGAGTTCGTCTTCGAGCACGATGGCGCGTTCTTCACGCTGAGGGAATTGGCCGCGCTGCTATCAGGCGGGTCCAGCAAGGAGTTCGAGTCCGAAGACACCACCGGCCGCTTCGGCACCGGCTTTCTCGTGACCCACGTGCTCGCCCCTCGGACGACCGTTTCCGGGATCTTCACGACCGGCGAGGGCTTCGAGCGCTTCTCCCTCAGGCTTGATCGCACCGGTGATGAGGACTCAATCGTTGCCAACATCGCCGCGTGCGATGCTGCGATTCGATCCGCCGGCCAGCTACCGATGGCCGACGGGGTTCCGTCCGCCACATTTGTGTATGTTACAGACGACACCGCGACGCTCAATCTCGGCATGGCCTCGTTTCGGGCAGCCGTGCCGTACCTGTTCGCGACCTGTGAACGACTCGGCCGCGTGACCTTCGAGACTGAAAGCGGCGCCCAGGAAATCTGGGAAGCCGGGCTCGTAACGTCACGCACCATCGATGATGCGCTGGTGCACGAACGCACCCTCTGGTGTCGTGGGGGTGATCGGCCCGCCGAGTACCGCGCGGTGCGAGTCGCGGCGACTTCATCTCCGAAGCACGGCGCAGTTGCGGTTCTTCGTCTCGTCGAAGACCGGTACCGGCTGCAGCTACCTCGCGACGACTTCCCACGGGTGTTCTGTCGATACCCGATCAGGTCTTCGACGTTCTTGCCCATCAACGCCGTTCTGGACGCGCCGTTCGACCTTGATCAGGAGCGCCGCCGCATACTTCTGGACAAGGAGGAGGTGAAGGGCGTCTTTCGTTCGTCCGTCGCCGCAATCGTCCCGCTTGTCCGCCTCGCCTACCAGGAAGGCTGGGATGACCGACACTGGCTCGCCCGTACCGCGCCGTCACCGTCGTCGTTCGCCGACAAACAGGACGACGAGGAGACCGGCTGGTTGACGGGCGAGATGCGTTCCTTGGCGGAGGAACTCGCGCGGCTCCCGCTCGTGTCGACGAGGAACGGCCTTGGAGCATCCGTCAAGGCAACCGAGGCCAAGTGGTTCGCGGCGTTCGTCGACGCGCATTCCGACGGCACGAGCATGAACCGTTTGTGGCCCCTTGTTGATGACGCCGAGGATCTGTATCCGCCCGTCGCGGCTCTCGCTGACGCATGGGCGACGATCGCTGCTGGATGGCACGAGCTTGGCGTTCAGGTGAACCAGGTCGGGCTCGCCGCCCTGGCCAAGTATGTGCGTGGCGACGCCGAGCGGGTCGAGGGCCTCCGCATCCGCTGCGACAAGCGAGAGTGGATCGCCCGCTTCCTGGACGTAGTCGGTGAGTGCTGGTCTGGGCATGCTGGCGTCCACGCAGAACTCGTGGAGCGGATGATCCCAAACCAAAACGGGGCACTTGTCCCTCGAAAGGACCTCAAGCGGGACGACGGCATCCCTGACACCTTAAAGGAAATCGCGGATGCCCTGGGATGTGACGTCCGGGCACGATTAACCGATCTGACGATCCTCGAGATCGCAAGCGAGCAGTCGCTCCAGCATGTCGAGAGCGCCCTGGAATCCGCCGTCCCCGCCACCATGACTGAGGACAACGTTCTCGATGAGTGTGTACGCCTGCTTGAGAGGCAATTCCCGAATACCGACCGGCTCTCCGACTCGAACCGTGCGCTCATCCTCGCAAGCATCAGCCTCCTTGACTACCTTGCGCAAAAGGGCAACGCGACTGCTCCATTGGCCGCGCGCGTACCACTGTTGGCTCGTGACGGGACGTTCGCGCGTGCGTCAACCCAGCGAAGGATGATGTCCCCCATTGAGACCTGGGACGCACGCGCGCAGCCTTTCCACGCCGCGTATCCCCTCGACCGCGTGCTCGCAGGGACCAACGTCGTTCCGGCGCTCGTTGGCTGGAGCATCGCGTTCCCCGAGCCCTTTATCAAGGTGACACCTGCGGACCCTATCAAGGACGACCGGCTCCGCTGCCTCGCGGTCGAGGGCCAGGAAACAGACGGCGTCCAGGTCCATCCCGAGGAATTCACCCAGATCGCACTGCTTCACGAGCTCATCCCTCGGTGCCAGGAACGAGCCGAGGCCGCCTCACTGCTTGGGCTTGCTCTCTCCTACTTCGCTCCAGCCGACACCTCATGGCGGGAGACGCGCGTCGTAACAGGGCGACGCTCCGGTGCCGACGTTCCCATCACCGTGAGGGGAGCCCTCTGGCTGGCGGACCTTCGGGCGAGAGCCTGGGTGCCCGTGCGGAGCGACGAAGGTAGGACCAACCAGGTTATTCCGACCCCTGAGTCGCTGAGATCCCTGTTGGACCCCGCGTGGCTTCGCGGCAACGCCGACGCGCTTGACTTGCTCGGTCGCTTCTTCGGGTTCGACGCACTGGATCTGCAGCTGCTTGCTGCACCCGATGACGAAAGTCGACAAGAACTCCGCGACCGCCTCGCGCGCATCGTGGAGCTCGCTGGTGCGACACTCGTCGAAGTCGAGGCAGCGCTCCAGGTGAAGAGGAAGCGGGCGCAAGATGTCGCTCGCTGCCGAGAGCTCGGCCTCGAAGTTCAGGCTGCAATCAAGCTCGCCCTCGAGGCGCAGAACTTGACCGTGAAGGTCGTCGATGTCGGCTACGACTTCGATGTCTCCTGCGCCGACCTCGATGACGCGGCAAGCAGGTTCGAGGTCGGATCGTATTTCGTCGAGGTGAAGGCCACGACACAGGGCGACGCGAAACTTACGCCCAAACAGGCCGCGACTGCCTCGCAAAGGGCAGAGCGGTACGTGCTGTGCGTCGTCGACCTCAGAGGGATTGCCGAAGAACGCCTCGACGAGCCGTGGTCGATCGAAGATATGCTTTTACTCGCACGACTGGTTCCGCAAGTCGGCGCGCTCGTGCAGGGCACTTGGGAGCTTGTGGAGGAGGCGCGTACCAACGAGGTCGCGCTGCGCAACGAGAACGCCCTCCGATATGCGGTACGCCCGGAGGTTTGGGAGAAGGGTTGTTCGATCCGCGAGTGGGTGGCAGCGGCATTCCAAGTCGGGACTGGTGACCGCGGGCCAGGTGCCGCATAACAAGCACTTGCAGCCGACCGCCACAAGCGTTGCTTGCGGTACCCTCGGCGCGTTCCGCGCCTCGGCGGCGGCTGAAGTGCACCGTTTAGGTTACAGATGATTTTGCTTGTGTGCATTGCAGCATTACTCGCCGTGCCGGCCTTTGGCATCGAAGGCGTAACCAATGTAATTATCTCCTCTGGAAATGAAACCTTCGGCTACTATCTCTCGGCACTTGTTTGTTCGCTTGCCTTGGCGGTTACACCTGCATTTACTCCAGGCCAAAGGAATTACGGACAACCCATGGTATTGGGTATGAGAAGCGAAGAAATATTCTGGTATTCTCTTTTCCCGTTTCTCGCAGGATTTGTGGCCCTCTTCGTCCTCTGTGCTGGCCACCTGCGGCGTCCAGCCCCTCAACTCAAACGATAATGCAAAGGACGAGCGAAGACTGGGTCGCGGTGTACGCAGGGCTGCTCGTTTTTCTGCTGTCCGCGGCAGCCATCTTCGGATTCGACCTGCTTGGGTGGTCGGCTTCGGCCAAGGTCTGGATGTCACCGGCCGAGGCGATCGGGCCCGTCGCAAAATCCTCCGCGGTGCCGCCCGCATTATCGGTGCTCGGCACCTACTTGCTCGCGCTGGGCGTGATGGGTGCGGGCGCATGGCTGCTCGGACTCAACCTCCTGCGCTTCGCCGCCGGCTTCACCGTGCTGTTCGCGCTGGCCGTGCTCTGCTGGATCATCGGCCACTACGCGTACATCGCCGCCACGCCGGACAAGCTCGAGAAGTTCGGCATCGGCTGGTCGCTGAATCTGACCGGCGAGTCCGGTTACATCCTGGCCCTGCTGCTCGGCCTAGTTATCGGAAACTTCCTCACCGGTGTCTCCGCGCGCTTCAACGAGGCAGTGCGCCCGGAGCTTTTCATCAAGACCGCCATCGTCATCATGGGTGCGGCGCTGGGCGTGAAGGCGGCAGAGACATTCGGTCTGGCGAAAGAGGTGATGTGGCGCGGATTGTGCGCCGTGATAGAGGCGTACCTTATTTACTGGGCAGTAACCTATTTCATCGCCCGCCGCTGGTTTCGCTTCAGCCGCGAATGGGCGGCGCCGCTCGCCTCCGGCATCTCCATCTGCGGCGTGTCGGCAGCGATTGCCACCGGCGCCGCCATCCGCGCACGGCCGATCGTGGCGGTGATGGTTTCGTCTCTGGTGGTCATCTTTGCCGTCATTGAGCTTTTGATTCTTCCGTTCCTTGCGCAGCATTTCCTCACCGACGAACCGATGGTCGCCGGCGCGTGGATGGGGCTTGCGGTGAAGACCGACGGCGCGGCCATTCCCGCGGGCGCGATCGCGGATTCCCTGTTGCGGGCCAGGATCCTGGCCGAGCAGGGTGTGGCCTATCAGGATGGCTGGATCTCGATGGCCACCACCACCACTAAGATCTTCATCGACGTGTTCATTGGCATCTGGGCGTTCCTGCTCGCGGTCATCTGGACCACGGTCATCGAACCCAAGCCCGGGGTGCGTGTGAGCGTGCGGGAGATCTGGGATCGATTTCCAAAATTCGTCCTCGGTTATGTCCTGACTTTTGTGATCATGCTGTGGTGGTGCCTCGACGAGAAGGAACTCATTGCCGCGGCAAAGCCGGCGACCGACGAGGCCACCGTCTATCGGCAGATCTTCTTCCTGATGACCTTCCTGTGCATCGGCATGGTGAGCCACTTCGGCCGCCTGAGGGAGGAGGGGATCGGGCGGCTCGCGGCGGTGTACGCGGTTAGTCTGTTCGGCTTTATCATCTGGTTCGGACTATTCATCTCCTGGCTGTTCTTCGCCGGGGTGAAGCCGCCGCTGGCGGGCGCGGCGGGCTAAAGGGGGCCAGGAATGGAGCAGAAAAGACCCGGTCGCATCGGTGAGGAGCTCGAACGCATGCCGTACGAGCCGCTGCTGCCTGTGGAAAAAAAACTCATCGCCTGGAGTCTCCTCATCGGGGCGGTACTGCTTGTGCTGCTGGTTTGGTGGACGCGCAGCTAGGCGCCGCGACCCGCTGAATCCTCGCCTGCACAGAACCCGCTGCCGCGCTTGAAATATTCTGAAGACGGCAGCCCCTCGTTTCGGTTTACCTGCTCGCTGACACTCCAGCGTGACGCGTACGGCGATGAACGACGGCACAGCAATCAGGCCTGCGGAGACTGACGCCGAGATCGAGCGTTGCTTCGCACTCATGGTGCAGCTGCGATCGCAGCTACAACCGCGCGAATTCCTCGGCCGCGTGCGCCAGCAGATGCGCACGGGATACCGGCTCGCCTATATGGAGATCGACGGCAAGCCCGCCGCGGTCGCCGGTTTCCGCGTCAGCGAGAATCTCTTTCTCGGCCGATTTCTTTACGTCGATGATCGGGTCACGGATGACGGCATGCGCTCGCGAGGCGTCGGCAAACGGTTATTCAACTGGCTGATCGAGGTCGCGGGACGCGAGGGTTGCAGATCCATCGAGCTGGACTCCAGCGTGCAGCGCTTCGACGCCCACCGGTTCTATTTGCGCGAGAGGATGCGCATACGATCCCATCACTTCTCTCTGCCTCTGCAATAATCAGCCTCTAGTCCAACAGGAGCCGGAAGAAGAATACATGTCGGCGCTGATCTGCGGCTCGTTTGCCTACGACACCATCATGGTGTTCCGGGATCGCTTCAAGCATCACATCCTTGCGGAGCAGATTCATATCCTGAATGTCTCCTTTCTTGTACCTGAACTGCGGCGCGAGTTCGGCGGCTGCGCCGGCAACATCGCCTACAACCTGAAGCTGCTCGGTGGTGAGCCACTGCCCATGGGAACGGTGGGAACCGACTTCGGGCCTTACGGACAATGGATGGATCAATGCGGCATCTCGCGCCGGCATGTCAGGGAGATCCCGGGTACCTATACCGCTCAGGCGTTCATCACCACCGATCTCGACGACAACCAGATCACCGCCTTTCATCCGGGCGCGATGGGCCACGCGCACGAAAACAAGGTGAGTGATGCCCGGGGCGTGAAGGTTGGCATACTCGCCCCCGACGGCCGGCAGGGGATGATCGATCATGCGGATCAGTTCGCGGAGGCAGGGATCCCCTTCATCTTCGATCCGGGCCAGGGCATGCCGATGTTCGACCGGGATCTGCTGCGGCGCTTCACCGAACTGGCGAGCTGGGTGACCGTCAACGACTATGAATGGCGATTAATGCAGGAGAAGACCGGCTGGACCGGTCGCGATGTCATCGAGCGCGTGAATGCGCTCATCATCACCCGCGCCGCCAGCGGCTCGCTCATCTGCATGCGCAGCGGCGAACTGGAGATCCCCGCCGCGCGCCCGCGCGAGGTGAAGGATCCGACCGGCTGCGGCGACGCCTACCGCGCAGGCCTGCTTTACGGGCTGCTCAACGACCTCGACTGGCAGACTACCGGCCGCATCGCCTCGCTCATGGGCGCCATCAAGATCGAGTCGGCCGGGACACAGAATCACCGGTTCATTCGCAGCGACTTCGACGCCCGCTACCGGGAGAGTTTCGGCACGGCACTCTGAGCCGGCGTGGGGACAGTCCGCAGTTCCCCGACTGGCTACCCCCGCCAGCCCTGGGGCCGCTCAGGATGCGCGGAGGCGAGCCGATATCCTTCCCAATAGCCAGTCTTTGCGATCTGCCCGGCACCGATAGCATCACCCGAAAATTCTGTTTCCGGCTTGTCCCGGCAAGGGACCGAGCGTCAGAAGTTTGACTCCAGTCACGCGGAACTCGATCGTAAATTCAAGTAAATAGCATTGCTATATAAACTTACGTATAAGATAGTAAGCGTATCTATTGGTGGAAGCTGAAGCTATGACTGGCACCATTGAGCTGAAACCAGTCCCGGTCGACCGCCGGGTTGTCTTGCTGCAGAAGCTGGTGCGGGAGCGCCGGGAGGTCATTACTCCCGAGCGCAGCGTCGAATCTCCCAGCGCTCATGTCTATCCCGTCGCGCGGGCGGCGCTTGAGTGCAGGCCGGGTGAGGAGCTCGCTCAACTGGAACAGATGGCTGACCTGGGCCTGCTCGAGCGGACGTTCTTCGACAAGATCCACATCTGTAACATCTGCCAGCACCATGCCCTGAATTTCAGGGAGATCTGCAGGCGTTGCGGTTCATCGAATGTGGACATCGTGGACATAATCCACCACTACCGCTGCGGTTATAACGCCCCGGAAGCGGAGTTCCAGGACGGCATGCAGTACACCTGCCCGAAATGCGAGCAGAAGCTCCGGCACATCGGTGTCGATTACGAACGGCCGACCTCAAACTATCTTTGCCGGGTATGCAGTGAGGTATTTGCCGATCCGAAGGTGGATTGTCAGTGCCTGAAATGCGGCGCCGGAATGCCGGCAGAGAATGTGACGGTGCTGACCATCCATGAGTATCGCACCACCACCAAGGGCGTGCTGGTCGCCAGCAAGGGGCGTATAGACAGTGAGGAGGAACGCGGAGTCCTCGACGCGGATCTCGGGATCTATCGCTATTCGTATTTCGAGGAGCGGCTTGGGCAGGAGATGGCCGCGGCACGCCGTTACAAGCGACCGCTAGTGCTGCTCGCCGCGGGCATCGATCACTATGACAGGCTACGCGGGCAGTTCGGTGACATGCTGATGGCGAGGCGCCTGAAAGAGGTGGCAGATCTGACCCGCGAGACGCTGCGTGAGTCGGACTGTGCCGCGTTTCACCAGGGCAACATTCTGCTGATGCTGTTGAGCGATACGCCGCTCGAAGGCGCCTACGTTGTCGCGGAGCGCATGCGGCGGGGGATCATGCAGCGTCCCACCTCGAGCGGGATGCCGGAATGCACGCTGTCGGTGAGTGTCGTGGCCACGCGCGGGGATCTCGCCGGCCCGCACCAGTTCGTGGAGTTGGTCATGGATCACTTGCGTGTGGCGCGCGAGTACGGCGGCAACGTGGTGTGGCCACGCGCAACGTTGTGAGCTCAAGTGCGTCATGGATGCGCTGTTGCTCTCTCTCTATACCGTCATCGACTACTTCCGGCGCGGCTTCGACTGGGTGGCCACCATGCCCCTCGAACAGTTCGTGCGCGTGTTCTGGGCCGTGCTGTTCCTGGAGGTGCCCCGCTACCTGATCACGAATATCTACGTTTTCTTCCGGCATCTGCGCGAGGAGCGCGAGGCGCGTTTGCTGAACCTGCCGGATCCGGTACCGCTCGTCTCGGTCATCGTGCCGGCGCTCAATGAGGAAGAGACGATTGCCTATACGGTGCGATCGCTGCTGGAGCAGGACTATCCGCGAATTGAGATCATCATTGTCGACGACGGGTCCACCGACAGAACCGCGGCGGTGTGCAAAAGTCTCGGCCAGCGGGGAAGCATCCGCTACTACCGGATGCAGGAGCGGCAGGGCAAGTCCGCCGCGCTTAATCTGGGGCTGTCGGCAGCGCGCGGTGAATACGCCGTGTTCATGGATTCGGATTCGACGCTGGATCGCGACTGCATTTCCAGACTGATGACGCAATTCGCGGAGCCGCGCGTCGGGGCGGTGAGCGGGAACCTGGATGTGCGCAACTATGGCGACAACCTGCTCACCTGGATGCAGGCCATGGAATATCTCATCACTCTCGGCGTGGGACGCCGTTTCAAGGCGAGTGTCGGTATCCTTGCCATCGTGCCCGGGGCGATCGGCGCTTTTCGCCGTGACCTGTTGCAGCGGATCGGCCTGTTCGAGCCGGGACCCGGCAACGATTCTGACGTCACCATCCGGACGCGCAAACTCGGACGCCAGATCGCCTTCGCCTACGATGCCATCTGCCGCACCAACGTCCCGACGCGATGGGGTGGATGGTTTCGCCAGCGCATGCGCTGGGACCGTAACATCATTCGCAACCGGCTGAGAAAGCACCGCGATATCTTCAATCCGTATCAGGAAAATTTCGAGCCGACCAGTTTCGTGTCCTTCGTTGACACGTTTCTCTTCGTGGCGATCCTGCCGCTGGTATGGCTGGCGTATTTCATCGACATGCTGATCAACTTTCCCGGCGATATCCTGTTCGTGCTCTTCACCGTGTTCGTCATCCACCTCTGCCTGAACGTCATCCGCCTTTCGATCGCGATCTATGTCACGCGTCACGAGTACAACCCTTATGCATTGTATGTGTGTCTGCCCGCCTACGCCGCCTATCGCCTGGCGCTGAAGCTGGTGCGCATACTGGCGATATTCCAGGAGCTTCTGTTGCGCTCGTCCTACCGGGATCCGTTCGCGCCGGAGAAGGTGCGCCGGGAGATGGAGGTCTACTGACGCACTCGCCATCCATGCGGCGCCTGCACCCGATCCTGCCGATGTGTGGTCCGCGGAGCCTCTGTCGCCTGCTCTCAGGCCTGCTCCTGCTTGCGTCCCTCAACGGCTGCAGCACGGTCGGGACGCGGGAAGCAGTACTCATGGATGAGGAAGAGGCGTTTGAGCGGGGCCTGATGGCATATGTTCGCGGAGAACTCGATACTGCCGCTGCCGAGATGCAGGCCGCGCTACGGGGCGACCCCCACGATCGGCGCGCCCGGGATCTGCTGCAGGCGATTCGTGGGGAGCAGGGGCAGGGATTGTCGGATGCTGCGGCACCGTCACCGCCACAGGTCCCTTCCCCGGTGAGTCCTCAGCAGATCTTGCACCTGGTCAAGACGCAGAACCCGCAGGTGCGCAGAACGATCTTCCAGGTCATCGAAGCGCGCGCCCGTCTGCGGGAGGCCAATGTCAGCATCAGTCCGGAACTCGTCCTGCTGGCACGCATCTACCCGCTGGGATTCTTTACTTCGCTCACGCAGTCACTGTATGGGGGGTTGGTCGAGCGCAGGGCGAGGATGAGCGAAGCGGAACAGATGATCGTCGATGCCGTGGCCGACTACGCGCACACCAGAAACGAGGTGCTGGCCAGGGCGCTCAATGCATACATCGACGCCCGCCGAACGCACGCCGCCCAGCACCATTTCGGGGAATGGGAGCGCATCCAGAGCGAGCGCGTCCGGGTCGCGCAGGTGCAGTCCGACTTCGCGAAGACGTTGCCCGATGAACCTCTTGAGCAGTACGCGGACTTAAGCGAGTTCCGGCAGAGGACGTTGCGGGCCGACAAGGAGCTGATCCTCGCCAAGGTTACGTTGAACGGTCTCATGGGGCGTGCCATGGGCGCGCCGCTTGATCTTGCACCCGTTGAGTTCGAGGCCGACCTGCCAACCGATGTGTACCGGATGGTGGAGCTGGCGCGCGGGCAGCGCTACGACTTCCGGCAGACGGCGGCACGGGTGGCGCAGGCCCGGGCGCATCGCGAAGTGGTGCGCGCGTCCACGCCGGATCTTGACTTGCGGGCGAGCTACGGCCTGCGCGACCGGGACACCACCGACACGTTCCAGCGCGGTGGCAGCCTTGCCGCCATCCTGCGGTTGCCGCTGCTGATCGGTCCCCTGAAGCACGCGCAGCTCGATCGCGAGGAGGCGATCATCGGCCAGCTCGAGATGGATCACGCCAGTCTGTCGGCGAGGATGTCCGAGGAGGTTGTGAAAGCCCACGGTGCGTACGAACTGGCGCGGGGCAGGCAGCGGGTCGCGCTGGGCAATGCCTTTGCGCAGCTCGAGTCGCTGCGCATCGCGCAGGCGAGGGACCGCTGGGTCGGCGACGTCGATCTCCTCAGGCTCGAAGGTGAGCGCCTGCGCTGGGAGCAGGCGCATGAGGAGATCACGGCGGCCGACTACGATCTGCAGCACGCGCTCGTGGATCTGTATCGCGCCATGGGCAGGGATCTCGAGGAACTTGCAGCGCGCTCGGTGCGGGCCTCTGATCGCCGGCCTGTCACGGACCGCCTCTCGACCCGTGGCCGCGCGCTATGGGTATGGCGACCGGAGTTTCTCTACTCGCAGGTGGAGAGGGCCTTCTTTTTCGACTTCGCTGCGGCGAGGCGGATCCATACCGTCTTTCTGTATAGTCCAGGGTTGCTCGATCATCGCAGTCAGGTGTTGCGGGAGTTCCTGCGCGACGCGCACGCACGCGGTATCGAGGTGCATGCGCTGCACGGCGAACCGGACTGGTTCCTGGATGACAAGCAGGGTCGGGTGGCGGCTTTCATCAGTGCCGTAAAAAAGTTCAACGACAGAGCTGGCGAGGGTGAGCGCTTCGACGCGTTGCATCTGGACGTCGAGCCGCACACGCTTGCAGCGTGGGCGAAGGCCGACCCCGGCCCCGCCAGGCAGCATCTCCTTGAGCAGTACGTCTCGTTCGTTAAGGCTGTTGCAGGAGAGCTCGGCGGTCGATTGGCGTTGGTGGTGGATCTGCCGGTGCGGTACTCCGGCGTGGACGACGGCGCTCAGGCGGTGCTCAAGGAGATACTTCCCCACGTCGAAGGGGTCGCGCTGATGGCCTACCGGTCGGGCTCGGCGCGGGTGGTGGCGGCCGCCGATCCGCTACTGCGCCAGGCACAGACCGCAGGCGTCGGCGTTCGATTCTGGGTGGGTGTCAGCGCCGACCCAACGCACTTGTGCGGACCGATGGTGGACGGCGACTTTGAGGCAATGATGCGCGAGGTGGACGAAGGCCTGGCGAAGTACGACGTGCTGCAGGGCGTGGCCGTTCACGAATACGACCGCTACCGCAAGCTGGTGACCGATTCGGCACCACCGCGGGAGCGGGCAGGGGGGGGCTGCGCAGAGTATGTGGACAAGGATGTCCGCGATACGCCGCCTGGGTAGGCCGCTCTGGCAGGAAACGGGGGGATTACCATGCGCTTCAGGAAGATCGAAGCACGGCAGACGCAACAGGCGGCGCCAGAGGAACGCAGGTCCAATGGCGCGCGCAGGCGGCGGCGACGCGCAGGCACGTTTCTGGGCGTGCTGTTGGTGGGCATCTTCGCGGCGTTGATCGGGGCGCTGCTCTGGCGGCACGTCTGGATCGTCACGACCGGCCGGGTTATGGCCAAAGAGGTGCGCATCACGACGGTGGAAGCGGGGCGCATCGCCGCCGTGTTAGTCACGCAGGGTGACGATGTGCGGGCTGGACAAGCTCTGGTCGAGATGGACGTGAGCCGCAGCGAAACGCAGATGGAGATCAACGCAAAGCGGGCGGAAGCCGAGCTGGCCCTGAGCCGGGCGGAACGCGATGCGCTGGAAAGAGCGGGACTGGATCCCGCGTACAGTGCCGCGGTCGAAGCCGCCGAATTGCAACTGGAGCAGGCGCTGACCGAACGGCGTCTGGCCGAGACGGCCGGCAGGCAGAGCGGCACGGCGGCTTACGGCGAGGATCTCGCCGTCGCGCGCGAGCGGCGTCTTCTGGAGCTGCGCGCAACGACGCGCAAGGAATACGAGGAGGCGCTGGCCAGGAGCCGTCGTGCCGGGGGCAGGCAGCCCGCCCCATCGGCACTGCAACTGGCGGAGCTTGATGCCGAGATACGACTGGCAAAGCAGCGCCTGGCGCAGGCGCAGGCGCGGCTGGAATTCGCGAAGGGCCGCTACAAGATCGAATTCGATCAACGCGATCTCTCGATCACGCGTGCGGAGGCGGAAGTCGAGCTTGCGCGTCAGCGTCTCGCCGCAGGAACCATCACCGCGCCGATGGACGGCCGTATCGGATGGGTGAGTCGATATCCGGGCGACGTGGTGGACAAGGACGATGTGATCGTCACCGTCCTCAATCCGTCGGAACTGTGGATCGAGGCCTACGTGCAAACCGACGATCTGGCTGACCTGGATGACGGCGACACGGCGACCGTGCGTTTCGCAGGGATCAGCGGTGAATACTTCGGAAAAGTCGGCATGATCTACCCGGAGGAGCGCCTCGAATTCCGCAATGTCGAGGTCGGGCAGCAGCTCGTGCGCAGCCCTTCCCGCCTCTCGACCGTCTACCACGCGGTCCGGATCGATCTCGACGCCCCTCCGCCGCCGGGACTGAGACCGGATCAGACCGTGCGCGTGCGCATCCGTCGCCGCTAAGGAACCTCTGATTAAGTCAGAGGTTCCTGCGGCACAGGGATGTGCCGCTATCTTCGACGGCGGCAAGCCGTTGAAGATGAAGCAAAGCAAAAACCACGCTTTTTGCTTTGCGTGCTCTGAGAA
>JBQTIC010000137.1:0-13814 GCA_052388435.1 Chromatiales bacterium | reverse complement strand
AAACCACGCTTTTTGCCTTGCGTGCTCTGAGAAGTCCAGGATGGACTTATTCAGAGCTTATCTAGGGCACGTTGCAGGCGACCCGCCCGCTTGATTGGCGCGACTGTGCCGCTCATGCTTGTTGTCGGCCATCTGACTGGCGGCCCCGGAAAGAGAGGACATTCATGCCTGAGATCCGCCGCATACTTTGCGCAACAGACTTCTCCAATGCTTCGCGGCGCGCCTACGAGTACGCCATCGACCTGGCAACGAAGCTCAAGGCCGAGATCGTTCTCGTGCACGCCTACCAGGTGCCCACCTATACGCTGCCCGACGGCATGGTGGAGGTGCCCGTGGAAGTTGAGTCGGAAGTGCGCAAGCGCCTCGGCGAGCAGCTCGAGGCCTTCCAGCGCTCGGCAGACACGAAGGGCGTCGCGGTGCGGACGCAGCTCTCCGACGGCGTGCCCTATGTGGAGATCACGCACGCGGCGCGCGAGTTGCGAGCGGACCTGATCGTGATCGGCACTCACGGGCGCACCGGCCTCGCGCACCTCCTGCTCGGGAGTGTGGCCGAGAGAGTCGTGCGCATCTCCGAAATCCCCGTCCTCACCATCCGCAGCCACAGCGAGGGCTAGATCTGCGGGTCAGGTGCTGGCTGTCGATTGTTCGCGGGCGAGGGCGCGATAACCAATGTCACGCCGGTATTGCATGCCCGGCCAGGAAATCTTCGCCGCCTCGGCATAGGCAAGGCGCCGCGCTTCCCTGACCGTCGCGCCGAGCGCGCATACACAGAGCACGCGGCCGCCGGCGGTAACGACCGCGTTACCGGTACGCATTGTCCCAGCATGAAAAACCTTGAGGGCCGCGCGGGCGTCGCCGTCCAGGCCGGCGATGACGTCCCCCTTCTTCACCGCGCCCGGATAACCGGCCGCGGCCAGCACCACGCCAAGGGCCACACGCGGGTCCCACTGTGCCGATACGGCCGTGAGTGTACCGCTCAGTGCTGCCTCGCAGAGTGAGACGAGATCGGATCGCAGGCGCATGAGGATGGGCTGCGTCTCCGGGTCGCCGAACCGGCAATTGAACTCGAGCACCTTTGGCGCGCCGTCGGCGGTGATCATTACCCCGGCGTAAAGAAACCCCCGGTAACGCCGGCCTTCCGCGGCCATGCCGCGCAGCGTCGGTTCGATCACCTCGCGCATGATCCGCTCGTGCGTGGCAGGAGTGACTACCGGAGCGGGCGAGTACGCGCCCATGCCACCGGTATTAGGGCCGGTGTCGCCGTCGCACAGGGTCTTGTGATCCTGCGAACTCGCCAGCGGCAACGCGTGCTCACCATCGGTGATGACGATGAAGCTCGCCTCCTCTCCGCGCAGATACTCCTCGATCACGACGCGGCTCCCTGCTACGCTCAGTGCGCTGCCCTCGAGCATAGCGCGGACCGCTTCCTCCGCCTCCCCGCGCGTATGTGCGATGACGACACCCTTGCCGGCCGCCAGTCCGTCCGCCTTGATGACGGTCGGCATCGCTTGGGTGCCGAGATAACGGATAGCCGGGGCAATACCCGTGAAGGTCGCGTAGCTTGCGGTCGGGATGGAATGCCGTCGCAGAAAGTCCTTGGTGAAGGCCTTGGAGCCTTCGAGGATCGCGGCCTCCTTGCGCGGACCGAAGCAACGCAGGCCGGAGGTCTCGAACGCGTCGACGATGCCGGCGACGAGTGGCGCCTCCGGTCCAACGATGGTGAGGTCGATCGCATGGTCGCGTGCACATTCGACCAAGGCGGGAATATCCTCGGCGCTGATGGCGACATTCTCGACCTTTGGTTCCTGCGCCGTTCCGGCGTTGCCTGGTGCGACATATACCTTCTCGACAGCGCGGGATCGTGCCGCCTTCCACGCCAGCGCATGCTCCCGCCCGCCGCCGCCAACAATGAGAATCTTCATCAAGACTGGTGATGCGAGATTCGGCAACCCGTGATTGGTAACTGGTGATTCGTCTGTCGATGGCGAACTATGTCGCCAGAAGATGGAATGGCACGCATAAGGAGTCTGCTCGATGCTGCATGGACGACCAGTTACGAGTCACGAATCACGACTCACCGCTGTCAGTGTCGGAAGTGACGCATGCCGGTGAAGACCATGGCCATGCCGTGCTCGTCGGCCGCGGCGATGACTTCGGTGTCGCGGACGGAGCCGCCCGGTTGAATGACCGCCCGAATACCCGCCTCGGCGGCCGAGTCGATGCCGTCGCGGAACGGAAAGAACGCATCGGAGGCCATGACCGACCCCTCGACGGTAAGTCCGGCATCCGCAGCCTTCCAGCCGGCGATGCGGGCGCTTACCACTCGACTCATCTGACCGGCACCGACGCCGATGGTCTGACTGCCGCGTGCGTAGACGATGGCGTTGGACTTGATGGCACGCACGACCTTCCACGCGAAAAGCAGGTCGCGTAGCTCATCCGCGAGCGGCGCGCGTTGAGTCACGACCTTGAGCCTTCCCGGGTCGAATTTCGCGGGCAGGTCACGCTCCTGGATCAGCAGACCGCCATGCACGCTGCGGATGTCCCAACGGGACGACTTGTAGTCAAGCGCCCCGCCGGTGACCAGCACGCGGACATCTGGTTTGCCCTTCAGCGCATTCGCCGCCGCGTCGTGGATCACAGGCGCGACGATGACCTCGACGAACTGGCGCGCAAGGATCGCTTGCGCCGTCGCCGCATCGAGCGGCCGGTTGAAGGCGATGATGCCTCCGAACGCCGATGTCGGATCGGTGGCGTAGGCGCGCTCATAGGCCTGCAGGGTGGTCTCTCCCACCGCAACGCCGCAGGGGTTGGCGTGCTTGACGATCACACACACGGGCTCCTCGAAGGCGGCAGCGCAATCGATGGCGGCGTCCGCATCGGCGATGTTGTTGTAGGAAAGCTCCTTGCCCTGAGACTGAAAAGCACTGGCGACGCTGCCGGACACAGCGTGCGGCGATACATAGAAGGCCGCTGCCTGATGCGGATTTTCGCCGTAGCGCAGATCCTGCTTCCTGTTACATTGCAGGGTCAGGACGGCCGGGAAGGCGATGCCAGCGTGCAGTGCGCCGAGGTAGCTGCCGATGGTCGCGTCGTAGTACGCCGTGTGCTGGAAAGCCTTGGTGGCCAGTGCATAGCGGCGTTCCGGCGATAGTGAACCGCCGTTCGCCCTCATCTCCTCGAGCACGGCACCATAGTCCAACGGGTCGACCACGACAGCGACATTGGCATGATTCTTTGCCGCGGCGCGGATCATCGCCGGTCCGCCCACGTCGATGCTCTCTATCGCATCGGCCAGCGTGCAATTCGCGCGCGCGACCGTCGCCTCGAATGGATAGAGGTTGACGATCACGAGGTCGATGGGCGTTATACTCTGCGCCGCCATCACCTCCTCATCGATGCCACGGCGGGCGAGGATGCCACCATGGATCTTCGGGTGCAGGGTCTTGACCCTGCCGCCCATGATCTCGGGGAATCCGGTGTAGTCACTCACTTCATGCACATTCAGCCCGCTCTGCGCAAGCACCCTGGCTGTGCCCCCCGTTGAGAGCAACGTGATGCCCAGCGCCTGCAGTCCGCGGCAGAAGTCAACGAGTCCGGATTTGTCGGAGACGCTAATCAGCGCCCGCCTGATGGTGGTGTTCATGCCTCCGATGCGGCAGCTTCAAGTGAGGAACGCTGGAAGACGTAGAGAAACCAGCTCTGCCGTGGGGGCGGTCAGGCCTCCCCGGCGGACTTTTCCAGTCTGTACTTCTTCAGCTTCTTGCGCAGCGTCGCGCGGTTGATCCCCATCATCTCAGCGGCGCGCGTCAGATTGCCGCTGACCTGTCCCATCACCACCTCGAGCAGCGGCGGCTCAATCTCGGAAAGGACCAGCTCGTACACCTCGCCGGGCGAGTGGCCGTCAAGAGCGCGAAAGTAGGCGCGCAAGGCCCTGCGCACGCATTCCTGCAGGGGCGGCAGGTCGCATTCGATGTCGGCCAGCTCGGCCCTGGAGCGACGCGCGCGTCGGCGTGGGCGGCGGGTCATGCGGCCGTGGCTCCGCCGAGACGGGCGAAATAGCCGCGCACCATTGTGAGTTGCATGCGTGCGCTCTCCACCGTGTTGACGACGCGCCAGAAATCCCGGCCGCCAGGCAGCCGCCTCACGTACCAGCCCAGGTGCTTACGCGCGATGCGCGCTCCCGGCGCCTGGCCGTAGAAGTCGTGGAGATTGACGAGGTGCTCGTGCAGGACCTTGCCGATCTCCTCGTAGCCGGGCGGTGACAGCGTGGCGCCAGTGCGCAGGTAGTGATCGACCTCCCCGCAAAGCCACGGGTTGCCCTGCGCCGCCCGTCCGATCATGACGGCATCGGCACCGGTGTGAAAAATCACCGCCCGCGCCTGCTGCGGTGTGTCGATGTCTCCGTTGGCGATGACGGGGATGTTGACCGCCGTCTTGATCGCGGCGATGGTGTCGTATTCCGCGCGGCCGCCGAAGGCGCACGCGCGTGTGCGCCCGTGCACGGCGAGTGCGCAGACGCCGGCCTCCTCAGCGATGCGCGCGACCGTGACACCATTGCGGCGCGCCGGGCTGGGACCAGTGCGGAACTTGAGGGTCACTGGCACGCTGATTGCTCGCACGACTTTGTCCAGTATGCGCGCGACGAGCAGCTCGTCGTGCAGCAGCGCCGAGCCGGCCATGGCGTTGCAGACCTTCTTCGCTGGACATCCCATGTTGATGTCGATGATCTCCGCGCCCTGTTCGACGTTGTAGCAGGCAAAGTCGGCCAGCAGCGCGGGATCAGCTCCCGCGATTTGCACGACGCGCGGACCCGGTTCGCCGCGGTGATCGATGCGGCGCCTTGATTTCACCGTATCTCGCAGCTGCGGGCCGGCACTCACCATTTCCGAGACGGTCAGGCCGGCGCCGAGGCGCCGGCACAGTTGCCGGAAGGGCCGGTCGGTGACTCCCGCCATCGGAGCGAGCGCTACGCGCGACGCGAATGTGTAAGGTCCGATGCGCAGCACGTTGGGATGGAGTTCTTATGAGAAGGGGCAAGGATAATAGCCGCAAACTGGTTGCGAGAAAAGCAACTCGTGCGCTGAGTCGCTGCGCGTCGCAAGCATGAATGACGCCATGTCAATACGCGTTCACCGCGCCCGTGCGCGACGGCAGGGAAGGATGACAGTGGTGCGCGGACGGCCGGCCGCGCAACGCCTCCGGCAGTTACCCTCCGACGGTCACAGAAACTTGAACTCGAAACTCACCGCTTCCTCGCCGATACCGGCAATCTCCAGCGCGATGTATACCTGCTGACGGGGTTTCATGCCGGCGTCGACGGGAACGCTCGTGTCGAGGTATTCACCCGGCTGGAATCGGCGCACGCCGAGGGTGCGCCCGGCCTGGTCGAACAAGGTCAGCTCCAGCACCGGGAACGGTTGCGCGAAGGACGCCTCATTGAAGAGGGTCGCATTGACCAGCAGTGCGCTCTGATAGCGCGGATGATCGCGAACATCGCGTGCAAGTATCTGCAGAGCGTCGAGATCGCGCTGCGGCTGCGGGGCGCAGGCCCGCCCTTCGCATAATTGCTGCCAGAGATCGGGCAATTGGGGGAAGCGTCCAAGCAGAGTGTCGCGCTCGAACCAGATTACCTGGCCGAGCAGGCAGACGAACAGCAGCGCCGCACCAATGCCCCACAGGGCGGAAGTTCGGCGATGGGGCGCCTCGCCGATCGCCTGATGACCACGCGCCGCTGCGTCGTCCCGGTCGAGCAGGAAACGGGGGATATCCTGCAGCAGGATATCATCCGGCTTGACATCCGCCTCGCCGGGCAGTGGATCGTATTCGACCCGCATGAGCCCCGGCTCTGGCTCGGCCTCATCGATCGCGAGCGACGGCTCCTGGTCTTCGCGCTGCACATTGGAGATCTCTGTCTCCCGCGTCGGCAGAAACGATGCCTCGGCGAGAGGGGCGGCGGGCTCCGTGTACACCGGTGGAAGGGTCTCGTCCAGACTGGCCGCGAGGGTCGGGGTCGCGCTCCGTCCGGGTGGGCCCGACGGTGCGACGGTTGCGGCCACTAGTGATTCTTCGAGCAGGTGATCCAGTGCGTCGAATTGTGTAGCGCACCGGCCGCACTGCACGCGGCCACGCGCCACCTGCAACTGCTCTGCCTGCAGGCGGTAGGCGGTCTTGCAGTGCGGACAGCGTGTCAGCATCGCGTCTCGTCGCAGCAGCGCGCTAACGGCGCACGCCGGCGAGGATAACCCAATCCGCCTCAGCGCGAGGCGGCTGCATATCAAAGAACGGGGTGTATGCCGCTACGCAGGCCTCGATCTGGGAGATAAGCAGGCCGGAGAGGACAACATCGCCGCCAGTACGTACTGCCTCAGCAAAGGCGGGCGCGAGCTCGATGAGCGGACGGGCAAGGATGTTCGCAAGCAGCACGTCGCGCTGTGGCGCGGGGCAGTCGCCGGGCCCGCTGACCGTCAGACGGTCGCTGACTTCGTTGCGCGCGGCATTCTCGCGCGTGACCTCCAGGCACTGCGGGTCGATGTCGACCGCCCAGACATGCCGCGCCCCGAGCTTGATGGCCGCGATCGCCAGTATGCCGGAGCCACAGCCATAGTCGAGCACGGTCCTGCCATCGAGCGCAGCGCCGTCGAGCCAGCGCAGGCACAGCGCCGTGGTTGGATGAGTGCCTGTGCCGAAGGCCATTCCGGGGTCGAGGATAATGTTGACGGCGTCCGGGTCGGGCGGCGTGTGCCAGCTCGGGCACACCCAAAGACGCTCACCGAACCTCAGCGGCCGAAAACGATCCATCCAGGCGCGGTTCCAGTCCTGGTCGGCGAGGATCTCCGCCGCGTGCAGCGGCACTGCGCTGGGCGCGAGCTGTGAGGCAAGGCGCGCAACCAGCGCGTCGGTGTCGGTCTGTGCAGCGAACAGGGCGGTCAGCGCGTTGCAATCCCACAGCGTGGGCGATTCGTCGGCCTGATCGAAGAGGCTGTCGATGCCTGCCGACTGCAGCGTGATCGCCTGCGCGCCAAGCTGTTCCAGTGCGGCGCCGAGCGCGTCCGCCTCATCGCGGGGCACAGTGAACCGAAGCTGCAACCAGGGCATGACCGTTGCCTAGGTCCGATCGATCATCAGAAACCACTACGAGTCGACCTTGTCCGCACAGTTTCTCAGGCGAGGCCGAGTTTTTTCTCGAGATAGTGGTTGTCGATGCCGCCGGCCTGGAACGCGGCGTCCATCAGCATGTCGCGGTGTAGCGGCAAGTTGGTCTTGATACCGTCGATGACGATCTCGTTCAATGCGTTCTGCATGCGGGCAATCGCGTAGGCGCGCGTCTCGCCATGCGCGAGGAGCTTGCCGATCATGGAATCGTAATACGGCGGCACCGTGTATCCCTCGTAGATGTGCGTGTCGAGTCGTATGCCCGGACCGCCCGGGGGATGGTAGAGACTGATGGTGCCGGGTGACGGTGCGAAGGTCTCGGGATCCTCGGCATTGATGCGGCACTCGATGGCGTGACCGCGCAGCTCTATATCCTCCTGCCGGACGGTGAGCGGCTCACCGGCGGCGATATGGATCTGTTCTTTGACGATGTCGATGCCGGTCACCAACTCGGTGACCGGGTGCTCGACCTGCAGCCGCGTGTTCATCTCTATGAAATAGAACTCGCCCTTCTCGTAGAGGAACTCGAAAGTGCCAGCGCCGCGGTACCCGATCTGCTTGCAGGCGTTTACGCAGATATCGGACATCTTCCGCCGCAAGGTCTCGCTGATGCCGGGTGCTGGCGCCTCCTCGATGATTTTCTGGTGGCGCCGCTGTGTGGAGCAGTCGCGTTCCCCCAGGCAGACGGCGTCACCTTGAGTGTCGGCAAGCACCTGGAACTCGATATGCCGCGGCGTCTCCAGGAGCTTCTCCATGTAGAGGGTCGCGTTGCCGAAAGCCGCCAGCGCCTCGCTACGCGTAAGCGTGACCGCGTTGCGCAAGGCGGCCTCCCCATGCACCACCCGCATGCCGCGCCCGCCACCGCCACCGGCCGCCTTGATGATGACCGGATAGCCAATACGCCGCGCGATCATGACGCATTCTTCCACGTCTTCGGGCAGCGGACCGTCGGAACCGGGCACACACGGCACGCCCGCCGCGCGCATGGCCTTGATGGCGGAGATCTTGTCGCCCATCAGCCTTATGGTCTCAGGGCGCGGACCGATGAACACGAAGCCACTGTTCTCCACGCTCTCCGCAAAGTCCGCGTTCTCCGAGAGGAAGCCGTAGCCGGGGTGGATGCCGGTCGCATCGGTCACCTCTGCGGCGCTGATCACCGCGGCGATATTGAGATAGCTTTCGGTTGAGCGCGGCGGACCAATGCACACCGACTCGTCGGCCAGACGTACGTGCTTCAGATCGCGGTCGGCGGTGGAGTGCACGGCCACCGTCTTGATCCCCATCTCCCGGCAGGCGCGCAGGATGCGGAGCGCGATCTCGCCGCGATTGGCTATGACAATCTTCTCGAGCATGGTGGACCGCGAGGAGTTCTACGTGATGGTGAACAGCGGTTGATCGAACTCCACCGGCTGGCCGTTCTCCGTGTGGATCGAGGCGATAATGCCGTCCTGGTCGGCCTCGATCTGGTTCATGATCTTCATCGCCTCGATAATGCAGAGCACGTCGCCCTTCTTCACGGGGCTGCCGAGGGAGACAAAGGGCGCACTGCTTGGCGACGCGGAAGCATAGTAGGTGCCGACCATGGGCGCCTTGATGACATGGCCCTCGATGACCGGCTCGGCGGCGACCTCGGTCACAACAGCGCTACCAGTTGTCGGCGTCGTCAGAACCGAAGGCGCATGCGCCACGGTGTGCACGGCAATGGGCGCCGCGGGCGAGATCGAGTGGCGGCTGATGCGGACCGACTCCTCGCCTTCCTTGATCTCGATCTCGGCGATGCCGGATTCCTGCAGCAGGTCGATCAGTTTCTTGATCTTGCGTATGTCCATGGAGCTGCGCTCCCGCTGGCTATGGGCGTTTGGTCAGGTGGCGCAGCGCGGCCTGCAGGGCGAATTCGTAGCCTTGCGCGCCCAGCCCGGCCACCAACCCCAGGGCGATGTCGGAGAGATAGGAATGACGGCGGAATGGTTCGCGGGCGTGCACGTTGGACAGATGCACCTCGATAAAAGGGATTCTTACGGCCAGCAGGGCGTCGCGCAGCGCGACGCTCGTGTGGGTGAAGGCGCCGGGATTGATCAGAATGAAGCCCACGTCCTGCTGGCGGGCGGCATGGACGCGGTCGATTAGCTCGTGCTCAGCGTTGCTCTGGAAGGCGTCAAGGTGGTGGCCAGCGGCCTCGGCCTGCGCGACCAGCCGGGTGTTGATGTCGTCCAGGGTGTCGCGGCCGTAGATCTCTGGTTCACGCTCGCCCAATAGGTTCAGATTCGGCCCGTTCAGGACCAGGATCTGTGCCATGGAAGGCCCTCAGGTTGGAACTTGTTTGCTACTTATCGTTGTAATTTCGGCGAAGATGCCGACAGATTAGCACACTTTCCCTGGTGCTTCGACCTTGTAAAGACTCACCGCCTTACAGCAGGTTACGGATCGTGGCATCTGCCTCCGTGGGCCGGAACAGGCCACGACGGGTGAGGATGATCTTACCTTTGCGGTCGATAACTACCGTGTATGGGAGAGCCCCGAGGTCGTTGCCGTACTGCCGGACGATGCTCCCCTCTTCGTCCCCGATCAGAACAGGATAATTGATGGGGACGCTGGCCATGAATTCGCGCACCGCGTCCGGGCGGTCCATCGCGATGCCGATGAACTGCACGCCCTGGCCCTCGAACTGCTGCTGTAGCTTGACGAAATCGGGGATCTCCTCCCGGCAGGGCGGACACCAGGTGGCCCAGAAGTTGACGACGAGGACCTTTCCGTCCCACTCACTCAAGCGGCGCTCCTTGCCATCGATGTCCACGAGGGCGAAATCGATGCGTGGTCTGCCGACGACCCCGGCGCCGTCCACGTGGCACTGGGCAATGACCCCGCCAAGGGCGGCAAGTACCGCCACTGTTGCTAGCAGTACAGTTGACCGGACGGCTCGCATTGGCGCAAGGCGACGTCGAGGTGCTTCATGAAGGGCCCGGGCCCGACGAATCCCTGCAGCCGATAGTTGCGCCGTTCGGCTCCGCTCGAATCGTAGAACAGGATTGCCGGCGGCCCGTAGAGGCCGAGTTGCTTGAGCAGCGCCTGGTCCAGCGCGTCGTTCGCGGTCACATCGGCGCGCAGTAGCAGCGCACCGCTCAGCGCCCGACGCACGCTTTCATCGCTAAAGGTCTCGCGCTCGAGCTGCTTGCACTCCACGCACCAGTCCGCGTAAAAGTCCAGAACGACCGGTTTTCCGCCGGCATTCTTGAGCGCCATTTGCAGCCCGTCGGCGCCACGGATCGGATTGAATCGCAGTTCGCGCGGCGCTTCGACTGCTGAAGCTGGCGGCGCATCCTGGGCGCCGCCCGCGTTGAAGCGGGCGAGTGGTCGCCAGAGGTTGTCGTTACCGGCCGCCGCGCCGACCAGTAGCACCACGCCGTAAGCGCAGGCGGCCAGTCCCAGTCCCTTGCCCAATCGACGCCAGCCTGTGGTCACCGGCTCGAGCCGGTCGAATGCGCCGAGAAAAACCGCAGACACGATGAAGAGCAGCGCCCACAGCGTTAAGACCAAAGGCCCTGGCAGAATGCGCTCCAGGAACCAGATCGCCACGCCCAGCATGAGTACGCCAAACACATTGCGTACGGTCCTCATCCAGGCACCGGCGCGCGGGAGCAGATGACCGGCAGAGGCGCCGAGGACCAATAACGGCGCGCCCATGCCGAGCGCCATCGCAAACAACGCGAGACCGCCGAGCACGGAATCGCCGGTGCGGCCGATGTACACCAGCGCGCCCGCTAGTGCCGGCGCCACGCAGGGACCGACGATGAGCGCCGAAAGCACGCCCATGAGCGCCACGCCGGTGAGAGTCCCGACGCGCTGCCGCTGGCTCAGCTCGCTGAGCCGGCTCTGCCAGCGGCTGGGCAATTGCAGCTCATACAGGCCGAACATCGACAGGGCCAGTAGTACGAACACGGCGGCGAAGCCGGCGATGACGCCCGGCTTCTGGAACCACGCCTGCAGGTTCTGACCAAAGATACCCGCGGCGACGCCAGCGACCGCGTAGGTCAGTGCCATCGCGAGCACGTACACCGTTGACAGCACGAAGGCGCGCAACGGCGTGACATTGTTGCCCTGTCCCACCAGGATCCCGGAGAGGATGGGGACCATGGGGAATACGCAAGGCGTAAAGGCCAGCAGCAGCCCGACGCCGAAGAAGGTTGCCAGCGTAGCGAACGTTGCGCCGCCGCTCAGCAGGCCCGCATATCTGTCGGTGTCGGAAATGACCGTGCCGTCAGGTCCACCCGACGAGACCGGTGGCGCGGCCTCTGCTGGCCCCATGAGCGTCACCGGGAGGGTTCTGGTGATGGGCGGATAGCAGATCCCATCCTCCGCGCAGCCCTGGTAGCCGATGGTGAGCTGGATCTCTTTCACATCCGGGGAGGCACGAGTGATCGGCACGTCCACTTCAAAGCTGCCGTGCAGGATCTCGACCTTGCCGAAATACGGGTCCTCCTTGACCTCACCGGCCGGTATCCGTGCCTCGCCAAGGCTCACACCGGGTCCCTGGGCTGCGAAAGTGAACTTGTCGCGGTAAAGATAGTAACGATCGGCGACGTCCCAGCGCGCCTTCACAATGTCGCCGGTTGTCGCCTTCACGCTGAGCACGAAGGCGCGGTCGGGTTCGAGGAAATCCTCTTTGCCGGCGGAGAGCCCTCTGAGTTTGGCAAAGATGTCGCCGGAGCCGTCGATGTCCCCGGCCAATGTGCCCATCGCGCCGGCCCAAAGGACGAGTGTACCGATCAGGAAGGTTGCTGCTTTACGCATACCAGACTGCTGATCCAACCCAGGTAGGCCTCGGATCCGGCAATTATAGGGACTGCGATGACCTCGGGGAGTTCATAGGGGTGGCGGGCACGGATGGCCGCCTCCACCTCCGGGTAGCGCTCCCGTGCGGTCTTGATGAGGAGCAGGTATTCCTCCGCCGACTCCACCGCTCCTCGCCAGGTATAAACCGACCGTATCCCCCCCTGTATGTTGACGCAGGCCGCAAGCCTGTCCTCCACGAGCCGGCCGGCAATCCGCTCAGCCGTCTGGGCATCGGGGCAGGTGGTCAGGACCAGCAGAAATTCGGCGCTCATCCCTCGCTGGAGATAGGGTGAAGTTACCTTGACACCCTTTAAGCGGCACCTATAATTAGCACTCGCTTACAGTGAGTGCTAGCAGTCAGCTTTCCCACAGCATAACATCAACCTAGAAAACCCTTCAGGAGAAAAACGCCTATGAAACTGCGTCCCCTGCATGATCGAGTCATCGTCAAGCGCATGGAGGAAGAGCGCAAGAGCGCCGGCGGCATCGTGATCCCCGACACCGCTACCGAGAAACCCATTCGCGGCAAAGTCATTGCTGTCGGACCGGGCAAGACCAACGACAAAGGTGACGTCAACCCCATGAACGTCAAAAAGGGCGACAAGGTGCTCTTCGGCAAGTACTCCGGCACTGAGGTAAAGGTCGATAGCGATGAGCTGGTCGTGATGCGCGAAGACGACATCATGGCCGTCATTGAAGATTGATTCCGGCAACGAAACTCCAAGGACACTTGAAGCTATGAGCGCAAAAGACATTCGATTTGGTGAAGACGCGCGCGGCCGCATGCTGCGCGGCGTCAACATACTGGCCAATGCCGTCAAGGTGACCCTCGGCCCGAAGGGCCGCAACGTGGTGCTGGAGAAGAGCTTCGGCGCCCCGACGGTAACCAAGGACGGCGTGTCGGTGGCGAAGGAGATCGAGCTCTCCGACAAGTTCGAGAACATGGGCGCGCAGATGGTCAAGGAGGTCGCCTCGCAAACCTCCGACGTCGCCGGTGACGGCACCACCACCGCCACCGTGCTGGCGCAGTCCATCGTAGCCGAAGGCATGAAGTATGTTGCCGCCGGCATGAACCCGATGGACCTCAAGCGCGGCATCGACAAGGCCGTCACCTCCGTCGTCGCCGAACTCAAGAAACTGTCCAAGCCCTGCACCACCAACAAGGAAATCGCCCAGGTCGGCGCCATTTCCGCCAATGCCGACGAAACCATCGGCAAGATCATTGCCGAAGCGATGGAAAAAGTGGGCAAGGAAGGCGTGATCACGGTTGAAGACGGCTCCGGCCTCGCCGACGAGCTGGAAGTCGTGGAAGGCATGCAGTTCGACCGCGGCTATCTCTCGCCGTACTTCATCAACAACGCCGAGAAGCAGATTGCCGTGCTGGAAGATCCGTACGTGCTGCTGCACGACAAGAAGATCTCCAACATCCGTGATCTGCTGCCGGTGCTCGAGCAGGTCGCCAAGGCCGGCAAGCCGCTGCTGATCATTGCAGAGGAAGTCGAAGGCGAAGCGCTGGCGACCCTGGTGGTCAACAACCTGCGCGGCATCCTCAAGACCTGCGCCGTCAAGGCCCCGGGCTTCGGCGACCGCCACAAAGCCATGCTGGAAGACATCGCCATCCTCACCGGTGGCACGGTGATCGCCGAGGAAATCGGACTGCAACTCGAGAAAGTGACCCTCAAAGACCTCGGTCGCGCCAAGCGCATCGAAGTCGAGAAAGAGAACACCACCATCATCGACGGCGCGGGCGACACCAAGGCCATCGAAGGCCGCGTCAAGAACATCCGCACCCAGATCGAAGAAGCGACCAGCGACTACGACAAGGAAAA
>JBQTIC010000136.1:0-15495 GCA_052388435.1 Chromatiales bacterium | reverse complement strand
ACCCCCGAACTTCGTCGCCGTCACCTTCGTCAACGCCGAGGTCAGCGTCGTCTTGCCGTGATCCACGTGCCCAATCGTCCCCACGTTCACGTGCGGCTTGGTCCGCTCAAACTTGCCCTTGGACATGGCGTCTACCTCACTTCCTCAAGCCCGGATTATTGCTTCTTGATAACAGCCTCGGCGACGCTGGCCGGTGCCTCGGCATACTTCGCAAATTCCATGGTGTAGGTGGCGCGGCCCTGCGTGCCGGAGCGCAGGTCGGTCGCATAACCGAACATCTCCGCCAGCGGCACCTCGGCGCGGATGATCTTGCCCGCGGGCGAATCCTCGGTTCCCATCAATATGCCGCGGCGGCGGTTCAGATCGCCGTTGACCGTGCCCAGGTATTCCTCTGGGGTGACGACCTCCACCTTCATCACCGGCTCAAGCAGAACCGGCCTGCCGTGTTTGGCGCCCTCCCTGACCGCCATCGAACCGGCGATCTTGAACGCCATTTCGTTGGAATCGACCTCGTGGTACGAGCCGTCGTAGATGGTGACTTTCACGTCGACCATCGGATAGCCGGCGATGACGCCATTGGCGAGCTGCTCCTCCACGCCCTTTTGCACCGCCGGGACGTACTCCTTCGGCACCACGCCGCCGACAATTCCGTTGACAAACTCAAACCCGGTGCCGGGCTGCTTCGGCTCCAGTTTCAGGAGTACATGACCGTACTGGCCACGGCCGCCGGACTGGCGCACGAACTTGCCCTCGGCTTTCTCCACCGGCTTGCGGATCGTCTCGCGATAGGCAACCTGCGGCTTGCCGACATTGGCCTCGACTTTGAACTCACGCTTCATGCGATCGATGATGATCTCAAGGTGCAGTTCACCCATGCCTGAGATGATGGTCTGGCCGGACTCGGCATCGGTGTTAACGCGGAATGAGGGGTCTTCCTGCGCGAGCTTCTGTAGCGCGATGCCCATCTTCTCCTGATCTGCCTTGGTCTTCGGTTCGACCGCCACCGAGATGACCGGCTCGGGAAATTCCATCTTCTCCAGCGTGATGATCTTGTTAAGGTCGCACAGCGTGTCGCCGGTGGTCACGTCCTTCAGCCCCAGCGCGGCGGCGATGTCGCCGGCGCGGACTTCCTTGATCTCGTCACGGTGGTTGGCATGCATCTGCAGTATGCGGCCGATGCGCTCTTTCCTGGACTTCACCGGGTTGTAGACCGTATCGCCGGAGTTGAGCACCCCGGAGTAGACACGGAAAAAAGTCAGGGTGCCGACAAACGGGTCGGTCGCAATCTTGAACGCGAGCGCGGCGAAAGGCTCGTCGTCTGACGCCTTGCGGCTGGCCTCCGTCGCGGCAGCATCGTCCAAGGTGCCCTTGATGGCCTTGCGATCGACCGGCGAGGGCAGGTACTCGACGACGCCATCGAGCACCGCCTGCACGCCCTTGTTCTTGAACGCGGAGCCGCAGAATACCGGCACGATCTCGCCGTCCAGGGCGCGGGCGCGGATACCCTTCTTTATTTCCTCTACGCTGAGCGATTCTCCACCCAGATATTTCTCCGTCAGATCCTCGGACGCCTCGGCGGCGGCTTCTACCAGCTTCTCCCGCCATTCCTTGCTGATGTCCTTCATAGCGGCAGGAATATCGCGCAACTCGAACTTCGTGCCTTGGCTCGCCTCGTCCCAGTAGATAGCCTTCATCTGCACCAGGTCGACGACCCCCTGGAACTTGTCTTCGGCACCTATCGGGAGCTGCAGCGGCACCGGAGTGGCCACCAGCCGGCTTTGGATCTGCTCGACCACGCGCAGGAAATTGGCGCCGGCGCGGTCCATCTTGTTGACGAAGGCGATGCGCGGCACTCCGTACTTGTTGGCCTGGCGCCAGACTGTCTCGGACTGTGGCTCAACGCCCCCGACGGCACAGAACAGCACTACGGCCCCGTCGAGAACGCGCAAGCTGCGCTCGACTTCGATAGTGAAGTCGACATGGCCGGGAGTATCGATGATATTGATGCGGTGCTCCGGGAACTGCTTTCCCATTCCATCCCAGAAACATGTGGTGGCCGCAGAGGTGATCGTGATACCGCGTTCCTGCTCTTGCTCCATCCAGTCCATGGTCGCCGCGCCGTCGTGTACCTCGCCCATCTTGTGCGACTTACCGGTGTAATAGAGGACGCGTTCGGTCGTCGTCGTCTTGCCGGCGTCGATATGGGCGCTGATGCCGATGTTGCGGTAGCGCTCGATGGGGGTGGTGCGGGGCACGCGTGCTTTTCCTGGGTCGGCATCGATTACCAGCGGTAATGGGCAAAGGCGCGATTCGCCTCCGCCATCTTGTGGGTGTCCTCCCGTTTGCGCACCGCGTTGCCACGGTTCTCGGCTGCTTCCATCATCTCGCCGGCGAGGCGCAAGCCCATGCTCTTTTCCCCGCGCGCGCGGGCGGCGTCGACCAGCCATCGCATCGCCAGCGCGAGCCGGCGGCTGGAGCGCACCTCCACTGGCACCTGATAGGTCGCACCACCGACACGGCGTGACTTTACTTCCACCCGCGGCTGTATGTTCTCGATCGCCTTGTCAAAGAGCTCCAGGGCGTTGCCCTTGGTCTTCGCGGCCATCTGGTCCAGGGCGCCATAAACGATGCGCTCGGCGACCGACTTCTTGCCCCGCTGCATGATCACACTGACGAACTTGGCGATCTTGTCGCTGCCGTACTTGGGATCCGGCAGGATGATGCGCTTGGCGCTGACTCTTCTTCTGGACATGGAGGCTGACTCGAACCGTTGGCCTTGATGAGTTAGGTCTTCGGACGCTTGGCGCCATACTTGGAGCGGCCCTGCCGGCGATCAGTGACACCGGAGGTATCGAGAGTGCCGCGGATGGTGTGGTAACGCACGCCCGGGAGGTCTTTGACACGGCCGCCGCGGATGAGAACGACTGAGTGTTCCTGCAGGTTGTGACCTTCGCCGCCGATGTAGGTGATGACCTCCTGGCCGTTGGTCAAGCGCACCTTCGCAACCTTGCGCAGGGCGGAATTGGGTTTCTTCGGCGTGGTGGTGTAGACGCGCGTGCAGACGCCGCGCTTCTGCGGACAGCCTGCCAGGGCTGGCATCTTGCTGTTGACCCGCTGCCGGCGCCTTGGCTTTCTAACCAGCTGATTTATCGTTGCCATGACAACATTCCCGCCGCACACACTAGAGGCGCAGCGAACGGTTATTGAAATTCGGTGAGATGACTCCCGCCCTGAAAAACACACGACGGACACGCCTTTAGGCGGGCCCGTCGGAGAAGCGGGATTCTAGTGAGTGGTGCCGTTGCCTGTCAACAGCGCCACGGCCGTTCAACCGGTCTTTTGGCGCTCGGCGACCGCGAGTTCCTCGACCATGGCGTTGAGCGCCGCCGCAGCGGCCGCCTTGGCATCCTCCTTCGGCTGCGCACGCCTTCGGCGCCGTTCGGCGTGGTAAGCATAACCGGTACCGGCCGGGATGAGCCGGCCGACGATCACGTTCTCCTTCAAGCCCCGCAGATCGTCGCGTTTGCCCATCACGGAGGCTTCGGTCAGTACTCGCGTCGTCTCCTGGAAGGACGCCGCAGAAATGAATGACTCGGTGGCGAGGGAGGCCTTTGTGATGCCGAGCAGCAGCTGCTCGTAGCGTGCCGGATCCTTGCCCCCCGCGACTGCCCTGTCATTAGCCTCCAGGATGCGCTCCTTCTCCACCTGCTCACCCTTCAGGAAAGAGGTGTTTTCCGGCTCCGCGATCTCCACCTTGCGCAGCATCTGGCGAACGATGATCTCGATGTGCTTATCGTTGATCTTTACGCCCTGCAGACGGTAGACGTCCTGGACCTCGTTGACGATGTAGTTAGACAGCGCATGCACCCCCTTCAGGCGCAGGATGTCGTGCGGATCAGGGGCACCATCAACGATGACCTCGCCCTTCTCCACGTGCTCGCCCTCGAACACCGTGACATTGCGCCATTTCGGGATGAGCACCTCCGTCTGAATGCCGTCTTTGTCGGTGATGATGAGACGCTGCTTGCCCTTGGTGTCCTTGCCGAAACTTACGACACCGGTGCACTCCGCCAGCACGGCCGGCTCTTTGGGCTTGCGGGCCTCGAAAAGATCGGCGACACGGGGCAGACCACCGGTAATGTCGCGGGTCTTCAAAGCCTCCTGCATGATGCGGGCGAGGGTGTCACCTACCCTCACCCTGACCCCGTCATCCACCTTGATGACAGTATTCGGCAGAAGGTAGTAGTGGGCAGGCTGTTCGGTGCCCGGGATCTTCAGGGTGTCACCTGTCTCGTTGATGAGCTTGATCATCGGCCGCATGTCCTTGGCGCCCGGGCCGCGCTTCGCGGCCTCGGTGACAATCAGGTCTGTCAGGCCCGTAATGTCGTCGATCTGACGGGTCACAGTGACGTTGTCAACGATGTCTGACCACACCGCAGTGCCGGCGACCTCGGCGATGACGGGGTGGCTGTGCGGGTCCCAGTTAGCGACGGTCTGCCCGAGGTCGACCTTTTCGCCGTCCCCGATGCTCAGGATCGAGCCGTAGGGCAGTTTGTAGCGCTCGCGTTCGCGACCCGCCTCGTCAGCCACCGCCAATTCACCGGACCGCGAGACGACCACGAACTTGCCGCTTTCCTGGGTCAGTGTCTTGACGTTCTGCAGGCGTATGGTGCCTTTGGACTTGACCTCGATGCTGGAGACCGCCGCGGCACGCGAGGCGGCGCCGCCGATGTGGAACGTACGCATGGTGAGCTGCGTGCCCGGCTCACCGATCGACTGCGCGGCAATAACGCCCACTGCCTCGCCGACATTGACCAGATGCCCCCGGGCCAGATCGCGCCCATAGCAACGGCAGCAGACGCCATAGCGCGTATCGCAGGTGATGGGTGAACGCACCTTAACCTGGTCGATCCCCACGTCCTCGAGCGTGGTGACCAGTTGCTCATCGAGCAGGGTACCCGCAATTACCACGACCTTGCCGCCCTTCATCAGATCCTCGGCCGTGACGCGGCCGAGCACGCGTTCGCGCAGGGGTTCCACGACATCGCCGCCCTCAATGATCGGGTTCATCAGCAGGCCCTCGCGCGTGCTGCAATCCTCCTCGGTCACCACCAGGTCCTGGGCGACGTCGACCAGACGGCGGGTGAGATAACCGGAGTTCGCGGTCTTCAGGGCGGTGTCGGCGAGCCCCTTGCGCGCGCCGTGGGTCGAGATGAAGTACTGCAACACATCCAGGCCCTCGCGGAAGTTGGCGGTGATGGGCGTTTCGATAATGGAGCCGTCCGGCTTGGCCATGAGGCCACGCATGCCGGCCAGCTGCCGGATCTGCGCCGCGGAGCCGCGGGCGCCGGAGTCGGCCATCATGAAAATCGAATTGAATGAAGGCTGCTTGACCTCCTTGCCGTCCCGGGTCCTGACCAGATCGGAGCCGAGCTTGTCCATCATCGCCTTGGCGACCTGGTCGTTGGCGTGTGACCAGAGGTCGATGACCTTGTTGTAGCGCTCACCATAAGTGACAAGACCGGAGGCGTACTGCTGCTCTATCTCTTTCACGCCCTTCTCGGCGGCGGCCAGGATTGGTTCTTTGTCATCCGGCACCACCATGTCGTCGACACCGATGGAGACACCCGCACGGGTGGCGTGGTGAAAGCCCGTATACATGATCTTGTCCGCAAAGATCACGGTATTCTTCAATCCCTTCTTGCGGTAGCAGGCATTGATGAGGTTGGAAATAGCCTTCTTGTTCAGGTCGCGGTTGACCAGATCGAAGGGCAGCCCTTCGGGCAACAGACCGAGCAGCAAGGCCCGGCCGACCGTGGTGGCGACCAGCTTGGTTTCGTAGCGGACTTCGCCATCGTCCTCCTCCACGGGCAGGTCGAGGCGTACCTTGACCCTGGCCTGCAGCTCGGCGACCCGGCCCTCGTAGGCGCGGTGCACCTCGTCCACATCGGCGAAGACCATGCCTTCGCCTCTGGCGCCGATGCGCTCGCGGGTCATGTAATACAGACCCAGCACCACGTCCTGGGTGGGCACGATGATCGGATCGCCATTGGCCGGTGAGAGAATATTGTTGGTGGACATCATCAAAGTGCGCGCCTCGAGCTGCGCCTCAATAGACAGCGGTACATGCACTGCCATCTGGTCGCCGTCGAAGTCCGCGTTGAAGGCCGTGCAAACCAGTGGATGGAGCTGGATAGCCTTGCCCTCGACCAGCACCGGCTCGAAGGCCTGGATACCGAGGCGGTGCAGCGTGGGCGCGCGGTTAAGCATCACTGGATGCTCGCGGATCACGTCCTCCAAAATGTCCCAGACCTCCGGCCCCTCGCGCTCCACCATCTTCTTTGCCGCCTTGATGGTGGTGGCCATCCCCAGGCGCTCAAGCTTCGAGAAGATGAAGGGTTTGAACAGCTCCAGCGCCATCTTCTTTGGGAGGCCGCACTGGTGCAGCTTGAGCGTCGGACCGACAACGATGACGGAACGACCCGAGTAGTCAACGCGTTTACCGAGCAGGTTCTGCCGGAAGCGTCCCTGCTTGCCCTTGATCATGTCGGCGAGCGACTTCAGCGGCAGCTTGTTCGTGCCCGTGATCGCGCGGCCGCGGCGACCATTGTCGAGCAGTGCATCGACTGCCTCCTGCAGCATGCGCTTCTCGTTTCGCACGATGATGTCCGGCGCGTTAAGATCCAGGAGCCGCTTCAGGCGGTTGTTGCGGTTAATGACGCGACGATACAGATCGTTCAGGTCTGACGTCGCAAAGCGCCCGCCATCGAGAGGCACTAGCGGGCGCAGCTCGGGCGGCAATACCGGCAGTACCTTCATCACCATCCATTCGGGCCGGTTGCCGGACGCGAGGAACGCCTCCAGCAACTTAAGACGTTTGGTCAACTTTTTGATCTTTGTGTCCGACGCCGTCTTGGGCAGTTCTTCGCGGATGCGGGTCACCTCCACCTTGAGTTCCATGGTATGCAGCAGCTCATGGATCGCCTCTGCGCCCATGCGCGCGTCAAAATCGTCGCCATACTGCGTGAGCGCCTCGTGATACTGATCCTCGGTCAGCAACTGGCCGCGTTCCAGCTGCGTCATGCCTGGATCAATAACCACGTAGGTCTCGAAATAAAGGACCCGCTCGAGCTCGCGAAGGGTCAGGTCGAGCAGCAGGCCCATCCGCGAGGGCAGCGACTTCAGGAACCAGATATGCGCCACCGGGCTAGCCAGCTCGATGTGCCCCATGCGTTCGCGACGCACCTTGGCCAGCGTTACTTCCACACCGCATTTTTCGCAGACCACGCCGCGGTGCTTCAGACGCTTGTACTTGCCGCACAAACACTCGTAGTCCTTCACGGGCCCGAAAATCTTGGCGCAGAAAAGACCGTCGCGCTCCGGCTTGAAGGTGCGGTAGTTAATGGTCTCGGGTTTCTTGACCTCGCCGTACGACCAGGATCGGATCTTCTCCGGTGAGGCGAGACCGATGCTGATGGCATCGAAATCCTCGACGTGTCCGTGCTGCTTCAGAAGGTCAAGTAAGTCTTTCAAGTTGCACCCTCCTCAAAGGAGATACGTTGTCCGAACACGCCAGCCGCAGGTTCTCAACGCTGCTCCAGATCGATGTCGATCGCAAGTGAGCGCATTTCCTTCAACAGCACGTTGAACGATTCCGGCATCCCGGCCTCCATGCGATGGTCACCAGCCACGATGTTCTTGTACATCTTCGTACGCCCGCTGACATCGTCGGATTTCACGGTCAGCATCTCCTGTAAGGTGTAGGAAGCGCCATAGGCCTCGAGCGCCCACACCTCCATCTCCCCGAAGCGCTGGCCGCCAAACTGCGCCTTGCCGCCGAGCGGCTGCTGAGTAACCAGACTGTACGGACCGGTCGAGCGGGCATGCATCTTGTCATCGACCAGATGATTGAGCTTCAACATGTACATGTAACCGACGGTGACCGGTCGGTCGAAAGCCTCTCCGGTGCGGCCGTCGTGCAGGGTCGTCTGGCCCGAGTGGGGCAGACCCGCGAGGTCCAGCATCGTCCTGATCTCCGCCTCGGTCGCGCCGTCGAACACCGGCGAGGCTATCGGCACGCCCTGGGCCAGATTTCTGCCCGCTTCTATGACCTCCGCGTCACTGAGTTCATCGAGGCTCTCCTTTTTGCCGCTGCGGTTATACACCTTGTCGAGCAGCTTGCGGATGTCGGTGACGTTGCGTTGCGCCTCCACCATCGACTGGATCTGCTTCCCCAGTTCGTGTGCCGCCCAACCCAGATGGGTCTCCAGCACCTGGCCGACGTTCATGCGTGAGGGCACGCCCAGCGGATTGAGCACGATATCGATGGGAGTGCCGTCCGCCATGTAGGGCATGTCCTCAATAGGCACGATCATCGACACCACGCCTTTGTTGCCGTGACGGCCCGCCATCTTGTCACCCGGCTGGATCCGGCGCTTCACGGCAAGATAAACCTTCACCATCTTCAGAACCCCCGGCGCCAGATCGTCGCCACTGGTCAGCTTCTCCCGTTTCTCCTCGTAGCGCTGATCGAAATCCTTCTTCATCTGCTCCAGTTGCAACGAGGCTTTCTCCAGCTGTTCATTGATTTCCTCGGACTTGAAGCGGATGTCGAACCACTTGTCGCGCTTTAGCTCGCTTAAGTACGCCTTGGCGACCTTGGTGCCGGACTTGAGACCGGCAGGACCGCCTTCGACGGTCCTGCCAACAAGCAGTCGCTCGATGCGCTCGTAGACATCGTTCTCCAGTATGCGGCGCTGGTCGGCAAGGTCCTGCTTGATCCGGGCCAGCTCGGCATTCTCGATCTCGAGCGCCCGCGCGTCCTTCTCCACGCCGTCGCGCGTGAAGACGCGCACATCGATGACCGTACCGTTCATGCCGGAGGGGACCCGCAGCGAGGTATCCTTCACGTCGGAGGCCTTCTCGCCGAAGATGGCGCGGAGCAACTTCTCCTCAGGCGTAAGTTGCGTCTCCCCCTTCGGTGTTACCTTGCCGACGAGGATATCGCCAGGATTGACCTCGGCGCCTATGTAGACGATGCCGGACTCATCGAGCTTGGCCAGCGCGCTCTCACCCACGTTAGGAATATCTGCGGTGATCTCCTCGGGGCCAAGTTTGGTATCGCGCGCCACACAGGTCAGCTCTTCGATGTGAATGCTCGTGTACTTGTCCTCTTGCACTACGCGTTCGGAAACGAGTATCGAGTCTTCGAAGTTGTAGCCGTTCCACGGCATAAAGGCGACCAGCATGTTCTGGCCGAGGGCCAGTTCGCCAAGGTCTGTCGATGACCCGTCGGCCAGCACGTCTGCGCGGGCGATGCGATCGCCCGGGTTGACCAGCGGCTTCTGGTTAATGCAGGTATTCTGGTTGGAGCGCGTGTACTTGGTGAGCGTATAGATGTCGACACCCGCTTCGCCTGCTTCAGTCTCCTCGTCGTTCACGCGCACTACAATGCGGCTCGCATCGACGGAGTCCACCATGCCGCCGCGGCGCGCGAGCACGCATGTGCCCGAGTCACGCGCGACCATCTTCTCCATGCCGGTGCCCACCAGCGGCTTGTCGGCGCGCAGGCACGGCACGGCCTGGCGCTGCATGTTCGATCCCATGAGCGCGCGGTTCGCGTCGTCGTGCTCAAGGAAGGGTATAAGGGCCGCCGCCACCGACACGGCCTGCATGTGGGAAACGTCCATATACTGGATGCGATCGGGCGAGGAGAGCGTGAACTCATTCTGATGCCGGGCTGACACCAGGTCCTCGACAAAGTGGCCGTGACCGTCGAGCTTGGCGCTCGCCTGTGCGATGACATACTGGCCCTCGTCGATCGCGGACAGGTATTCCACCTGATTGGTCACACGCCCGTTTTCCACCTTGCGGTACGCGGTTTCGAGGAAGCCGTATCTATTGGTGCGCGCGAAGACCGACAGCGAGTTGATGAGCCCGATGTTAGGGCCTTCAGGGGTTTCGATCGGACAGACTCGCCCGTAGTGGGTGGGATGCACGTCTCGGACCTCGAATCCGGCGCGCTCGCGCGTCAGACCACCAGGCCCCAGCGCCGAGACGCGGCGTTTGTGAGTGATCTCGGACAGCGGATTGTTCTGGTCCATGAACTGCGAGAGCTGGCTCGAGCCGAAGAATTCCTTGATCGCCGCCGACACCGGCTTGGCATTGATCATTTCCTGCGGCATCAGACCTTCTGACTCCGCGAGGCTCAGCCGGTCTTTCACGGCACGTTCCACGCGCACCAGCCCGATTCGGAACTGATTCTCTGCCATCTCGCCGACGCTGCGCACGCGCCGGTTGCCGAGATGATCAATGTCGTCCACGGTGCCGCGGCCGTTGCGGATCTCAATCAGCACTTTGAGCGCGTCCATGATATCCGACAGATCGCCGTACCGCGCGACCCGCCGTTTCGACTCCTCGTCTGAGCGGCCCTTGAGATAAACACCGTCGTACAGGATCCCTGGACCCTCGACTTCTTCCCGCCCGACCCGGCGGTTGAATTTCATGCGCCCGACTGCAGAGAGGTCGTAGCGGTCGAGCGCAAAGAATAGATTGTTAAACAGGTTTTCTGCGGCCTCCTTGGTCGGCGGCTCGCCGGGACGCATCATGCGGTAGATCTCGACCTGGGCCTCGAGCGCGGTGCGGGTAGGGTCAATGCGCAGCGTCTCCGAGATGTAGGGACCGTGGTCGAGATCGTTGGTGTAGAGGGTCTCGATGTCGCGCACGCCCTTAGCGATGAGTTTATCCAGCACGTCGCGCGTTATCTCGGTGTTGGCCTCGAAGAGGATTTCACCGGTGGACTTCTCGACCACGTTGCGGGCGAGCACCTTGCCCAGGACATATTCACGCGGCACTTCTATTTTCTTCAGACCCGCCTTCTCAAGCTCCTTAATGTGGCGCATCGTGATGCGACGACCCTTTTCCACGATCACCCGGCCTTTACCGTCAGTCACGTCAAAATTCAAAGTCTCCCCGCGCATGCGATCGGCCACCAGCGCCAGCTCCAGGCGTTCTGTCGATAAGTGGAAGGCGCTGGTGCTAAAGAAGATCGCAAGGATCTGTCCGGTCGTGTAGCCAAGCGCGCGCAGCAGCACGGTGGCCGGAATCTTGCGCCGGCGGTCGATGCGCACGTAAACGTGATCCTTCGGATCAAACTCGAAGTCGAGCCACGAACCGCGGTATGGGATAACTCGCGCCGAGAACAGCAGCTTGCCCGAGGAGTGCGTCTTGCCCTTGTCATGGTCGAAGAAGACACCCGGAGAACGATGGAGCTGGGAGACGATGACACGTTCGGTGCCGTTGATGACGAAGGTACCGTTCTCCGTCATTAGCGGGATCTCGCCCATGTAGACTTCCTGCTCCTTGATATCCTTGATAGCCTTGGACGCGCCTGACTCCTTGTCATAGATTACAAGCCGTACCTTCACGCGTAGCGGGGCACAGTAGGTAACGCCGCGGACTTGACACTCTTTGACGTCAAAGACCGGCGTTCCCAATCGGTAGCTCACGTACTCCAGACGCGCGTTGCCGGAGTACGACTCGATGGGGAAGACAGAGCGGAAGGCTGCGTGCAGCCCGATACTATGCCGCTGCTCGGGTGCGACATCACTCTGAAGAAACTCGCGGTAGGAATCGATCTGGGTTGCCAGCAAAAACGGTACTTCCAGTATGGTCACGCGCTTGCTGAAGTCCTTGCGAATGCGCTTCTTCTCTGTAAAGGAGTAGGTCATGCGTTTACCTCAATCGCCCTCGCGATAACGGTTACAGCCGCGCGGTGTTCAATGTGGCCGGCCTTCAGAGAACGGAAAAACACGTTCGGTAACTCCCCGTCGCGCGCCAGCGACGGCCGGGCGGCGTTGCCGCCGCCTTATCGTGAGATCACTTGATCTCAACCTTGGCGCCGGCTTCCTCGAGCTGCTTCTTGATGTCCTCGGACTGTTCCTTGCTGACACCCTCCTTGACAGTCGAGGGCACGCCCTCGACGAGGTCCTTGGCCTCCTTGAGACCGAGCCCAGTGATCGCGCGCACTACCTTGATGACGTTGACCTTGTTGTCGCCGAAAGAGGTTATCACCACGTTGAATTCCGTTTTTGCCTCGGCAGCGGCCGCGGGCGCGGCGCCGCCGGGACCGGCCACGGCAACAGGGGCCGCCATCATCGCGGCGGAGACACCAAATTTCTTTTCCATCGCCTTGACTAGGTCCACCACCTCCATCACAGTCATGTTGGCAATCGTGTCAAGGATCTCTTCTTTCTTAACGGCCATGGGTAGGACTCCGAGTTTCTGTTGAATTAATGTTGAGTATCGAGTCAAGCGGCCTGTTTCTGGTCGCGGACTGCCGCCATCGCGCGAACGAGTTTGGCGTGCGGCTCGGCAAGAATGCGTACGAACTTCACGACCGGCGCCTTCAGCACACCGGCGAGCATGGCGAGGGCCTCTTGCCTGGTCGGCAGCTTCGCCACCTCTTCGATGGCAGAGGCCTCCAGCAGCCTGCCGCCGATCGCGACGTGTCGAACGATGAGCTTGTCGTTGCTCCTTGCAAACTCGCGTACCACCCGCGCGGCAGAGCCGGGTTCTTCCTGAGAAAACGCCAGGATCAACGGGCCGCTCAAGGCATCGCTCATGCAGGCGAAGTCGGTGCCTTCGAATGCGCGGCGGGCCAGGGTATTCTTGACCACTCGCATGTAGACCCCGACCGCGCGCGCGTTCTTCCGCAACGCAGTCATCTGCGCCACCGTCAGCCCGGCATACTCAGCCGCGACGGCCGAGTGGGCGCGCCTGGCGACCGCTGCGACTTCCGCCACGACCGCCTGTTTTTCATCAAGCCTCAGCACTGCTTTGTCTCCTCACTTTGGCACAACGGGCGGCGATCGCCCGCTCGCCCTGTCTTGTCGCATCGCAAGCCTCCGCGGGTGAGCCGCGGACGCCACCACCATGGTCTCTCACCACCTAAGCGCCCGCAGCCCAAAGTCCTTACCACCCTCGGTGACTCTGCCGGGTCCCCGCAGCAATCAAAATCAGGCCGGTAATTCTGTACGGTCGATGACGATACCCGGACCCATCGTCGTGGAAAGCGTGACCTTCTTAAGGTAGACGCCCTTGGCCGTGCCCGGCTTGGCCTTGCGCAGGTCGTGCAGCAGCGCATCGAGATTCTCGCGCAGCGCACTCACCTCAAACGACGCCTTGCCTATCGGGCAATGGATAATGCCGGCCTTGTCGGTGCGATAACGCACCTGTCCTCCCTTTGCATTCTTGATCGCCGTCGCCACATCCGGCGTCACCGTCCCGGTCTTGGGATTTGGCATAAGGCCGCGTGGCCCGAGGATCTGGCCCAGCTGGCCGACGACCTTCATGGCATCAGGTGCGGCAATCACCACATCAAAGTTGATCTCGCCGCCCTTGACCTTGGCAGCGAGGTCGTCGAAGCCCACGATGTCGGCCCCCGCCTCCCTGGCCGCCTCCGCATTCTTGCCTTGGGCGAACACGGCGACGCGGACGTGCTTGCCGGTGCCGCGCGGCAATACAGTCGAACCACGGACAACCTGATCGGATTTCTTCGGGTCGACGCCGAGGTTGACCGCCACTTCCACGGTTTCATCGAACTTCGCCGAGGCGCACTCCTTAAGGAGTTGCAGCGCAGAATTGATGGGCTTGGCCGCTGGCGCGCCGAGCCTCTCGCGAATGGCCTTGATGCGTCTGGTCAGCGTTGCCACGGTTACAGGCCCTCCACGTCGATGCCCATGCTGCGCGCGGTGCCGGCCAGGGTGCGCACCGCCGCCTCCAAGTTCGCTGCCGTGAGGTCGGGGGTCTTCGTTTTGGCGATCTCCTCGATCTGTTTGCGGGTGACCCTGCCGACCTTGTCCTTGTTTGGCGTGCTGCTGCCCTTTTCGGCGCCTGCCGCCTTGCGCAACAGCACCGAAGCCGGCGGTGTCTTCGTAACGAAGGTAAAACTGCGGTCGGAGAACACCGTAATGACAACCGGGATGGGCAAACCCGGCTCCACGCCCTGAGTCCTGGCGTTGAACTGTTTGCAGAACTCCATAATGTTTACGCCGTGCTGGCCTAGCGCAGGACCGACCGGCGGGCTGGGATTGGCCTGGCCGGCTGCCACCTGCAGCTTCACATAGGCCTGAATCTTCTTTGCCATGAATCATGACTCCTCGGGTGCAAACGCCGCGAGAGTAAGTTCGGCAGCAGCCGGATCTGCTCGCGCGGCTCCCCTTCGTTCGCTGTTAGACAGATTCATCCAAGAGCAGCTAGTCCTTGTCGACCTGGCTGAACTCGAGATCCACCGGCGTAGCGCGGCCGAAGATCGATACCGCCACACGCACGCGGTTTTTCTCGTAGTTGACCTCCTCGACGGTCCCGTTGAAATCGGTGAAGGGCCCCTCGCGCACCCGCACTACCTCGCCCACCTCGAACAGCACCCTCGGCCGCGGCTTGTCCACCCCTTCCTGCATCCGCTGCAGGATTGCCTCGGCCTCCTTGTCGGAGATAGGGGTCGGATTGTCGCTGGTGCCGCCGATGAACCCCATAACCTTCGGCACGTCCTTGACCAGATGCCAGGACTCATCGTCCATCTCCATCTGCACCAGCACGTAGCCGGGAAAAAACTTGCGATCGACCTTACGCTTCTGACCATCGCGCATCTCCACTACACCCTCCGTCGGCACCAGAATGTCGCCGAACTTGTCCTGTAACCCGCTGCGCTTTATGCGCTCATCGAGAGACCGCTTCACGTAGTTCTCGAAGCCCGAATAGGCGTGAACAACGTACCAACGTTTGGCCATCGCTACTGGACCCCCGCCGTCGTCAGCGAACGGACCAGCCAGCTCAGCACCAGATCAAGCCCCCAAAGCGCAACCGCCACCAGCACCACGACCGCGACGACAACTGTAGTCGTCTTGACGGTCTCTTCGCGGGTCGGCCATACCACTTTGCGCACCTCGATCTGTGCCTCCTTCAGGAAGGCGGCGAAGAGCCTGCCCCTCTCAGTCTGGTAGGCGATCGCGCCTGCGATCAGCGCCGCAACCAGGAGTCCCAGCACGCGCACCAGCAACGAATGCTCGGAGAAGTAGTAAAAGCCGACGATGGCCGCACCCGTGACTATCGAGGCCGCCCACAGTTTTGCCGTGTCGAGATTTGAAGTTGGAGCCTCCGCCTTGGAATTCATGAGTGCCGCGCTACGCATCCTCTACGCTCGTGTCCGACCTTTGTTCGCTCTGCCTGATCTGCACTGCGCACCGCCATGCGCGGGCAAGGCTTGCCCCAGGTTACGTGGCAGGCCAGGAGGGAATCGAACCCCCAACCTGCGGTTTTGGAGACCGCCGCTCTGCCAATTGAGCTACTGGCCTGTCGTTAGGCGTGACTCGTGATTCGTGATTCTTGATGGGTGTAGATTTCGCTCTGGCGAGTTACCAGTCACGAGTCACCATTCATTCAATAATCTGCGCCACCACACCGGCGCCCACCGTGCGCCCACCCTCGCGGATGGCA
>JBQTIC010000135.1:0-24964 GCA_052388435.1 Chromatiales bacterium | reverse complement strand
ACTTGCGATCCGCAACGCCAAACCGCGCGAGAAACCCTACAAGCTAATCGACGGCGGCGGGCAAATCGTGCCAACCCGCCGGGCGACGCGGTGTCACACTCCCACTTCCGTCGTGATGAAGAGTTTTTCTTCACTTCAGAAAAGACAGTTGCCACATCCTAGAATTTATAGCTCACCCAAGTCGTGAAGTAGTCGATGTCCTCGCCCGGCGGTGTTTCCTTGAAGAACGGGCCGGCAAAGAAATGGGAGTAGCTTGCGAGAAAAGTGATTTGGCGAGTGGCAGCCCAAGTGATGGTTAGCGCAGGCGAACTGCCGACGTATCGTTCGCGGCTCTGCTGCCCTGTGCGGAGCGGGACGCCGGAAAGCCGATAGACCCCATCATCGAGGCTCGTCCTCCAGAAAAAGCCCCAGTCCGCCGTGACAGTAACGTTCTTGAAATACACATCGAGGAGTGGATGAGCATGGATGAAGTTTTGCGGACCGGCCGGGTCTTGGAGGTTGTAGAAGGCGCCCGTGGGAAACATAGGGTTGAACGTTTGCAGGTGCGCTGAATTCGGATCGCGATCACCACTCGCGACGTCGAAACGCAGACCTAGCCGAGGGCGCAGCGGCAGGTCGCTGAGATTGTAGTGGGTCGCTGAGGCGAAGACCCACGCCCGGATGTCGCCGGAGCCGAAATGGCCAGACTGCCAGATGGCTTCTGCATCGTATTCCCACGGCAGGCTGCGCCCCCACAGGCGCGTGCCTAGCGAGTGGCGCGATTCACGACTGACACCTTGGTCAAACACCGCCTTCTTATTTTCAAAGCCAAGGTAGTAGAGATCAGCGTGACCGCCGGGAAGGAATGACAATGGCCGGACGGCATATACACCCCAGAGGGAACGTTGCGGATCGGGGTCGTCGTCGAATGCCTCGGGTTGATTGCGCAGGGGTTTCGACAGAAATGCGTCCACCGACCATTCGCCCGTCAGAAACAGCAATCTTGCAGCGTCGAAAGATCGAGGCAGGTTCGGGGCGGCGCGCACATCGACGAGGCGCCCAGAGCCATACCTTAACTCCTGTCGCCCCAGCCGGACAGTCAGCGAGTCCTTGTCGGTGAAGGGAAGCACAACGTCGAGGAAACCCTGGTGGAGATCAAAAATGTTCTCGTCGATTTGAGGACGCGGCCCGCCGCTGCGCCCTTCCTCCAAACCGCTGACGAACTGCCCGAAGACACGGAAAAGCGGACCAAGATGCAGATCGGCATGGAGTAAGATGCGCTGGAGCAGGTAATTGTTGTTGCCGTGTTTATCGGAAGGTTGGCCGCCGGCATCCTCGTTGTGAAAGAACTCGTAACGCTCGCGAATCTCCCCACCGAGGGACAGGTAATGGTTCCCCGATCGATCAATCGGGATGTATTTGATCCGGTCCAGATAGTCGGTGCGCAGAACCGGGTCGGCGAGGAAACGGTAGTCCTCGTCGTAACGAAGCAGCTTGTAGGGCGGACGGGCGGGCAAACTTTCGTTGGCCAGTTGAGGCGCATACACATTGCTCACTTTCTGCGGCGCGGTATTGGAGACGTTAGAACCTTGCGGCGAGTCTTCGCCATGAATTTGCCCCGTCCACAACAACACGGCGAGCAACGCCAAGGCCAATCGCGAGTGGCTTCCCGCGGTGACGCTCTGGCACGTCGGTGGCCTCGAATAAGCTGTTGTGCTACGCATAGGCCGCGCCGGTTTCCTACGCTGGACGGGATCGCGCCTTCGGCACGCTGATGGCGGATTTCCACGGGACGGACGGGACAAGGCGGGAGCCTTGGTCCCGTCGCGTCAGATGGCAGCAAGCCTTTCTGGCTCGCCCGGCCAGCATCAAAGATCACTTGCGGTGCTGGGATGAATGGGATTACTTCGAAGCTTTCACGGTGGTGTAGGCCGTGATCAGGTTGCGGTAGTCCGGGATGTGATTTGAGAACAGTGTCCCGAGACCTTCCACATCCTTGCGCCAGTCGCGGTGAAGCTCGCAGGCCGCTCCGAACCACGTCATCAGCTGCGCACCGGCCTCGGCCATACGGTTCCAGGCGGAGTGACGGGTGATCTCGTTGAACGTCCCCGAAGCGTCAGTGATGACGAACACGTCGTATCCCTCGGCGAGGGCCGACAGAGCCGGGAAGGCCACGCAAACCTCCGTGACGACGCCCGCGATGATGAGCTGCTTGCGTCCGGTCTTCTTAACCGCCTTCACGAAGTCCTCGTTGTCCCAGGCGTTGATCTGTCCGGGCCGCGGGATGAAGGGCGCATCGGGGAACAGCTGCTTGAGTTCCGGCACCAGCGCGCCGTTCGGGCCGTCCTCGAAGCTGGTGGTCAGAATCGTGGGCAGCTTGAAGTACTTGGCGAGATCAGCCAGCGCGAGCACATTGTTCTTGAACTTGTCGGGATCAATGTCGCGCACCAACGACAGCAGACCCGACTGATGGTCCACCAGCAGGACGGCCGCATTGTTCTGGTCGAGGCGGGTATAGGGTTTGGTCATGACGCTCTCCTTCGTTGAAATGAGATGCCCTCGTTGGGGCGATGGGCATTACGCCCGGTTGAGCCCACGCAAGCTGCGAGGGCGGCTGGCTCCGCGGGCCGACGAGGCCCCGGAACCCTGTAGCTCAGTGCGACATCTGGCCGAAGCGCCCACTGTTGAAGTCCTCGATGGCCTCGGCGATCTGGGCTTCGCTGTTCATCACGAACGGCCCGTAGCCGACGACCCGCTCGTTGAGCGGCTCGCCGCTCAGCAGCAGGACGGCGGCATCGTTGTTAGCTTCGATCGAAAGTTCGCGGCCCGCGCGGTCGAGCAGCACCAGCTGCGCTTCGCGTGCGATTTGGCTGCCGTTCACCTCCACCGTGCCGCGCAGGACTACAAGCGCCAGCGTGCGGCCTTCGGGCAGGCCGAAGTGCGCGGTGCCGCCCTGCTGGAGTCGCACGTCCCAGACATCCATTGGGCTGAAGGTGCGCGCCGGCCCACGGCGGCCGCCGCCGTACTCGCCGGCGATCACGCGAACCTTGCCGGCGCCGTTGGGCAATTCGACCGAAGGAATGTCCTGGTGCAGCAGCGTCTGATACCGGGGCGTGGACATCTTGTCCTTGGCCGGCAGGTTGACCCAGAGCTGCACCATTTCCAGCGTGCCGCCGCTGCGGGCGAATGCCTCGGAGTGAAACTCCTCGTGCAGGATGCCGGACGCTGCCGTCATCCACTGCACGTCGCCGGGTCCAATGCGACCGCCGCTGCCGGTCGAGTCGCGGTGTTCCAGTTCGCCCTGATAGACGATGGTGACCGTTTCGAACCCACGGTGCGGATGCTCGCCGACGCCGCGCTTCGCAGTTGTTGGCGTGAACTGCGCCGGACCGGCGTAATCCAGCAACAGGAAGGGGCTGAGGTGTTCCCCGTGGCTGTTGTACGAGAACAGCGAGCGCACCGGAAACCCGTCGCCGACCCAGTGCCGGCGGGGAGCGCTGTAGACGCCGAGAATCTTCTTCATCGTCCTTCTCCTCTTCGAGGCCTCGGTGAGGCCCTGATCGTTGGCGGAAACAATAGAATCAGAACGATGGCGCCGGTAGCGGGCAATTTGTATCCTCTGAGTTCTATTAGCGGAACGATGGGGCAGTCATGCAAGACCTCAACGATCTCTTCTACTTCGTGCACGTCGTCGATCATGCTGGCTTTGCACCGGCAGCCCGCGCACTAAGCCTGCCCAAGTCAAAATTGAGCCGGCGTATTGCCTTGCTGGAAGATCGCCTGGGCGCGCGTCTGATCCAACGATCCACCCGGCGCTTTTCAGTGACCGAGATCGGGCAAACCTACTACGCGCACTGCAAGGCGATGGTGGTAGAAGCGCAAGCGGCGCAGGAGGCGGTCGAACTGACACGGTCGGAGCCGTGTGGCATTGTTCGACTCACTTGCCCGGTGGCTCTGCTGCACGCGCGGGTCGGCGCGCTGCTCGCCGACTTCATGGTGCAGCACCCGCGGGTCGAAGTTCACTTGGAGGCCACCAATCGCCGCGTCGACGTGATCAGCGAAGGCGTGGATCTGGCCATCCGGGTGCGTTATCCGCCGCTGGAGGACAGCGATCTGGTGCTCAAGATGCTGGGCAATCGCAGTCAGTGTCTCGTCGCAAGCCCTACTTTGTTGGCGAGGGTCGGCGCGCCTGCAGTGCCCGCCGATCTGGGCCGCTTGCCGAGCCTCGATCTTGGACCGCCGAAGCAGGATCATATGTGGCGACTCGAAGGCCCGCGAGGCGCGCAGGCCTCGATCCGGCATCACCCGCGTCTGGTCACCGATGACATGATCGCCTTGCGTACCGCGGCAATTGCCGCGGTTGGCATTGTGCAGCTGCCCACGCTTATGGTGATCGACGAGATTAGACAAGGCGTATTGGTTCGACCGATGCCGGATTGGGCACCGAAGCGCCACATCATCCACGCGGTCTTTCCGTCGAAGCGCGGCCTGCTGCCGTCAGTGCGTGCTTTGATTGACTATCTCGCCCTACGATTCCAGCAACTGGAAGAGGATTAGGTAAGCAGCCGGTGGCCAGGTCGCTGTGACACGCGCTGCGCCTCATGTCTTGTTAGTGGCGATCCCCCCAAGTGCCGTGCATCAGCCGGCCGAGGTAGGTCGCCACTTGTGCCCCCGAGCCCGGCAACAGCATGCAATAGTTCAGGGCTTGCGGGTGCCGGCGCTCCGAGAGCCGCCGCCGCCGCTCCACCAGCTCCTGGTGCATGATGGCGATCTGCCCGGCCGGCCCACCGAACCTGATGAAACCGGGCTTCAGCCGGAAAAATAGGCTTCGCGGCGAGCGACGCTGCGCCCGTGCGAAGGGGAATCTGCTGGTTCGGGGATGAAGCGCGGGCGGTCGCCGGCGCCCAGGAGTCTATCGGACTCCTAATCAGACCTGCACGGTCTTCAGGTAGGCAGCGAATTCGTCGGCAAGCTCGGGGTGCTTGAGGGCAAACTCCACCGTGGCCTGGAGATAGCCGAGTTTCGAGCCGCAATCGTAGCGCTTACCCTCGAACTCGTAGGCATAGACATGCTCGAGGTCGAGCAGCCTGGCGATGCCGTCGGTCAGTTGGATCTCCCCGCCGGCGCCCTGACCTATGGTCTCCAGCGTGTTAAAAATGGCGGACGTGAGAATATACCGTCCGACCACGGCGAGGTTGGAAGGCGCATTCTCCGGCCTGGGCTTCTCAACGATGGACGCTACCCTGCTCAGCCGATCGCTGACGGCGTTGGATTTCACGATGCCGTAGCGATTGGTCTCGTTCGCCGGCACGGTTGCGACAGCCAGCACGCTCGCGTTCCGTTCGTTGAACACGCCCACCATCTGCGCGAGGCAACCACGGCCGCCATCGTCGATGAGGTCGTCGGCAAGCAACACCGCAAACGGCTCCGGCCCCACCGCGGCGCGCGCGCAGAGCACGGCGTGGCCCAGCCCGAGCGGCTCGGCCTGGCGTATGTAGATGCAGTTGACCTGCGGCGGCAGAATGTTGCGCGCGACCTCCAGCATTGCGCTCTTGTTGTATTTCTGCAGCTCCGCTTCCAGTTCGTAAGCCTTGTCGAAATGATCGGCGATCGAGCGCTTGGTGCGGCCGATGATGAAGATGAGGTCAGTGATGCCCGCCGCCACCGCCTCCTCCGCCGCGTACTGGATGAGCGGCTTGTCCACTATGGGCAGCATTTCCTTGGGATTGGCTTTGGTCGCCGGCAGAAAACGCGTGCCCAGCCCGGCCGCCGGGAAGACGGCCTTGCGAACCTTCTGCTTCATGACGCTCCTTTCTGAAATGCCACGACGTTGCCGGCGACAGACGGCGGCTCGGGCGTCTGCATCTCCGGCACCAATCGGCGCACGAGTGCCCCGATCCATTCCTCATCGAATTCCTCGCAGGCGGCGATGAAATCGTTCATGGCGTCCTCCAACGCGTCGCTTTCCACCGGGCGATGCCTGGCCAGTTGAATCTTGGCGTGACGCGTTCTCTCCAGCTGTTCGTCCACATGAAACAGCTCCTCGCGCAGTCTTTCCCCGGGACGAAGACCGGTGAACTCGATCTGTATGTCGCTCCCCGGTTGCATGCCGGACAGCCGGATCATCTGCTCAGCAAGGTAGGCGATGCGGATTGGCTGACCCATGTCCAGAACGAAGATCTCGCCGCCCTGCCCCATTGCCGCGGCCTGCATGATGAGCTGGGTCGCCTCCGGGATGGTCATGAAATAACGCGTCATATCCGGGTGCGTGACAGTGACCGGCCCGCCCGTCCTGATTTGTTCCTGAAACAGCGGCACTACGCTGCCCGCTGATCCGAGGACGTTGCCGAACCGTACGGTGATGAAGCGCGTGCGATCGAACTGGTTGAAATGCTCGCAGACGACTTCCGCGATCCGTTTGCTTGCGCCCATGATACTGCTCGGGTTGACCGCCTTGTCCGTGGAGATGAGCACAAATCTGCGACAGCCGTGCCGTATCGCGGCGTTGGCCAGACGCCACGCACCGATCACATTGTTGCGGATCGCCTCGCGCCCCTGGTACTGCAGCATCGGCACGTGCTTGTAGGCGGCCGCGTGAAATATGGTGTGCGGCTTGTAGGTCCGCAGCACGTGGTTGACCGCCGCTTCGTCCGAGACGTCCCCGAGCAGGGCGTGGAACCGCAGTCCCGAGCCCTGCTGGCGCAGTTCCATTTCGATGCGGTAGAGGTTGTATTCGCTCTGCTCGAAGATCACCAGTTCGTGCGGACCCAGGCGCGCGATCTGGCGACAGAGCTCGGCCCCGATCGAGCCGCCTCCGCCCGTCACCACGATGACCTTGCCGGTCAGGCTCTCCTGAATCAGCGGCCAGTCCAGACGGACCTTCTCCCTGCCGAGGAGATCATCGATGGACACTTCGCGCAGCGCGTTGATGCCGAACTCACCCTGCACCCGATCTACCAGTCTCGGCAAGGTGCGGAACGGCACACCCGAGCGCTCGCAGAGGTCGACGATCCGCTGCATCTGCTCGTTGCTGGCGGAGGGGATGGCGATGACGAGGAACTCCGCTTCCTGCGAGCGCGCGACCTCTGGCAGCAGGTCGATGCCGCCGTACACGAGCACGCCGTGGATCTGCGTATGCCGCAGCGACTCTCTGTCATCGAGCAGGCCCACGGGAAGATAGCGGCCGTCGCGCACCATGTCCCGCACGAGTGCCTCCGCCGCGTGTCCAGCTCCGATGACGACCACCCGTTTCCCCGTCGACGCCTTCAATGTGATCGTGCGATCCTTCCACAGCCTGTACAGGAGCCGCGGGCCGCTGAGCAGCATGACCAGAAAGATCGGATAGAGGATCAGGATCGATCGCGGCACGTTCTCCAGACGGGAGTGGATGAACAGGAACACGCCGATGAACACGGTGCCAAAGGCCGCGGCGCGAATGATGTTCCACAGGTCCGGCAGGCTCGCGAAGCGCCAAAGGCCGCGATACAGCCCGATGCGCCAGAAGACGACCGCCTGCGTCGCCAGCGCGATGACGAAACTCGCGACCGACGGCTTCCATGTAAACAGCGCAGCATAGAGATTGGCGCGGGCGAGCCAGGCGCATTCCCATGCCAGCGCAACCATCATCAGGTCGTGCAGGAAAACGGCAGTGCGGCGGTTGATTCGAATCACGCGGGCCTGTGCGGCGGGTGGCGAGAGAATTTTATCTGTATCAGGATCCACGCGGCGACCAGACAGCATATCGAGGCGACGAGCGCCGACGGGCGCAGATTATTCCACAGCACGGTGACATACGCCAAAGGCCAGAGCAGCAGCACGTTCACAGCGAGGAGCAGCAAGGCGATCTGCCGGTGGCTGAAGCCCACCTGGTGCAGGCGCTGGTAGGCATGCGTGCGGTGTGGGTCATACCATCGCTCTCCGGCGAGCAAACGCCGGATGAGCGTCAGCGTCGCATCCCACACGAACGCACCAAGCAGGATGAGCCAGACGTAAACGGGCACTCCACCGGATTTCTCACCGAACAGGGCGAGCACGCCGAATACGTAGCCGAGGAAGCAGCTTCCCACATCGCCCATAAAGATCCGTGCCGGTGACCAGTTCCAGACCAGGAATCCCGCCGCCGCGGCCCCGATGGCGATGCATAGCGCCGCGTTCCCCGGCTCGCCGGCGAACAGAAACAGCCCCCAGCCGGCGAGCGCCGTGCAGATCGCCTGCGTCCCCGCATATCCATCGGTGCCATCGAGAAAGTTGAAGAGATTCAGAAGCCAGGCTATCCCTACCGTTGCCAGGATAGAGCCAGCCACGATGCCGAGATGCAGGCGACCGAAACCCGTTTCCAGCTCGGAAACGCCGCCCACGAGGTAAACGGCCCATGCCGCGGTCGCCAGTTGCACGGTGGCGCGGAGAGCCACGCCTAGCGGACGGTGGTCGTCGAGCCAGCCGACCAGCGCCACCGCCGATCCGCCCACGAGCAGCGCCTGCGCGAGGGGAACCTCGATGAGACCGCGGCTGCGCAGCCATGCCGCCACTCCCAGCACGCTCAGCACGATCGCAAGCCCGCCGCCGCGCGGCGTTGCGGTGACATGCGAGCTGCGCTCGTTCGGGATGTCGAGCACGGACCGTCGAAGCGCATACCGCCGAACGAGCCACGTCAGCAGCCACGACCCACCAAAGGCCACCAGCGCAATCACGATCATCCCGGGCATGAGCGGCTAGCTTCGTGCTGCGCCTGGTGCGCGACGCGCTCTGTAACCCGGCTCCGGGGCCTTCACGCCCAGCCACGCCGCCGTCCTGGCCAGTCCCTGCTGCATCGTCATCGAAGGCGTCCAGAACAGCTCGCGACGGATGCGTGAGTCATCGATAAGCAGCGAGTCGAGCAGACGCGAGACGGCGGCGCTGCGCAGGGTCAACACTCCCCCCAGGCGCAGGGCCCAGAGCGGCATGCGGATCAGCCGCGGGCGCCGGCCAAGGACACTGGCGATCGCGTAGATGAGATCGGGGGTCGACACATCGACATCGCTGATCAGATAAGTCTTGTGCGCGGCTGCCTGGCTTTCCATGCACACCAGGATTGCCTCAGCGAGATTCTCCACATAAACCAGACTGCGCAGGTTGACGACTCGGGCGAACGGCAGGGGCACACCCTTTTGCACTGCGCGCACGAGTCGCAGGAAATTGGCGCCCACACCGGGACCGTAGACCAGCGGTGGGCGCAGGATGGTCACTGCCATCGGCCCGCGCGCCGCAATCTCAAGCAACGCCTGTTCCGCTTCCCACTTGCTCTGCGCGTACGCGCCCTGGGGATGCGGGACATCGTCCTCGGAATAGCGCTGCCAACTGCCGTCGGCATGGCGCACCGTGCGCTTGCCGTTCACCTTGACCGTGCTGAGGAAGACCAGGCGCCGCACACCCGCAGAGGCGGACATCTCCGCCAGTCGGACGGTGCCCTCATAATTCGAGCGATGATGGAGCGCCTCCGTTCGCGCCGTGCGCTCACCAGGCTGGTGCACGCGCGCCGCGAGGTGGACCACCGCGTCCACATCTTGCAGGGCCTGCGACCAGTCGGTCTGCGCCGACAGCGCTCCCACCTGTGCCCACTCAAGCGCGCCCGAGCCCGCGGCAGGTGACGCCGGTGCACGGCTGCTGCCGCTAACGCGGTAGCCGGCCCGCAGGAGCAGATCACAGAGCGTGCGTCCCACAAAACCGCTGGCGCCGGTCACCAGCACACGGTGCCCCGGCCGGATCTGCTGCTTGTCTGTCGCTGTCATCCCTTCTAACCTGTACGCTTACGGCCGCAGCGGGCTCCCACTCTCGATATGCCCTGAAACGCGTCGCAGCCCCTACACCTTTGGCGTGTCGCGACATTTCCGGATCAGGTCGCGGACCCAACGGTCCAGGCGCTGCAGGAGCATCTCGCGCTCGAAATGACGCTCGAAGTAGCGCCTCGCTTCCATGCCCATCTCCGTCCGCTGCGCGACTGTCATGCCATACATCGTCAAAACCGCGTCTGCCAGTGCGTCTGCATCCTCTGGCGGTGGCGTCAGCCCAGCCTTCGCATCACTGACAGTCCGCGCACCCTCGCCTTCGATTGCGGCTATGACTGGCTTTCCGCAGGCCATATAAGACTGCAACTTTGCCGGTATGGTGAGAGCAAAAATCGGCTGCTTTTTCAGTGTCATTAGCATGACATCTGCAAGACTGAAGAACTTCGGCATTACCTCCATTGGGTAGCGACCCAGCAAATGCACATTGCTGGTGAGGCCCCGCCGCTCAACTTGCTCCTGAACCCATGTAAACATGCGGCCGTCTCCAAGGATTATCCAGTGGATATCCTGCTTGCTTCTTAGCCGCTCTGCTGCCTCTAGGATCGTCGCAAAATCCTGAGCAACGCCGACGTTTCCAGCAAACATGACGCGAAACCCGTCGGGCAGCACCGCACACTCGGGCGCATTCGAGGCAACGGTCATCGGCTGATAGAGCGCTTCCGCACTGTTGGGGAAATACAGGATCCGGTTGCTGTCGACACCGAGTGCCTCGATATGGCTTCGAAAACCTTCCGACGGCACAAGAATTAGATCACAATGCCGGTAAATGCACTTTGCCAGCATGCGCACTGTGCGTAAGACAGCCAGCGAGCGGACAGCGTCTGTTGCAAACAGACTTTCCGGCCAGAGATCCTGCACCCAGAACACGATGGGAACACCCCACAGTTTTTTACAGGCGATGGCTGGCAGGCCGACGGTTATCGGCGATGGCTCGTAGACAAAAATGACGTCGTGGCGGTGTCTGCAGAGGAAAGGTCCCAGTGCGCTTGCGGATAAGGCAAATGACAGGTAGTTGACTGCCAGCCATGCTCTGCTTCCACTGCCCCGCGGTACCATTGGAACTCGGGCTACAGGTATGCCTTCGTAGTCGTCGTGAAGAGGGCTCCAGTAGCCATAGCCAGGAAAGAATGACCCAGTGGGATAATTGGGCTTGCCTGTGAGCACTTCCACGCGATAGCCCGAATCCCTCAGCCCCAACGCCAGGTCGTTAATGCGGAACGATTCCGGCCAAAAATATTGACTGACGATCAGCACCTTTCCCGCCGTCAGCCGCTGCTCCCCCTCTATCGTTTGCATGACTTCAGCTTCTGTCAGTCGGTTCTTCCTGGGGTCGGCTACCGGTAAAAAGCCTCCTACTGCTCTCGATGGCTCCTCTTGGATCGCATTGCGCTAGACCGTAGCGACCCGCAGATGCCGACAGTCGCTGGAACTCGCTCTCACTCATGTCGGCACACTGTTGGAGGATACTTACAAAGCGCTTCGTATCTTCCAACGGCACGTCCCATCCGGCCCCAACGTCCTCCAGGTTACGCCGCGGAGTCCGATCGCTGGTGAGTACGGGACATCCGCAACTCAAAGCTTCAAGCATCACATGACTGAAGTTCTCCCCCAGCGTCGGGAGGTAAAACACATGATACGCGCCCAGAATCGTAGGTACCGCTTCGTGCGCGACTGCCCCCTTATAGCGGACCGTAACGTTAGCGGGCAGCGTTGCGATGATGCGCTGGCACCCCTTCCAGTAATTCAAGTCCTCGATCGGCCCGTAGATGTCAAAGACGACGTTGCAACTCAAGGGACGCAGTAGATCCAGCGCCTGCTTTAAGTTTTTGACCGGCGCGATGCGGCCAAGGAACACCAGCTTCAGCTCTCCGGCGCTCTTGGGCGCCCTGACCGCGGCCTGGCCGAGAATCGGCGCCGGCCCAGGAAGATCGGGCGCGACCACCACTGCCGCGTGGGGGAACCAGCGTCGGATATCATCCTTCTCGTGGACGCCAGAGGCCTGCCAAAGGACACGGTCGACCACTCCAAGGGCACGCGCGATGACCAGGAACGCGCGCTTACGATTCCGCTTGATCGAAAGCGCGCCGTCACTCAGCTCACCCCGCGGCGCGAGCACTGCCCGACGCGCCTGTGAGATCCCGAGGCGCCATAAACACAGAGGCAGGAGTGTGAACTTCGGCGAGAAAAGACTATTGAAATAAAGCACTTCACAGGGCGTCTCATACATCAGACGAGCGATTGCCGGCAATGAGTAGCTGCCGTCCGACAGATATGAGACCTGTGTCTTGCCGACTCGAACCCACCCTTCCTGCGCCACGTCCGTATATGGCACTGAGTCCCCGCAATCACGATTGCGCGTGATTACTGAGAAGTCGAACTCGTCACCGAGATAAGCCACGAGGTTCGAGATCGTTCGCGGCGTGCCGCCACCCTTAAAGCCGGGCAGGTAGTAATCGGAGAACACGAGGACCGAGGGACGGCTCCCAGCCGATTGTCGTGGCGCCTCTTCACTTCCGGGTCCCGTAGCACCACGCATAAGCGCTTGTTACCGTCTCGGGACCCTTAAGAAGTTGCTAAGCAGTCGGACCGCGACCATCAGTCAAGCCGTCTCTCAAGGCTCATGTGGTAGCCGCAGACAATGCGCACGACCGCGTCGCTGACCGCCGGCGCCAGGTATTCCGGAGGCGGCACCCAGCGCGCCCGAAGCGCCAGTACTTTGTCAACACACGCAACGATATTCCCCGGATCTCCGCCGCTCAGTATGTTGCTCCCGCATTCCACGGTCTCCGGGCGCTCTGTAACGTCGCGCAATGTTACATTCGGCACGCCAAACAAAGCACATTCCTCTTGCACGGTCCCGCTATCGCTCAGCACGCAGCGCGCGTTGCGCTCGAGCGTGATGAAATCGAAGAACCCGAACGGATCGGGGAAGCGCACGTCGCGGTCCTCGACCTTGAGGTCGGCGCATTCCATACGCGCGCGTGTTCTCGGATGCGTGCTCACGATCACCGGGATGCGGTGGCGCTCTTGCAGGTGAACCAGTGCTGAAGTAAGCCGCCGCAAGCGGTTCTCGATGTCCACGTTTTCCGCACGGTGCATCGTTACGAGGAAGTAGCCGTTCTTGCTCAGATTTAGCTGGTCCAGCACCTTCGAAGCCCCGATCTCTTCCTTGAAGTGCTCGATGACTTCGTGGATCGGATTACCGGTCACAAAAATGCGATCACTGAGGATGCCCTCGCGCAGCAGATTCGCCCGGCTCCGCTCGGTATAGGGCATCAGAATATCGCTGGAATGGTCTATCAGCCGGCGGTTGACCTCCTCCGGCACCCGGTCGTCGTAGCAGCGGTTTCCCGCCTCCATGTGAAAAACAGGCATGAGCATACGTTTGGCCACGATGGCGCACAGGCTGGAGTTAGTGTCTCCCAGAATAAGCAGCCGGTCCGGCCTCTGCTCCCGGAAGACCTTCTCGCACCCGGTCAGTATCTGGGCCACCTGCTCGCCGAAGGTCTCTGCGCGCACCCCGAGGTGGTGATCCGGCTTGCGAACGCGGAGCTGCTCGAAAAAAGTATCGCTGAGGGTAGGATGGAAGTTCTGCCCGGTGTGTACCAGTACATGGTCACACAGGGAATCGAGCTTTTCGATGACCAGCTTCAGCCGGATAATCTCGGGCCGCGTGCCGAGCACGGTAACAATTTTCATTAGCGAGCGTCTCTCTCCGTTCGACTTTTTCCCTATGGCAGCCTGGCACGACCGGTGTGCCGCGAACTACCGGGTGCCCGCCACCCCGTGCTTGAAACGCTTCACGCCTCTGAAAGAGCCAACGGGACCAACCTCCATTCGGTCCCTCGCAGGTGTCCCGTGTGATCGATCACGGGGGATCCGCGTCCAAAAGATCCGGCCACGCACTAGGCCGGTGGGACTACTCAGCTTCGTGATCCCATAAGGTTCTACGGAACTTCCCAAAGCGGAAGCCTTTCATTGAGGCCTGCGTCCCCTGGCTCCCCAATGCAAGTGCAGCTTGGGTGCCTACGACAAGTGCGTGACTGACAGTAGCGATGGCTAGTGCGTCACCAATCGGTACGCCCCACCCGTTGAGGGTGACCACACCCAGAGCATGATAAACCCCTATACCTGCAGGCGATGAAGGTATTGCTGCACCGAGATTTGTAACGACCGCCAACGCTATTCCGGCACCGATCGGCGTCTCTGGCCTGACCGCCATGACACACGCGACCATCGCGCCAGCGAACATGCTCCATCCCACGCCGCTCAGCGCGCCGATGGCGAGCAGTCGTATCCGCGACGATCGGTTGTCCTCGGCGAGATGCTTCAGCGACTCGCCGAAGTCCGTGACCGCTCTCACTGCCGCGTCAAGAAATCTTTTGAAAGCCGCTGGCGACACTTCGCTCAGGTAAGCCAGCGGCTTCGTTGACCATACTAGCGCCGCGATACCCAGAAAGATGACGAGACCCATCAGGGTGAGCGACACAAGTGCCTCCCCTAACGCCCTGGGGACGTCCACGAGAGCGAAAACTGCCAGCCCACATAGCAGCAGCGCTACTACATCCAGCAGTCGTTCAAGGACAATGCTGCTGAGCGCCCGCATCGTGCCGTAGTCGAACGCTCGATCAACGAGGACGGCGCGAAGAATATCGCCTGGGCGGAGTGGAAGCAACAAGTTCGTCAGGTAGCCCATCATAAGAATGGAAAAGACCGTTCCCAGCGGCAAACCGGGTTTATTGGTCAGCAGCAGGCGCCATCGCAACGCGAAGACTCCATAGCACAGACATACCATGGCCGTTCCCGCGACAAGCGGAAGAAAATCTGCCTGCCGGAAGGCCGCGACAAGCTCCTCCCAGTCAACGTACTTCCAGAGCAGCGCTATGCAGATCGCCGAGATCGCATAACCAACCACGATTCGAACCCGGCCCGACCGTTGCCTGCCGCCCACCGTGAGTTCCGCCCTGTATTCCAAGCCCTCGCTCTGTTTGCCTGGTCTGCGATCAAGCAGGCAATCCTCGCGCCTGGTGTCGGAGGGTTTCACTGTGACTTCCTTTGCCAGCGCGCTATGAACGTCGGGAAAAAGGTTCTTCCTGGCAGCCGGTCGTACAGGCTCTCGAGAGCGAACAGAGGCCCTGAAAGTATTTTCTTCCAGCTAGACGGAACCCTGAAAATCAAACTGTTCAGTATCAGGAAATAGGCCGGGCCGCCAGAATAGCGACAATCAATGAGGGCGAAGTCTTTCGACGCGAGCGCCAATATCTCGTCGTGGTCGAGTGCGTGCTCGGATTCTGCATTGAAATACGGATCGACCCGATACCAAATCCTTCGCACCGTCTCGAGGAAGCACGCTTTGTTCGGTTCGTACATCAGCAGGAGTCCGCCGGGGTTCACCATGCCGGCAATTGTTGCAAAAGTGCCCGCGAGATTGCTGACGCAGTGATGCAGGCCCCCAACGATCATGGCAACGTCCACCTTGACGCCGGCGTCTTCTCCCGCCGTCAAATCGATCTCGTAGGCTTCGTTCTTTACCAGCGATCGGTAATCGCCGCAGGCTTTCGCAGAAATGTCAAATCCAATAGTTGCCGCCCGCGGATAGCGTCGAAGGACTGCGAGAGAGTTGTACCCGCTGGCACAGGCGAGATCAGCGACCGTTTTGTCGTTGAGATCGAGCCCCTCGAATAGCATGTCGTAGACGAACCGCTCGCGATAGGCCATTGACGACTCGTCGAAATAGTGGAGTCTGTAGGCGCTATGTATGCGGTCGTAGTGCTCTTCCTGCTTTTCGCTGAGAGGCTTCGTGCTCATACCGTGGAAACTCCTCTGTAGGCCATTCCGATAACCCCTTTGCCACCTCGTCGCCACTCGATTAACGGTACAACGGCCAAATCTTCAATATAATCTTGCCTCCTTGAGGCGTTGCGCACGCAACGCTGTCACCGACAATGCGCTCGACCGGGTCACAATTATCCACAATGACCGATCCTGAACAGCTGCTGCGCACCTATCCGCGACATCGGCCGCATCTGCCCGAAGCGTACCGGCGAATCTATGAACGTGAGTACCGCCTGAATCGCACCGGTGTCACCCGAATCGCAAAGTTGGTCCAGTCGGCGGAAAGTTGGATGCATCGTGTCGTAGCCAGGTACGGGAAGGCAGGTAGTATCCTCGAACTGGGTGCCGGTACATTAAACCATGTGCCATACGAGCAAGCCGAAATATACGACGTCGTCGAGCCCTTCGATGCGCTTTACGGTGAAAGCGCACAGCACATTCGGGTACGGCACCGCTATCGCGACATCAGGGAAGTCCCGCCAAACATCCGTTACGACAGGATCATCTCAATCGCTGTTCTTGAGCACTTGGAGAACCTCCCCGAAGTCATCGCTTGTTCGGCGCTCCTCCTTGCGAAGGACGGTCAGATGCAACACTGCATCCCCAGTGAAGGAGGAGCCCTTTGGGGTGCTGGTTGGCGTGCTACGACTGGATTGAGTTACTGGCTTCGAAATCGGCTGCCTTATGGCGTGCTGATGCGATACGAGCATATCAACAGCGCCGAGGACATCATCACTCTGATGCGCTGGTTCTTCTCGAGAACATCGGTGATCCGCTTTCCGCTGCCGGCTCATCATCTCAGCCTTTATACCTATATTTCCGCAGAATGCCCCCGCTTGGATCGCTGCAGGCGATTTGCCGAGGCCATCAGCCAAGTCTGAACAACTGCACCAAGCTTCAGGCCGTAAGAGGAAAGACCACGGGTCTCAGCGAGTCCGCCACAGCGCGCGGGGCGGGCCTGGTTCGCATGCGGGCGCGGTACCACGCGACCAAGACCATCAATCCCCAAAGTTCGAAGCCAAGTTGGGCCCTTCCCCGCAAATGCTGATCTCTCGCGTCCGTCACGGCCTTGGCTTCCAAGAAATCCACTTCACGAAGCGAATTCTCCGCGAGCAGATCCTCGGTAAGGTGCCTTGCAGGCCCGCGCAGCCACTGGTGAATTGGGATGCTAAACCCTTGCTTCCTCCGCCTGGCTATCTGATCACCATAGGTGGCGGAGGCCAGCTCTCGCAGTATGCGTTTAGTCCTTCCGAGCACCGTGAGCTTGAAATGTTCGGGGAGCTTCAGGCCGAATTCCGCAACCGTCGGAATCAGGAAAGGCGCCCGGGCTTCCAGTCCGTGTGCCATCGTCATGCGATCGACCTTCGTCAAAATATCGTTGGGCAAATACTCCGCCACGTCGGCATGTTGCAGGTGGTTCAGATCGGGCGGCTCCGGCAGACCGTGCCGCTTTGTGAGCTCCGTGATCGCCCGTGCGGCAAGGGCTGCCGCGGCAGTCGTCTTCAATAGCCGGCTCGCCTGTTTCGGGAGCCACGCTCCATTCCAAGTGAAGTGGGCCTCGCGACTCGGCAACGAGGCCGCACGCAGAAACCTCTGCATCCGATAACCAAAGGAAACTTTAGACTCTGCCACCGGAATATGCTGCGCGAACTGCGCAATGCTTTGCCGGAGCCACATCGGTGCCCTGGATACGAATCGGCTGTGCAGAGCAGTTGCCTTGTAGGTAAGGTATCCTCCAAAGAGCTCGTCGCCCCCGTCTCCCGTAAGCACCACCTTGTAGTCGCGCGCCGCTTCCCTGGACAGTGTCCACGTCGGCAACACTGACGAATCTGCCAGCGGATCGTCGGCGTGCTCGACTATATGGAAGAAGTCCTCCAGGGCCGCCGCCGTCAGCCTTACGCGCCGCAGTTCCAAGCCCAAGGCACGCGCCACGGCCTCCGCTTGCGAGAACTCGCTATAACTCCGTTCCGCAAAATCGACACAGTAAGCATGCTTCAGCCTGCCCTGCCGCACGGCACTGGCGGCGATGACTGAGGAGTCGATACCCCCCGATAGGAAGAGAGCCACCGGTACATCGCTGCGCAATGCGATGTGGACCGCTTCATCCAAGAGGTGCTGCAGACGAGGCACCACATCGTTCATCTTCAAACGGCAACCGTCGCGATCCGCGACAGGCGGTGTCCAGTACGTTTCGCACCGAACGCCGGTCCGGCTATACAAGGACCACGAGGCGGGGGGAGTTCGTCGAATGGCTTGCACCAGCGTGCGGTCGCCCGGAACATAGTTCAGGCACAGGTAGCCGCCCAGTGCCTCCTCGTCAATTTTCGCCTCGACATCCGGGAGAGAGATGAGCGGCCCGAGCTCTGACGCAAAAGTGACGGCGCGACTGGATTCATGGACGAACAGCGGCTTCTCGCCGAAGCGGTCGCGCGCAAGATACAGGCTGCCATCTATACGATCGGCTATTCCAAACGCGAACATTCCTACCAGATATCGGGGCAGGTTCACGCCCCAAGCATGGTAGCCATTTAGTAGTACTTCGGTGTCTGATTGGGTACGGAAGCGGTAGCCTTCCCTCGTCAATGCCTCGCGCAACTCGATGTAGTTGTAGATTTCTCCATTGAAAACTACCACGTAGCGTCCATCGGGGCTTGCCATCGGCTGGTGGCCCTGCGCCAGATCGATGATCGCCAGACGCCGATGCCCAAGGAAGAACGGGCCTTCCCACCACCACCCTCCTTCGTCCGGACCGCGATGCAACAGCAGGCTGGTTGCCGCAATCAGCGGTTCCGGATCCGGAATCGTGCCGACGGTCGCCAGCCGCCCGAAGATGCCGCACATAATGAGCTATGCCATTCAGCCCATCGTGTCGTGCGACCAGATCCTGCGGATCTTGTACGGCGCCCGTTCGTGCGACGAGAAATAGATACGGGTTAGCATCTCTCCCAGGATGCCTGCAAGCAGGAACTGTCCTGCGGCCAGATACAGCATCACGGCGACGATGAACAGCCCGCTGTGCTCGCGTACCACGGCTCGGCCGGTGTCGAGCCAGATCCATGCCAGCCATAAGGTGATCACGGCGGCGATGACGAAGGAGGCAAGGGCGACCTTTCCAAAAATTCGGATGGGACGGTCAAGGTATCGCACGAAGAAATACAGGAAAAACACATCGATCAGGACATTCAATGTCCTGCCCAACCCATAGTTTGACCGCCCGTGTGGCCGCGTTATGTTCCGGATCGGTACTTCGTCGATGCGAGCCCCGACGGTCTTGGCGAAAACCGGAACGAACCTGTGGTTTTCTCCGAGGAGTCGCAGGTCCTGCATGATCTCGCGGCGGTACGCCCTGAATGTCGTCCCGATGTCCCGAATCTGCAGGCCTGATACACGTCTGACCATGTAATTTGCCATCCTGGACGGCCAGCGCCGGAGAATCGTCTCCTGCCGCTGGTGGCGCCAGCCGCAAACGACGTCATTACCTTCCTCGATCTTCTGCAGGAAGAGCGGAATTTCTTCCGGGAAATGCTGCAGGTCTGCGTCCATGGACACGATGATGTTTCCCTTTGCGGCATCGAGACCCGCCTGGAGCGCCGCTGTTTGCCCATAGTTGTGCCGTAGCTCGATGACCCGCAAGCGGGGTTCCTGCGCAATCATCCCGCGCGCGATCCGGAGACCATCGTCGCGGCTTCCGTCGTCAACCAATATGAATTCGAAATCGTAACCCTCGCGCAACGGATCCGTCGCCGCTGCAAGCCTCGTCATTAGCTCCCTCAGCGTCGTGCTCTCGTTGTAGAAAGGCACTACGACGCTCACCAGCGTTCTATCGTCCGCGAGGGGCGTTGCCTCATGCACTGCTACATGCCTCAGGGTGGGGCTTCGTGCCGATTACTACCCAGCTATAGCCCCTGCGGCGATGGATCTCGACTTTGAAAGGCGCCGTCTGCAAAAGCGCCAGCGCCGCTGCACGCGAGTAGTAGCGAGCGTAATGGGGTTTCAGCTGGTCGTAGATCACTAACCTCCTTTTGTCGGCTGGCAGCTTGCCGAGGATCTCCGTCATGTATTCTCGTAGAGGCCACCCGAGGCTCGGTATGGCGCGGCATAGCCGGATGTAGCCCGCGAGCGGGATATCGAGCAGCCACGCAAGGCCGGCGACCGCCTTGTGCGGTAGATGCTTTGTAAGCCATCGCAGTGGCGTGACGAGCAGCAGGTAAAGCTCGTTCCCTTCCTTTCCATACAGCCATACGATGAATTTGCCTCCGGGCTTCAGAGCGCCGTACGCTGCGCGTACAACAGGTACGGGATCCGGTATATGGTGCATGACGCCTATACTTATTACGTAGTCCATATCCGCGCGCGCCGGTAGCTCATCTCCCCTGACGTTTAATGCCACCACCTTGTCCGGATACTGCTCGGCGACGCGCTCGATGATCACCCGTATCGATTCGGAGGGCTCGACTGCTACGACTTTGGCAGCTCCGGCTTCCAGCAGCGCCCGAACATGACGCCCTGTCCCCGCACCGATGTCGACGACGGCAGCTCCTCGAAAATTGCTTATGGGGAATGGGCCGATAAAGTCGGCGAGAAGGTCGGCCGAGCCAAAGAAACCAGCCGTATCACTGTATGTGGTCCATTGCGTGCCGAAATCGCGTATCGTTTGTCCGGAATCCGAGCTGGCGCGGGACGCCTCTCCCTTCAGAGAACCAAGATAATTCATGATAGCCTGATAAAAAAGGATCAATGCCAATCCAAGCCCGAAAGCCAGAGGATGCTGATAGGCAGGCTTGAACAACGAGTAAATGAAAGCCGCCTCGCCTTCCACGAGCAGGCATGAAGCCGCAAGAAATGCCACGACACAGGCGATGAGGTAATGCCCCCTTCTGCGCGGCCAGAGCATACCCCAGGCGAACAGGAACCCGAAGACAGCCGTTATGCCCACACCATTGTTCAGGAACGACAGCGGCTGCATCAGGAGGCGCGTGCCCTTCCGGCCCTCCTGAATCATGGCAAGCGCTCCCGCTCCGGCGAGCTTCCATTTCTCGAGGTAAAGGCGCCCCATCTCTCCTGGATACTTGGTCCAGAGCTGCCAGTAATATCGCCAGAGCGCCTCTTCGTAGCCTGGCCCCAAGTACGTCACGGCCGGATCGACGCGGCGTGCCAGTTGGAGGCCTACGCGATCCAGCCACTCGATCCCTTCGCGCTTCGCCAGCGGATTCTCGGGAGTCGCAAGGGCGAGAACGAGTGGGTGTGCAACGACGTGATACGACCGTTCAGCCGTTGGCATTGTGCGGGCGACTGGAGCCGCCATTCCATGGTGGACCGCGCTGAATCCGACGCCGAACAGCGCTATGGAAGCCAGGAGTACTCCAATCAGCCGCCTGGAGCCCGGCAGGAGGTCGCGGCGCAATAGCCGGTAGACGAAGATCAACCAGATCCCAAATCCGGCTAACACTATGGGCAGATGGCTTGTCCGCAGATTGAAGTAGAAGGCACCGAACATGCCGATGCAAATCAACGCTATCACAGCTAACAGCCATCGGCGGGTACCGAGGGCACCCAAGCCCGCCAGCAGCAGCACTGTGTAGAGCAGCAGGGCCGGCAGCAGGAACGGATACAGTGAGTAGGGCGTGTACGCGGTGGCCTGTTCGATGACGTTGGCACCAACAACAAAGGTGAGAAGGCTGAGCGCCGCACTCAATCCGAGGCGGAAGATTGCAATGACGAAAACGGACAAGGCTGCCAGCCTAAGGACGTAAAAGGCGCCTCCTACCTGATTGAGCGTGATGTCCCCACCGACCCACAGCACTGCAGCAAATAGCAGGGTCAGGGAATTCTCATTGTTAACGAAAGGGCGGTTGGCAGCCGCGCAATAGCTCTCTTTCGTGCCACGAACTTTCGCCAGCAATTGTGATAGCGGCACATCCAGAATATCGGCGTTCTTGGCCACGAGATCGCGCACGGCGGGCTCTGTGTCCAGCAGATAGGGAAACCGTCCGCACTGTGTCCAGTTGACCGCCAGCTCGAACGAGCGTAGCGCATGGCCTGCCGCGGGCATCGCTTGGTTTCGAGGACCTACCACCGGCTGCACCACGGCAAAGCCAACGCCGAGAATCGCGGCTGCGCCTATCAGGGTTACATACCAGGGCCGAAACGGTGTCCCAGATGGGCTGAGGAACAGCCACCTTACGGCGCATCGTAGCAGGGACAACGCGCCCCGTTCGTGGGTGGCTCGCGGAATTTCCACTGCGGCCCCTCCGATCTTCCCATTCCTCACCCAGCTTGCCCGCATGGACTTCAAGCCCAGGCCAACCGGGCTTGTGCAGCGCGCGGCGTCAGCAGATTCCACGACGATGCACAATCAAGCGCAGGTTGGCCACCTACGCCGGCGAGTACTCCCGGCCTTGCGTGCACACGATCCGTGGGACAGGTCTGTGCTTCCAATGTCTCCCCGCGGGGCCCTAGCGAAGCAGTTCGCCTTCCAGCTCGAGTTCGTGGTCGACCATCAGATTGCGTCGAATGAGCAGCTCGCGAACCTCCTCTGCACCCATAAGGTCATCGGCGGAGCTGTACTCACGCTCGAGGAACGGGCCTGTAACGGTTGGATCCTGGAGCTCGGGCAGGATCGGCATAATCACGTAGTGCTTGCCGCGCTGGATAGTGCGGTGCGCTTCCTCCTCCGACACAAGCACTTCGTGCACCTTCTCTCCCGGGCGGATACCGGTGGTCACCATCTTGATCTTCCTGTCGCCGATGAGCGCCGCTGCGACATCCACGATACGGGCAGAGGGCACCTGCGGGATGTAGGTCTCCCCGGGGCGCGCCTCAGCCACCGCGGTCAGGATCAGGTCCACGGCTTCATCCAGGCTCAGGAGGAATCGGGTCATCTCCGCGCTGGTAATGGTGACGGGTCCGCCGTTCCGTATTTGTTCGTGGAACAGCGGAATCACCGACCCGCGCGAGGCGAGCACGTTCCCATAGCGCGCAAGCACGAACCGGGTACGCGAGACCGTGAGGTTCGCGCGCGCGAAGATGCGCTCCTGTATCGACTTGGTCATGCCCATGACATTGACCGGCTTCACCGCCTTGTCGGTGGAGATGCCGACGACGGTCTCCACTGGAAGGCGCAGATCGCGGATGGCACGCACGATATTCTCGGCGCCCACGATGTTCGTCTGCACGGCCTCGTAAGGGAAGTACTCGCAGGTCGGCACCTGCTTCAGTGCCGCCGCGTTGAAGACGATGTCCACGTCGCGCAGCGCACTTGCAACCGAGTGGAAGTCCCGCACGTCCCCGATCAGGAACTCGAGCCTCTCGGCAAAGTTGCGGTAGATTATCTCGTCGGTCGCCGAGCGCCGGTGCTGGTACTCCACGCGCAACTCGTGCTGCTTGGCTTCATCGCGGGACAACACGATGATCTTTTCCGGGTTCCCCACCGCCCCGCTTAGCAGACGTTGGAGCAGCACCTTGCCGAGCGAGCCGGTACCGCCGGTGATGAGAATTCGCTTATCAGTCAGATTAATCATTGGTGTTGTCATACCCTTCAGTAAGCACCGGAGAGCTCGTAAACGGTTGGATCGTCGTGCATCTTTGCAATCATCTGCTCCCAGCTTTGCGGTCGGAAACTCGTCCTTGCCCGGAAACGGCTGCTATCCAGTCGCCGGTCGCAAAGAAACTCTTCGTCACGCTCGATAGTAATGCCGAGATCGAACAACTTGTTTACGATCTGAAGCAGGTCGTACTTGCTGATCGGATTACTCGAAACATGCCAAAGGCCGCTCAGTTCGGGAAAGTCGCTGATGAGATAGGCGACGAGATCTGCCATGGCATTCGTCGTCAGTCCGGTATACAGCGCCCGCGCAAATCCCTTCACACGTCTGCCCCGTTGTGAAAAGAACCATTCGATCAGGCTAAGGCCCCGACGCAGTTCGCGGCCGACTATGGAGGTCCGCAGCGTCAGACACCTTGACGCTGTTACCTCTCCGAGGAGCTTCGTGCGACCGTACAGGTCCTCTGCGTCCGGGAGATCCTCTTCGGCGTAATTACCCTTCCGCCCAGAGAAGACGCAATCGGTGCTGAAATGGATTAGTCGTATGCCGCGCTCGTCGCACAGCTCGGCGAGCTGGTGCGGGAGCAGCGCATTGATGCGTATGGCCACCAGCGGATTCGTCGCTTCCTTGAGCTGCTTGACGATGCCTGTGCAGTTGATCGCGACATTCGGGTGCGCCGAGTCCAGCGCCCGCGCAAGCGAGTCTACGTCCTCCGCAACAACGCCTGACAGCAATCTGGCCGTGGCAAGCGCTGGATGTTTCCGGTATTCCGCGGCATCACCTCGCACCGTTCCGCAAACGTCGAACCGGTCGGCGAGCTTCTGAACCAGCTTATGCCCCAGCATGCCGGTTGCGCCCAGCACCAGCACCTTCTTTCGTTCTGACATCCCTTGACCATCCCTTTTGCGATGCCCGTTGCCGTGTGAGGAAGCTCGATCGCCATGGCCCCTGCTCACACAACTGCGCTCACGTCGCTAGTTCAAGCTCTTCCTCCGCTCCAGGTCCGAGTAGATCTCGTCATAGAAGGCGAAAGCCTGTTTCCGGAGCAGGCGTTCATCCAGCCGCTCCTGCACGGTTTCCCAGTTGATGTCGGCGGCCTGATTTACGAGCGCATCGTCGGTCACGGCGCGACGGATGCGGTCTGCTATAAGGTCGACGTTATCGTGCGGTACGATAAAGCCGCTTCGCCCGTCCGCGATCCACTCGTCGCAGCAGGAGGTGTTGGTCTGTATCGGAAAAGACCCCATGGCCATTGCTTCGAGCAATGACGTGCTGATGGCGTCCGAGATACTTATTCCAATATATACGCGCGCACGCCCCTGCAGGCGCAGCATCTGATCGTGCGGCAAGTAGTCGGTAATCCAGAAATTAAGCACGCCGTCGTTGCTAAGCTTGCGGGCCCGCGCTGCCACCTCCTCGCTCGCGGAGAATACCATCAGCTCATACGGCTTGAGCACATCGGCGCAGCGCTCGAGGGCGTCGATAGCAGTCATGGCCCGGCCGGCGAAGTGCTGATAGCCCTTGATCATGATCAGGCGGCGGGCCGATGGCGAATGCAGGCGGCGCAGCGCCCCCACCTGTTCGATGTCAAAGCCGCCGGTATTGGGCATGACAGGCATGATCTTCGCCGTGAGGCCGAGCTCGCGCGCAAGTTTGATGTCGCGCCCACATTCGCATGAGTAGAAATCGATGCTGCGCAGCAGCCTCGCAATCTGGCTGCGGTGATCGGGAAAATTGCGATAGTAGTAGATGTCGCTGCCCCAATTCGTTGCCAGCCAAGAC
>JBQTIC010000134.1:0-5788 GCA_052388435.1 Chromatiales bacterium | reverse complement strand
GAACGCCGTGTTCCCGCCCGGACGCATGCACGCACCCAAGGTGCGCGTCTTCGTCGAGTTTCTCATCGCGCAGCTCGATATCGAGCGCCTCGCCCAGACCACCCACGCAAGTGAGGCCGCGTGAGCTGAGGAAGGTCTTAACAAGTCCATCCGGGACTTGTCAGCCCGCACCGAGTCCGGCGCATGTCCGGACGCGAGGAGGGTTTTTGGCATTGATTCCTGCGAAAAGCGCGTCTCCCCTCTCCTACTTCAAGCCGCCGCCCGGAACCGCTCAATCTTCGGTCTTCGCTTACGCTTGGCTTCCCACATGTCATATTGGGCTTGCATGCGAAGCCAAAAACCAGACGTCGTACCGAGTGCAGAAGACAGCCGAAGGTCCATGTCAGCACTGATGCCGCTGCGGCCGTTCAGGATCGCGGATAGCGCCTGCCTGGACACCTTCAGCCGCCTGGCGGCCTCGGTCACACTCATGCCCGCTGGCAGGTATTCCCGCAAGACGGCGCCTGGGTGTGCGGGGTTGTGCATGTCCATAGTCAGCTCCTAGTGGTAATCCACATAATCGACCAGTTCCACATCCTGGCCATCGAATCGAAAAACCAACCGCCAATTCTCGTCTACGCGAAGAGCCCACTCGCCCTCTCTGTCACCTTTCAACGGATGCAGCCTCCAGGCGGGAACGTTCAAGTCCTCTGGCTTCTCTGCAACGCTCAGTGCGGTCAACATCAAGCGCAACTTCCCTGCTTGAACTGGCTGTATCCCGGATTTGTTACCGGTGGTAAAGAAGCGTTCAAGGCCCTTGTGCCGGAAGCTCTTTATCACCTGCTAAAGTGTAAGGTGTCGCTTTACGCTTATCAAGCCTAAAGACGAAGGGACTCGTAGTTCGGGGGTTAGTTCGGGGTCAGAGTAAAAACTGGTCGATCGATATGCGTGATCGGGAATTTTTACTCTGACCCCGAACTCCCCGAACTCCGAACTTCGACGCACAAATTATCTGTGCATGGGGGGGTGATCCATTCTCCGGTAGCTGATCGCTTCGCTGAGGTGTGGTGTTTCGATCTGCTCGCTGCCGGCGAGATCGGCGATGGTGCGGGCGACTTTCAGAACGCGATGCGTAGATCGTGCTGACAAACCCAATCGTTCGATCGCTTTTCGCAGTAACGCCTGGTCGTCGGTTGATAACGGACAGCAGCGTTCGATTTCGCGGTTTGTGAGATGCGCATTGGCTTTGCCAGTGCGTGAGAGTTGGCGCGCCCGCGCGGCCTCTATGCGTTCGCGCACGCACCGGCTGCTCTCGCCTGTGACATCGCCCTGCAGGAGCTTCTCCTGCGGGACATTGGGAACCTCGATCTGCAGGTCGATGCGATCGAGTAGTGGCCCTGAGATCCTGGCGCGGTAGCGATGGATTTGATCCGGTGTGCAGCGGCAGCGGCCGCTCGCATCGCCCCAGTATCCGCAGGGGCACGGATTCATCGCCGCAACCAGTTGCACTCGGGCCGGGAAACTCGCCTGCCGGGCGGCGCGCGAGATGGTGATCGTTCCGTTCTCCAGCGGCTCGCGCAGCACCTCGAGAACGTGCCGGTCGAATTCCGGCAGCTCGTCCAGGAACAGGATACCGTGGTGCGCCAGGGAGATCTCACCCGGCCGCGGTTCGCTGCCGCCCCCGACCAGCGCGACGCCGGAGGCGGTGTGATGCGGGCTGCGGAACGGCCGGCGGCCCCAGTTCGCAGACGAGAAACCGGTGTGGCTGATCGAAGCCACGGCAGCGGACTCCAGTGCTTCCTGCTCGGTCATCGGCGGCAGCAGCATGGGCAGGCGACTCGCCAGCATGGTCTTGCCCGTGCCGGGGGGACCGACCATCAGCATGTTGTGGGCGCCCGCCGCCGCCACCTCCAGGGCGCGCTTGGCATGATGCTGTCCCCTGATGTCGCCGAGGTCGAGCGCGCTCGTCTCGCTCATCTCCGTGACTGCGGTTGTCAGCGGTTGCAGCGGGGCACCGCCGTCCAGATGCGCGCACACGGCCAGCAGATGTGACGCGGGCAGGACGGCAATCCCGCTGACGAGTCCGGCTTCGGCGGCATTGTCCCTGGGCACAACCAGCGCGCGCTGCGCGCGGCGCGCGGCCAACGCGATGGTCAGTACGCCTCGCACCGGTCGCAGTTCTCCGGTCAGAGCGAGTTCACCCGCAAACTCGAAGCCATTGAGTTTGTCGCCCCCGATCTGACCGGAAGCGGCAAGGATCCCCAGTGCGATCGGCAGGTCGAAGCGACCGCCCTCCTTGGGCAGATCCGCCGGGGCGAGATTGATGGTGATGCGGCGCAGCGGGAACTCGAAGCGGCTGTTGAGGATAGCGCTGCGCACGCGGTCCTTGCTCTCCTTCACGGCCGTCTCGGGCAGACCGACGATCGACACGCTCGGCAGGCCGTTGGAGAGGTGGACTTCGATGGTGACGCTGGGCGCCGCGATGCCGTCCTGGGCGCGACTGTGAACGATTGCGACACTCATCCCTGTGTCCTCCGGGTTGTAAAGGTAGCGGCTAACCGTCGCGCGGAGGCTCGGAGCGCTCGGCGAGCGCCTGCTCCAACGCCACGATCTGTTTCTCCAGTTCCTGCAGACGCTGGTACGTGCGCGTCAGCACGGCCGTCTGGACATCGAACTCCTCGCGGGTGACCAGATCCATGCGCGCCAACGCGCTGCTCAGTGCCGCGCGCAGGTTCTTGCGCAGGTCGGCGGCTACGGTGCTCCCTGTGTTCGGCAGCAGCGTCGCAATCCGATCGATCAAGGCATTGAGCCTCACAGTGCCACTCATTCGCGTGCCCCGCATTCGGCCGCGCGCCAGTCCGTCTAATTTCAAGCAAGGCTCGTCTACCGTCAAGGGCATGTGCATCCAGTGCACAGAATCGGTGCCTGCATTTCCGTTCTGACCCGAAACGGTGCGCCGATACTTCATTCGCTTAGCAAGAATTCTCACAACATAATGATTGTAAACAATTTTATTGCTTGGCACACACTGTGCTCGCCATCACACCACAGCTCGAAGCGTGGGGACATTGCGGCGCATCCGATGCTCGGAATGGAGCCCACTTCACGCACACCGGGCTTCACGCGGTGGCCTAACCGCGCGGTGTGGGCCATCGCCGGTGTTCGTCGGGGTTGCGAAATAACAGAGGAGCTTAAGCCAATGAAATTAATCACGGCAATCATCAAGCCGTTCAAGCTGGATGACGTCCGCGAGGCGTTATCCGGAGTGGGTGTGCAAGGGATCACCGTCACCGAGGTGAAGGGGTTTGGCCGCCAGAAGGGTCACACGGAGCTCTACCGCGGCGCCGAGTACGTGGTCGACTTCCTGCCGAAGGTCAAGATAGAGGTCGCGATCCAGGAGTCGCAGCTTGAGCCGGTCATCGAGGCGATCATCAACGCCACAAAGACCGGAAAGATAGGCGACGGCAAGATTTTTGTCTTCGACGTCGATCAGGTAATCCGCATCCGCACCGGCGAGACCGGCGCTGCCGCTCTGTAAGAATGCCCTTAAATAGAATTTCCTCCTTGGAGAGTGCCATGAAATCTTTGATTCGATTCTTAGTGCTGATTCTGGCTTTAGGCGCAGGCGCAGTTGCCTTCGCTCAGGAAGAGATGGTGCCCGCAGAGCCTGCGATGGAGACGACCGCGCCGGCGGCAGGGGAACCCGCGTCCATTTTGTGTTCCACTGACTGCAACAAAGGCGACACGGCCTGGATGATCGTCGCGACCGCCTTCGTCATTCTCATGACGGTGCCTGGTCTGGCCCTGTTCTACGCCGGCATGGTTCGGTCGAAGAACGCGCTGTCGGTGCTCATGCAAACCTTCGTGACGTTTTCACTCTTGGTCGTCCTGTGGGTCATCTACGGATACAGCGTTGCCTTTACCGAAGGTAACGCGTTTTTCGGAAGCTTAAGCAAGTTGTTCCTCAAGGGCATCACCGTGGACTCGCCAGCGGCGACCTTCAGCAAGGGGGTCTACATTCCCGAGTACATCTATGTCGCATTCCAGGCCACCTTCGCGGCGATCACACCCTGCCTCATCGTCGGCGCTTTTGCCGAACGCATGAAGTTTTCCGCCGTGCTGCTGTTCATGGTGCTATGGTTTACCTTCTCCTATCTGCCGATCGCGCACATGGTGTGGTACTGGGCCGGACCGGACGCCTACACCGACGCCGAAGCAGCGGTAGCGGCAACAGCGACGGCGGGCTTCCTGTTCCAGAAGGGCGCGCTGGACTTCGCCGGCGGAACTGTGGTGCACATCAACGCCGGCATCGCGGGTCTGGTCTGCGCCATGATGCTGGGCAAGCGCATCGGGTATGGGCGGGAGGCCCTCACCCCGCACAGCATGACGCTGACGATGGTCGGCGTATCGCTCCTGTGGGTGGGCTGGTTCGGTTTCAACGTGGGCTCCAACCTCGAAGCGACCGGCCTCGCGGCGATGGCCTTCGTGAACACGTTCGTCGCCACCGCCATGGCGGCGCTCTCGTGGATGGCCTCGGAATGGATCTTCCGCGGTAAGCCCAGCATGCTCGGTGCCGCCTCGGGGGCGGTAGCGGGCCTGGTGGCGATCACCCCGGCTTGCGGGTTCGTCGGCCCCGTTGGCGCCCTAATCATCGGCCTGGTCGTGTCGCCCGCGTGTTACTTCTTCGTAGCGAAGATCAAGTCAATGTTCGGCTATGACGATTCGCTGGACGTCTTTGGCGTACATTGCATCGGCGGCATTATCGGCGCGATGAGCGTCGGCATCTTCGGCTCCCCCTCGCTGGGCGGCACGAGCTGGTATGACTATGTCGCCAACGCGGCGGGGGAGTTCAGCTACGCAGGTCAGCTGACCAGCCAGGCGTGGGCGGTGTGCACGTCGCTGGTGTGGTCCGGTGTCGTCGCCTTCATCGCCCTGCTCATCGTCAAGCTGCTGGTCGGTCTGCGCGTCAACGAAGACGAGGAGCGCGAGGGTTTGGATACTACCTACCACGGCGAGACTGCCTACCACATGTAAGTTTCCTGTTGTCTCCAGCCACCGTGTAGTGGGCGCCTTCGGGCGCCCTTTTTCTTTCAGCCTCTCCGAAAACCTGCCGCGCGGACGTGATGTGGGTTCGGGCGGTGTTCGAAATCCTCACATACCGCCTTGTGTATACTCCGGTTCTGCGCACCGGCCGCCCCCACCTGGCGCCCGCTTGCGACGTTCTTTGGAGAGGTCCTTCGGCCTCATGTTTCGCCATCGTCGTTATAGATGATGATGGCGAGAAAGGTGATCGGAGTCTTGATGAGCTTGTCCGGGCCGTGCGGGACTTCGCCACGGAACGTCAGTGAATCGCCCGGATTAAGCAGATAGGTCTGGCTGCCGTGACGGTACTGCAGCCGTCCCTTCAGCATGTAGATGAACTCTGTGCCCGGGTGCTCGAAGGAGGGGAACACCTCACTCGCGTCATCCATCGTGATCAGAAACGGCTCGAAGGTTTTCTGTGGTCCCTGACCGTAAGCAAGCAGATGGTAGGTGTGGCCGCGGCGCGTGCCCCGCCGAACCACCTCCATCCCTTCGCCGTCCTTGACCAACTGGGCGGTGCCGGCCGGCACGTTGTAATAACGGAACAGGTGGGCGAGTGAGACACCGAGGGCCGCGGCAATCTTGCCCAGCGTCTCCAGGCTGGTCGAGACCTGGCCGTTTTCGATCTTCGACAGCATGCCACGACTGATCCCGGCCTGGTCGGCCACATCGGCTATGGTAAGCTGGTCGTGTCGGCGCAGTTCATGAATCGTCTTGCCCAGGTAGT
>JBQTIC010000133.1:0-2434 GCA_052388435.1 Chromatiales bacterium | reverse complement strand
TGGGTCCGGGCGCCGCGGATGCGAATGCAGTCCATGAACCTGTCTACGTAGACGTTCAGGCTTGACGAAACTGCTACTATACGTGCCCGCTTCCCTATGACGCAAAATACAATAATCCATCTCAGCCCTGTTCCCGCGATGCGTTGCTGGCCAGAAAGATACAGCCGCCGTGCGCCGGTGGCGCAGCTTGGGTGCGGGCACGGCAGGCGCGACTCAGTCCCGCACCCGCGCTACGCGAAACCGCAGCGAAAATCGCCGCCGTCGCACACGTGAATAGGGTTGAGGCTGGTTCTGTCGCCGACGGCATGACGTCCGAGGAAATGCGGGCGGCAGTATCGCTCGCCCTCATCTTCTTCCTGCGCATGCTCGGCCTGTTCCTTTTGCTCCCGGTATTCTCGCCCGAGGCGATCCACCTTGAGGGCGCGACTCTGCAACTGGTCGGCCTTGCGGCGGGCGTCTACGGACTGACGCAGGCGCTCCTGCAGATCCCCTTCGGCGCCCTGTCGGACCGCTTCGGCCGCAAGCGGACGATCAGTCTTGGCCTTGTGGTATTCGCCGCCGGCAGCGCGATCGCGGCGCTGTCGGATTCGATCTACGGCGTCATCGCCGGACGCGCGTTGCAGGGTGCCGGGGCAATCTCCGCCGCCATCATGGCACTGGCGGCGGATCTCACCCGCGAGGGACAGCGCACCAAGGCCATGGCAGTGATAGGCATGAGCATCGGTCTGGCCTTCGCCCTGGCTTTCGTGGTCGCGCCGGCCCTCACGCGCTGGGGCGGTCTGCACGGGGTGTTCTGGAGCGGTGTCGTGCTTGCGGCTGTCGCTCTGGGGATCCTGTTCTGGCAGGTACCCGATCCGCCGCACAGCCGACATCATCGCGAATGCGAGGCCGACACCCGCGACATCCGCGCCATCCTGAGCGATCGCGAGCTGCTGCGGCTGAATGCCGGCATTTTCTTCCTGCACATGATCCTGATCGCGAGCTTCGTCGCCATCCCGCTTGCCCTGCGGCACAACGTCGGCATGCCGCTGGAGCATCATTGGCGCGTGTACCTGCCGGTTCTCATCGCGTCGGTGGCGATGATGCTGCCCTTCGTTCGCCGCGCCGACAAAAAGGGGGAAACCCGCAGGTACTTTCTCATCGCCGTCGCAGTGCTGGGGTTGAGCCAGCTCAGCCTCTGCCTGGGACATCGGACACTCATTCAGCTCTCGGTGGCCTTGCTGTTGTTCTTCACTGCCTTCAATTTCCTGGAAGCCAGCCTGCCCGCGCTGGTGTCCCGGGCGGCGCCGGCAGATCGGCGCGGCACCGCACTCGGCGTCTATTCCACCGGTCAGTTCCTGGGCACCTTCTTCGGCGGGTTGTGCGGCGGCTGGCTGTCGCAGGTCTACGGGCTCGGCAGTGTGTTCCTGTTCTGTGCCTTGGCCAGCGGCGGCTGGTGGCTGATTGCCTGCACCATGCGCGAACCCGAGCCGGCCGTGACCTACCTGCTGCGCGTCGGAGACATGGAACCGCCGGCGGCCGGTGAGCTGACCAGACGGCTTCTGGCCGTGGCGGGTGTCAAGGAAGCGGTGGTCGTCGCCGAGGAGGGCGTGGCCTACCTGAAGGTCGACCCCGGTGTGCTGAACCGGGCAGAGCTCCATGCCGTCGCTCACGCCTCGGGTTAGCATCCCGGCGGACATCTGCTAATCTTGCGCCACCTTGAGAAACAATTAAGGACGGCACGCATGGCCAGAGGCATAAACAAAGTCATCCTGATCGGCAATCTCGGCAACGATCCGGAGGTCAAATACACCGCCGGCGGAGCGGCCGTGACGAACATCCGTATCGCCACCACCGAGTCCTGGAAGGACAAGAACACCGGCGAGCAGACCGAGCGCACCGAGTGGCATACCGTCGTCATGTACGGCCGGCTGGCCGAGATCACGGGCGAATATCTCAAGAAGGGGCGACAGGTTTACATCGAAGGCAGGCTGCGCACCCGCAAGTGGCAGGACAGCGAAGGCAAGGATCGCTACAGCACGGAGATCATCGCCGATGAGATGCAGATGCTCGGCGGCGGCGGTGCGATGGAAGGCTCCAGGGCGGGCGGCGCAACCGATGCATCCGCTCGCGCGGGCAGCAGTCGCACCGGGGCAGCGAAGGGCAGCGCTGCCGATGACTTCGATGACGAAATTCCCTTTTAGCCGGCTGCGCTTTGCTATTCATCGAGGATCGCAGCCGCGCGATGAGGCCGCATCAAGCGCCTGTTACAACCCACCAAAAGAAACGGCGGCAAAAAGCCGCCGCGAAAGGCTATCAGGAAACTGCTAGGGAAGCTCTGAATAAGCCCATCCTGGACTTCTCAGAGCACGCAAAGCAAAAAGCGTGGTTTTTGCTTTGCTTCATCTTCAACGGCTTGCAGCCTTCGAAGATGGCGGCACATCCCTGTGCCGCA
>JBQTIC010000132.1:0-25489 GCA_052388435.1 Chromatiales bacterium | reverse complement strand
GGGCAAGGCGTGGGGCATGAGGTGCACACCCGTTAACCGCAAATCGCCGGTTCACCACTACTACCAAAAAGAACAGCCTGTCCGCAGTAAGCTCCGGGCGCGCAAGGTGCGAACCTTGCGCGCCCTTTTCTTCGCGCGCCGTCGGCTGCGGACCGCCGCTGTGCAAAGATACGGCACGAGGAATCTGTGGCCAAAGGGATTTATTGCTTTATCCTGCCGTCATGACCAACGACGACGGATTGCCGGCAGTCAGTCGCAGGGCACTTAACACCGCTTACGGATATAACACCCGTATGCGATCTCCGGCGAGACGCGTGATACGCAGCGGCTGGCACGGCAAGATCGACGAACTGCTCCAGCGCGATCATGTGTTCCTCGGCTGCACCTATAGCAGGGAGGGATTTCTCTACCGCGGTGTCCGCAGCGGCCTGCGCGCATCGATCTGCGCCGGACACTGGCGGGAGAGTGAAGATTCAGGACCGCTTGGAGAACTGGAGCGCGAGTTGGGCATCTTCCTGCTCTCGCACGAGATCAGTGATGCGCTCGCCGTGGCGCGTTTCTGGGAGCACACCGCAGACGCCGCAATCTTCGTGTTCCCGGCCGCCACCTTCGACGCGCTTTGGCAACGGGGCGAGGCTGCGGTGCTCGGCTTCGCGGAGCCGGGTGTCGTCTTCCGATATCCCTTTCTGATCCATCCCCTCGCGCTACATGAGATAAGCGCAGCGATCGCTCGCGCCCCGACAGAGCCCTATCCTGGGGATATGCCACTCATCGGCCTTGGTAATGTTGAGCTGGCGAATCGAGCGGCCACGGAGGCTGCGATTAGGAACGCTCTGCAACGTCGTGGTCTTGGCGCGGCGGTGCCGGTTGCGACCGGACGTTACCCGCGCGCCGTCTGATCACAGCTCCGCCATCGCGTTCTCGAGGACGCTGGCAAGCTGCGGGTCATCCGGGTCGGACGTCCTGGTGGCGAGGCGGATGGTGCCGTCTGCACCGACGACGACGGTCGTCGGCGTGCCGCGCACACCCCATTGCTCGGCTACGCGGTCACCGTTTAACAGAACGTCGAGACTCAGGCCATGCTCGGTCATGTACCGCCGAGTATCCCCGTCGTCCCAGATATCGACGGCCAGAACCCTGAATCTCTCCCCCTGGTAAAAGTCGGCGAGCTTCTGTATGCCGGGTAGCAGCCGCTTGCAATAGGGACACCATGTTGCCCAGAACACGACGACCACGACATTGCCGCGCAGGTTGCTGAGCGTCATAGCCTCGCCGTCATCGTGGCTGAGCGTGAAGTCCGGTGCCTGAACGCGTGGGTCGGCCTGCCCCGAGGCCACCAGCGCACCCAGCACCCCAACCAGCAGCGCGGCGCAGAAGCCCCGCAGAGCCTGGCGCATAGAGGACAAAGTGAAGGCGCGCCTGGGTATCACTGGATTCATCCCGCAGGTTTGCTACCGTTCCTCAGACTGTTGACTTCCTGCTTGGTTGTGCCGCCCGGCGCGCAGGACGGATGCCTCGCATGTTCTCTCCAGTCTGCCGATGGCGGAGGGGTAATTGTTCCCTGCGTGTCCGTGACTGCCGCCGGTCACTCCCGCGTCGCGTCCCCGGTCGCATCGACGACTCCCCGCTCGCTCGCCAGCGAGGTGAGGACTTCGTCGATGACGCGCCAGGTTTCGCCGATGTTCTCATTGATGACCCCATGGCGATCCGATTGGATCATGTGCAGTGTCTTGGCCGCCGAGCCGAGCTTCTTGTAAACGAGTTGAGCACTTTTCGGGTCAACTACCGTGTCCTCCGTCGCGTGCAGCAGCGTGACCGGGCACCGCACGGCGGGCGATGCCTCGTCCAGTGCGTCCACGACGCGAGTCAGTTCGTAGAGTCCGCGGATGGGCATGTTCCGGTAATTGATATGGGGATGCTCGGATTGGTTCGCCCGAAACGGGAACGGCCCTTCTTCGGAGGAGACCCATTTCAGCAGCCTGTTCGCCGTGTGCACGAGGGGCGCGAAGATAAGCTTGGTGTTGCGGAACTTGATGGGCACCGCCGCCACGACCGCGCCCGCCAGCGCCGCCGGCTGCTCTGCGGCGAAGATGAGCGAGAGCGCCCCGCCGGTGGAGAAGCCGATGAGACAAATGCGCGGGACAAACGCGCGCATGATTTCGTGGCCGTTGCGGACCGAAGTCAACCAGTCTTGCCATTTGCGCTCGCGCAGATCCCACGGAGAGGTGCCATGGCCTTTCAGACGCACACCGATGACCGGATAGCCCTGCCCCGCCAGATGCTCAGCGAGACCGCGCAGTTCGGCCGGCGAGGCGAGGAACCCATGCACCATCACTATGCCTAAAGGCTGGCGCTGATCCGGCACCAGCAGATACGGCTCCCCGCTCGCGGTAGCAGTCTCCTGGGCGTTGATAGCCTCGTGCTTGGGCTTGCGGAACACCTTCAGGTCATGGTGATAACTGAGCAGCTCGTCGTCGAAGCGCAGCCTGGCGAGATCCTCCTCGCTGACCGAATCCACCTCCGCTATCACCTGAGCGATGATCTCGAGGACGCGCTTCACCGGCGCCGACTCGTTCGCGTAGACAACCACCGGATTCTCGCGGCGAATGACGTCAAAATCGCACTCCGCCAGGAGTTTGTCGAGAAAGCGGATGTTCCCCTCCCCGATGTGCAGCAGTCCAACTTCGCTCGCGGCCCGCAGAAACTCCTCGAGGCCCTGGCAACCACCGTCAATCACGCCCCCGTAGGAGCCGGGATTCTTCAGCGCCCGGTGCAGGTGCACGCCATTGACCGTCTGCACGCGCTTCACCGCCAGATAGAGCATCGTGCGAAATCGGGCAGCCGATACTTCTCTCAAGCCAGTGGCGGCGAGCTGCAGGATGAGGTGCGACGCCACGTGACTGAGATTGATGGTCACGGCCGCGTAGATTCGCTGCATGTAACGGTCGCGAACTCGGGCCACTGCCCGATGCATGACTCTCGAAAGCAGGCGCCTATCCCATCGCCGCACGTCCGGGTCAAGCGTGAAGAAATCCTCCAGGCGATCGGCGCGGCGGGCCAGATACGCTTCCATCAACCTCTGCCACCAGCCCCTGTTCCCCGACGGGCGCAGCGGTCGCCCCAGGCGGATATCCATGTCCGTGTTGCGCAGGAGGATGTTGCTCTCGATCAGCAGTTCCTCGGCGCCCCGCTTGCTGAGGTTCCCCCCAAAGCGCTCCACGTACTTCTGCAGCACGTTCTCGTCGATGTGCAGAGGATAGAAGGTGATGTTGGCCGGCACGATGGTGGTAGGCTTGCGCGCGGCGGCCACCAGCGCCTCTAGCTGGGAGAGCCCGAGCGCCTCCTGCCACCGGTCCAGGCGCTCGTGGCGACCGCGCTCGTAGTCCTTGAGCACGGCCGCCTTGAATGCGTCGAGCAGCACCGCCAGCACCGCGGCCCCGCTGTGGTGCTTGCGGCGTTTCATCGCCGAGCGTGAATACACGCTGTACTCGCCGTGCTCATCAAGCACCCGCCTATCCTTGACCATGCCTCCTTCGGGAAAGATCACGATCTTGCGCCCCTTGAGAATGTCGGCGGCCAGCAGAAATAGCAGATGCGGGTGATTGTTCGGCACCACGCCAAGCTCGATGATGTAGCGGGTGAAGGCGTCCTGCTTGCGGAAGAGCTCCCTGGAGGCGACCGAGCGGCAGAAAGCGCCGGTCTCCGTGTAAATCAGGTACTGTGGGATGAACGTCTCCACCCGCGCGAAGTGATTGAAGAGAAAAATGTCGCCGGCCTCGATCTGGCCCTTGTCGTGGTGCAGCTTGAAATTAACACCGAGCCACTTGCTGACGGCGCGAAAGGCCCGCACCGACCACTCATAGGTTTGCGGATTGATCTGGTAACCGAGCTCGGGGATCCCGGCCGCCGGATCGATGTCGCTGCTGGAGGGAGTGCGGTCCAACATACTTGAGGCACAATCCAATAAGAGTATAGCCCGTGCCCTGGCTAGGGCGGCGTACATGCGCACGCTGCGTGACGACGTCGTTCCTGTTGCCGCAGTGCCCACTGCACATGCTCGCGAACCAGCGGCGAGGGATCCTCAAGGCGTGTGCGCAAGGTTGCGACCACTACATCGCTGAAAGGGGCGTTGCCCAATGCAACGGCAACGTTGCGCAGCCAGCAGTCATAGCCGATGCGGCGGATCGCGGATCCCTCCGTGCGACGCATGAATTCTTCCTCGCTCCAGCCGAACAGCTTCACAAGTTCGGGCGCATCGAGACCATGACGGGCACGGAAGTCCCTGTCCACGGCAAGTCGTGCAAAGCGGTTCCACGGGCACACCAGTTGGCAGTCGTCACAGCCGTAGATACGGTTACCAATGTGGGGACGCAACGGCTCCGGAATGGCGCTGCGCAGCTCGATGGTCAGGTACGAGATGCAGCGACGCGCGTCGAGTTGATAGGGTGCCACAATCGCGCGCGTCGGACACACCTCGATGCAAGCGGTGCAGCGGCCGCAGTGGTCTTCGCGATACGGCTCGTCGAGTGGCAGCGGCAGATCAGTGTAAATCTCACCCAGGAAGAACCAGGACCCGGCGTCGCGGTGAATGAGATTCGTGTGCTTACCGATCCAGCCCAGGCCGGCATTGCGTGCGAGCGCCTTCTCCAGCACCGGGGCACTGTCGACGAAGACACGGTACCCGAAGTTGCCGATGGCCGCCGTGATGCGGTCGGCAAGCTGCTGCAAACGCCTGCGCAAGATCTTGTGGTAATCGCGCCCCAGCGCATAGCGCGACACGTAGCCGAGATGCGGTGAATTAAGCACTGTCTCGGCATCACAGGCCCCGGGGGGAAGATAATCCATGCGCGCACTGATGACGCGCACCGTACCCGGCACGAGTTCAGCAGGCCGGCTGCGCCGTTCGCCGTAGCGCTGCATGTAATGCATCTCGCCATGGAAGCCGCGTGCCAGCCACGCCTGCAGGCGCGCCTCGTCTGCTGCCAGCTCGATTCCGGCAACGCCGATCTGCTGGAAGCCGAGGGCCCGCCCCCAGTGCTTCACTTGCCGGGCAAGATACATGACATCCAGGCCTTCAGCCGCCGAGCTGTCTTGATCGATGCGTGAACTCATCGAACCGGAACCTCGTGTGCAAACCTGGTGCAGCCGAACACCCTGCCGGCGTGACTTTCGGCACCGTCCGGATATCCACCATAAACAACCGGCTTTGTTTTGTCTAAGCTTGCTGATGTGCACTGCGATGCTGCCGGGGTGGAGGATGCCATGGGTGCGCCGTCGTTGATCGTGTCGGACCTCGAACCTCGGACTGTCGAGATTGGCCGGGAATTGCTCATGCACGTCGAGGGACGCGGCAATGGTGGCTGGTCGGAAGGGCTCCTCGACCGGATCATGGATGAGGACGCGTTCCGCGTGCAGCTGCTGCGCTTCGTGGACGTACTGCCCGCTCTCGATGATGATGCCGAACTCGTACGCCATCTCCGCGAGTATCTCGGTGACCATGAGCTGCCGCTGCCCGCGCTGGTTGGCCTCGGCCTGCGCGCCGCCACGGGTACGGGCGGAAGGCTACTCGCACCGGTGGTTCGCAAGACGGTCGCGCACCTTGCGCGCCGGTTCATAGGCGGCGCCGACATCGCGGAGGCACTGGGTACCGCGCGCAAGCTGTGGTCGCACGGCAGGGCGGTCAGTCTCGATTTGCTGGGCGAGGCCACCGTCAGCGAGGCCGAGGCGCTCGCCTACCAGCGACGCTACCTGCAACTGCTGGGCGAGGCTCCAGGCCAGATCGCGCGCTGGCCGGAAACGTCCGCCCCACTGGGCAAGGCCGGCTTGCACGTGTCGCTCAAGGTCTCGTCGCTCTACTCGCAGACACAGCCGGCGGACTTCGAAGGCAGCGTGGCCGCAGTCAGCGACCGCTTGCGCCCCATCTTCCTCGCCGCGCGCGACGGCGCGGCCGCCGTCTGTCTCGACATGGAGCATTTTGAACTTCGCGATATCACGCTCGCCTGCCTGCAGCGCGTGCTCGTAGAGCCGTCGCTGCAGGCCTGGGCCGACGGCGGCATTGCCCTGCAGGCCTACCTCGTTGACACCGACACCACGGTCGCCGAGCTGACCGCATGGGCAAGGGCGCGCGGCGCGCCGATCACGGTCCGCCTCGTCCGCGGCGCGTACTGGGACCAGGAAACCATCACCGCCGCTGCCTACGGCTGGACACCGCCGGTCTGGCCCGGCAAGATGCAGACGGACGCGTGTTACGAGCGCTGTCTCGACGCACTTTTCCACGCCTACCCCGATGTGCGCGTCGCCGTCGCCACCCATAACGTCCGTTCCATTGCCCGCGCCCTGGTGCTCGCCGAGATCACCGGCCGGCGACCCGGCGAGTTCGAATTTCAGATGCTCTACGGCATGGCGCCGCACCTGGAGAACGCGCTTGTTGAGCGCGGCCAGAAGGTCCGCGTGTATCTGCCCTTCGGTGAGCTGCTGCCGGGAATGGCCTACCTCGTGCGCCGCCTGCTGGAGAACACCTCCAGCCAGTCGTTTCAGCATCTGCGGCAGCGCGAGCCGGCATCTGTAGAGGCGCTGCTCGCCTCTCCGCACATCGAAGCCGCCATCTGCGCGGCGGCGGATACAACGGCCAGCCCCGGCATCTTCAACAACACGCCCGTGTACCGCTTCACAGAGGCGGTCGAGCGAACGCGCGTCCGCGCCGCACTCGCCGCTGCGCGCAGCGGCCCATACACGGAACACGCATTGCGCATCGACGGTGCCGCGGTGGTCTCCACCGAGTACCTTGTCTCGGTCAACCCCGCGCATCCAGGCGAGACGGTCGGTCGCGTCTGCAAGGCCGGCGCGGAGCATGTTGAGCGGGCTGTCGCCGGCGCGACACGCGCGCTCGCCGCCTGGTCGGCGTTGGCCATGGACACCCGCGCCGACTGCCTGTGCACGGCGGCCATCGAATTACGCCGCCGCCGAGACGAGTTCGCCGCCTGCGAGATCCTTGAGGCCGGCAAGAGCTGGTCCGAGGCCGACGCCGACGTCACCGAGGCCATCGACTATCTCGAGTACTACGCCGAGGCCGCACGCCGGCTTGGCGCAGGGCACATCATGAATGTTCCCGGTGAGACCAACGCTCTTGGCTACCGCCCCCGCGGGGTCGGCGTCATTATCCCGCCCTGGAACTTCCCGCTCGCCATCCTGGTCGGAATGCTGTCGGCGGCGATCGTCACCGGCAACACGGCCATCCTCAAGCCCTCATCGCAGACGCCGGTCATCGCCGCACGCCTCGTCGATCTGCTGCACGATGCTGGCCTTCCGCCTGGCGTGGTGCAGTTCCTGCCAGGCGGTGGCGGGGTGATCGGTGATTTCCTCGTGCAGCATCCAGGCATACATTTCATCGCCTTCACCGGCTCGCTGGAGATCGGTGCGCGCATCGTGCGTCTCGCTGCGGAGATCCGCCACGGCCAGCATCACGTCAAGCACGTCATCGCCGAAATGGGCGGTAAGAACGCGATCATCGTCGACGGCGACGCGGATCTCGACGACGCGGTGCGCGGCGTGGTGCATTCCGCCTTCAGCTATCAGGGGCAGAAGTGCAGCGCCTGCTCGCGCGTCATCGTGGTCGGCAGCCACTATCAGCGCTTCCTCAACCGCCTGACCGAGGCCACGGCGAGCCTGCGCATCGGCCCACCCGAAGACCCCGCAAACTTCCTCGGGCCGGTCATTGAGGAATCCGCGCGTGATCGCATACGTGCGATCATCGAGGCGGCGAAGCACTACGCGCGGGTTGCCTACCAGATGGACAGCTCGCATTTGGCTGATGGCTGGTACGTCGGACCCGCCGTGTTCAGTGAGGTGCCTCCGCACTCACCGCTGGCACAGGAGGAGATCTTCGGCCCGGTGCTGGCCGTCATGCGCGCCTCCAATCTCGACGAGGCGCTGCGGCTGGCCAACGGCACACCGTACGCTCTCACCGGCGGCTTGTATTCACGCAGCCCTGCAAACATCGCGCGCGTGAAGCGGGAGTTCGAGTGCGGAAATCTCTACATCAACCGCAAGATCACCGGCGCCCTGGTAGGTCGTCAGCCCTTTGGCGGTTTCAAGCTGAGCGGTCTGGGCTCCAAGGCGGGCGGCCCCGATTACCTGTTGCACTTCGTGGTGCCCCGCACGGTCACCGAGAATACCCTGCGGCGCGGCTTTGCTCCCCCGTCAAGCTGAGGCGGCGAGCCGGCGAATCTCGACTTACGACACGTTCTCGACACACAAACGATAGGCGCAGAGCCAGCGATCAGGAGAAACACCGGATGGACAGACCCATCAGCGTCACTACCACCCCGACCGGTAGCGGCACAGTCGACCCCTTCGGGATCATCCCGGCCTGCGCCGAGATATTACTGGGATGGAGCAAGGTGCCCAGCCAGCTGCAGTGGCGATTCTACGAGTTCTCCATTGCGCTCATCGAGATCCAGAATCAGGTGGCGCAGCGCACTGTCGGCCGGTTCGTGGAGGATTCCGTTGTACCGGTCTCCTACGACGAGCGCTTCGAGGACAAGGCGTGGATCGACAGCCCCTGGTTCGACTATCTCAAGGAATACTACCTGCTCTGCACCCGCGCCATCGAAGATGCGATCTACGCCACGCCCGGCGTACCGGAGAAGACGCGTCGGCGGGCCGCGTTCTGGGCGCGGCAGGCGCTGGACGCCGTCGCCCCCAACAACTTCCTGTGGACCAACCCGGCAGCCCTCATGCGCTTCGTTGGCACTGGCGGCCTGAGCCTGGTGGAGGGCTACCACCACTGGCTCACCGATCTCCGCAAGGGCGAGGTCAGCATGGTGAACGAGAGAGCGTTCACGCTCGGCCGCGACATCGCCGGCACGCCGGGAGCCGTGGTCTTCCGCAATACGCTGCTCGAGCTGATCCAGTACGCGCCGAGGACTGCGGAGGTCCGGGCCACACCCATCGTGATCATCGCACCGTGGATCAACAAGTACTACGTTCTCGACCTTGCCCCGCCGCGCAGCCTCATCCGCTACCTTGTGGACCAGGGCTTCACCGTCTTCGTCACGAGCTGGAAGAACCCGGGCGCTGAGATGCGCGACGTGACCTTCGATGACTACCTGACGAAAGGAGCGCTTGCGGCCATCAACGCCGCGCGCACCCTCTGCGGCGTCGAGGCCATTCACGCGGCGGGTTACTGCATCGGTGGCACGCTGCTCACTGCCCTCTTGGCCTGGCTGGCACGGGATGAGACTGCGAAGCCGCCCGTCGCCCATTGGACATTGCTCACCACGCTGGTTGATTTCAGCCGGCCCGGCGACATCGACGCCTTCATCACCGAGGAAAGCGTGACATGGCTCGAGAAGCAGATGGAGGAGACCGGGTACCTGGACGGCCGCTACATGGGGACCTCATTCCGGCTGTTGCGTCCCAACAGCCTCATATGGCGCTACGTGGTGCATAACTATCTCTACGGCGAGGAGCCTCCGCCAATGGATGTGCTGCAATGGAACGTGGACTGCACTCGCCTGCCAGCGGCCATGCACAGCTTTTATCTCCGCCGGTTCTACCTCGAAAACCGAATGTTCCATCCGAACAACCTCGCGCTCGCCGGCCGCTCCATAGACCTGCGGCTAATACGCGAGCCACTCTACGCCGTGGGCACCGAGCAGGATCACATCGCGCCGTGGAAGGAGACGTTCAGGATCGCCGGCCTCATCCCGGCGCCGGTACGCTACACGCTTGCCACTTCGGGCCACATCCTCGGCATCCTCGTCCCGCCCGTGCATCCGCCGAAGCGTCACTATCGCTCGGGCGATGCCACTGGCGCGGCAGATCCGGAAGCCTGGCGCACGCGAATCGAGAAGGTGCCGGGCTCATGGTGGGAGGACTGGGTGCTGTGGCTGCGCAAACACTGCGGGCCGATGGTCCCCGCCCGCGCACCCGGCAGCACCAACTGTCCGCCGCTTGCTCCCGCGCCCGGCACTTATGTGCTCGAGAAGTAGCCTCCATGCGCCCTTTTCGATCATTTTCGGATTCAAGCCAGGCGGGCTCGACGCCTAGAGCGGCGGTCCCGCCTACCTCGCGCACTTCTGTTGCGCCGCACGGTCACTGGAAACATTCTGTGCCGCGTTTCGTATCGACTCAGGTCAGTTTAACGACAGAGCGGGATTAGGCTGAGGTCAGAGGTTCCTCCGATCGGGGAAGCTTGCGCCCACGACAGAAAGTCTTCGCGAGGCGAGAGCGAGGCGTCTGACAATGAACACCATTTGAGATGGAGTCAGAGTGTAAGCTGTCGGATGGCTTCTCACTCCTCGGCTTCGTGCTGTGTAACCCAAACCAAGGTTACGGCTGCCGCGGCAGTGCCAACAGCAGCGAGCAGAAATGCCGCGCTGAGGCTCACGCCCTCCCAGAGCCAGCCGAAGAGTGCTGCGCTCGGCAGCGCGAGCACTCCGCAGACGAAATGGTAGGCACCGAAGGCCGTGCCCTTCTGATCCGCAGGCGCGACATCACCGATCAGCGCCCGCTCGGCGGCCTCCGTGGAGGCCAGCGCTGCGGCGTAGAGGAGGAAGAGCATCCACACAGCGAGCGGACCACTGGCACCCAGCGCTATCAGCACGAGCACCAGAACACGACCGCACCAGCCGGCCATGACGACGGGCAGCCGGCCGATGCGATCGGATAGCGCGCCGGCTGCATAGGCGAAGGCGAGTTTGACCACGTGGGCTATGGCCCATAGCAGGGGGATCCATACAGTCGCTACGCCGCTCCGGTAGGCCCAGAGCACCATCAGGGCCTCCGGTAAGGTGGACAGAGTGAGCGCGGCGGCGGCAACGATGAGACCGCGCAGGCGTGCATCGAGCGATGTCCACCGCGGCCATGGGGTGGTAGTCGCGGTCGCCGGCGGCGTCGCCGGCAGACCGAACCAGAGCGTCAGCAGGACCAGCACGCCCGGGATTGCAGAGGCCAGGAACACATGCTCAACCGGCACGCCGGCGGCGAGCAGCGGCCAGGCCAGCAAGGGCCCAATGATCGCGCCGCCATGATCCATGGCCCGGTGAAAGCCGAAGGCACGCCCGCGTGCGTTGGTGCTCACAGCGCCGGCGATGAGGGCATCGCGCGGCGAGGTCCGGATCCCTTTGCCGGCGCGGTCGAGGAAACGCAACGTCATCACCCAGCCCCAACTGCCGGCAAGACCGATAAGCGGACGCGCGATGTTGGAGAGCAGGTAGCCGCCGATCACCAGCCACCGGTGGCTCCAGCCGCGATCGGCCACCCGACCCGATGCGAGCTTGAGCAGGCTTGATGTCGTCTCCGCCAGACCTTCGATGACGCCTACGATGAAGGGTCCGCCGCCGAGTGTGGCCGTCACGACCAGTGGCAGCAGCGGCGTGATCATCTCGCTCGCCGCATCGTTGAGCATCGAGACCACGCTGAGCAGTACCACCACCCGCGGCAGCGCTCGTCGGCCAATCTGTCTACCCGATGACACGGTCGGTTTGCCGCGCGCCCGCCGCGTTGTGTATCCAGATGCGCTCTTTACGTTCATAGGTGGTCGCGCATCTTACGTACAAACGGGTTGGTGGCGCCAATGAGTGACGCCACTTTGACCTCGAGCAAGGCTGATCGATCGCCGTCCGCCCAGACTTTTTACACAATGTGAGCAACTCCAACGATAAGGACATACCATGAAGACACTTGCTTTGCTCATCGCTTTCTGGTGACAGCAAATGCCACCCTCGCGTGGCTCTGGAAACAGAACACGAAGAACACCAACCGCAAGGGCAAGGACAAGAAGCGCCCGCCGCCCGAGAGTCTGGTCAGGAAGTGGCAGCACCTGATATGGCGATGATGGACATGCAAGAGCAGATGCGGAAAATGCAGACGCGGATGGATCAAGCCCGCAGGGCCAAGACGCCGGAAGAAGGCCGCGAGGCGCTGCGCGGGCGTATGCAGGCCATGCAGGACATGATGAAAACGATGCGCGGCATGCAGATGGTGACCGAGATGTCCGGCGCCAAGCAACGCGACGACAGCGGCTACCGTGGTAAGGGCATGATGGGCGGCGGCATGATGCCACAACATGATGGAGAGGCGCCTCGACATAATGACAGGCATTCCATCTGTCGCCTGATCGAGTCGATCGACGCTGCATTGGAGAAGACACATGAACAATAATCCCGGCTGCCGTCCACCGCGACCCGGTCTGCGGCATGCCCGTCGACCAAAAACTGCGGCTGGCCGTGCCGTGTACGCAGGCAGAACCTGTCACGCCGATCCCGCAGCGTACGCCGGAGAGGCCGCGATGATGCCACGACACAACTGCGGCGGAAGCCAGCGCAGCGACCGATCCGGGCATGCGCAATCCGCCCCGACAGGCGTCGGCGCGGCGCGGCGCGGTCCGTGGGCGGCATGACGATGTACACATGCCCCATGCATCGGGAGGTTCGGAAGAATCGCCCCGGCGCATGTCCCAAATGTGGAATGGCCTTGAAGCCCGAAGCACCTGTCATCCCTGCAGCGCGGGTCGAATACACCTGCCCGATGCACCCGGAGATCGTGCGCGATGTGCCCGGGAGTTGCCCGATCTGTGGCATGGCGCTTGAGCCACGCACGCTCGGCAGCGGGGAGCAGAATCCGGATCTCGAGGACATGTGGCGCCGGTTCTGGGTCAGCGCCGTCCTCGCTTTGCCGCTGTTCCTGATTGCAACAGGCACTGATCTCTTTGCGGAGCTCAGTACGAAATGGATTCCCCCGTCACGCCTGCAGTGGCTGGAGTTTTTGCTGGCGAGTCCCGCCGTGCTATGGGGAGGTTGGCCGTTTTTTGTGCGCGGCTGGCACTCGCTGCTATCTCGTCACCTGAACATGTTCACCCTCATCGCACTGGGGGTGGGCGTCGCCTGGGTGTACAGCGTGATAGCAACGTTCGCACCGGGTCTGTTTCCGACGACGCTGCGCATGGCTGATGGTACGGTGCCGGTCTATTTCGAGGCGGCCGCCGTCATCACCGCGGTGGTGCTGCTGGGCCAGGTAGTGGAACTGCGCGCCCGCAGCCAGACCAGTGCTGCCATCAAGATGCTGCTCCGCCTCGCACCCAACACCGCCCGCCTCGTTCGCGCGGGCGGTGTTGAGGAAGACATCCCGCTGGAGCAGGTCAAGCCCGGTGATGTGCTGCGCGTCCGTCCCGGCGAGAAAGTCCCTGTCGACGGAGTGGTCACAGAGGGGGGCAGCGCGATCGACGAGTCCATGGTGACCGGCGAACCTATCCCGGTCGAAAAGCACCCGGGAGACAGATTGATCGGCGCCACCGTCAACGGCACCGGCGCGCTGCTGATGCGTGCCGAGAGGGTCGGCAGCGACACGCTGCTTGCCCAGATCGTGCGCATGGTGAGCGAAGCGCAGCGCAGCCGCGCTCCCATTCAAAGGCTCGTTGATGTCATTTCCGCATACTTCGTACCGGCCGTGGTGATCACAGCCGTCGTGACGATGATCATTTGGGGAGCCTTCGGACCAGAGCCGCGGCTTGCGCACGCTATAGTTAATGCTGTCGCAGTGCTGATCATCGCCTGTCCGTGCGCCCTCGGACTGGCCACTCCCATGTCGATCATGGTGGGAACCGGTCGCGGCGCCCGGGCCGGAGTCCTTATCAAGAGCGCGGAGAGCTTGGAGATCCTGGAGAAGGTCGCCACGCTCGTTACCGACAAGACCGGCACATTGACTGCAGGCAAGCCGGCGCTCACCAGTGTGGAGGCGCTGCCTGGATATGAGGAGAACGAGATCCTGCGCCTGGCCGCCAGCCTGGAGCGCGCGAGTGAACACCCCCTCGCCGCCGCGATTGTTGCGGGCGCAACGGCCCGCAGTCTTCCGACAGCCGTCGTGTCCGAGTTCCAATCAATGACAGGCAAAGGGGTGACTGGCCTGGTAGACGGGCATCGGGTGGCCATAGGCAACACGATGTTGCTCGAGAGCCTCGCGCTTAGGGCACCGGATCTGGAAGCGAGGGCCGCTACGCTGCGCACGCACGGTGAGACGGTAATGTTTGCAGCCATCGACGGTCGCGCTGCCGGTCTCATCGGCGTCGCTGATCCAATCAAGCCTACAACCCCCGATGCAGTGCGAGGACTCCATCAGCAGGGTCTCGCGGTAGTCATGCTCACTGGTGACAGCCGGGCGACAGCTGAGGCAGTGGCCAGGCGACTCGGAATCGATCGCGTTGTCGCCGAGGTTCTGCCTGAGCAAAAGACCGCGGTGATCCGCAGGTTGCAGGCGGAAGGCCACATCGTGGCAATGGCGGGCGACGGCATCAACGACGCACCGGCGCTGGCGCAGGCGCACGTCGGCATTGCCATGGGCACGGGCACGGATGTGGCGATGGAGAGTGCGGGCGTGACGCTGGTCAAGGGCGATCTCAATGGCATAGTGCGAGCGCGCCGCCTGAGCCGGGCGACCATGCGTAACATCCGGCAGAACCTGTTTTTCGCATTCGTCTACAACGTCCTTGGCATACCCATTGCCGCCGGAGTCCTCTACCCGGCCTTCGGGCTGCTGCTCTCGCCGATGATCGCGGCGGCGGCGATGTCATTCAGCTCGGTGTCTGTCATCGCCAACGCCTTGCGTCTGAGTCGCGTGCGCCTTTAGGATAGCGCGGCGCGAGAAGAAGATTCATGCCGCAGATCATCCCAAACTGGCACCCCATATTCGTCCACTTCACCGTAGCGCTGCTGTTCGTCTCGTCAGTTCTGCACGTCTTCGCGGCCATGCTGTCGCCGGTCTCGCCTTCGCGCGCGCAAATGGCGCTGGTCGCACGGTGGAACCTTTGGCTTGGTTTTCTTGTCAGCGTCGGCACCGCCGCCGCCGGCTTTGTCGCGTTCGACTCTGTCGTGCACGATGACGCCTCCCATGCCGCGATGAAGGTGCATCGTAACTTCGCACTCGCGACGCTCGCCCTTTACCTGCCATTCGTCATCACCAGCGCCATCGATGCAGTGCGCAACCGCCTGGCCAGCGGCGCATTCGCCTTCGCGCTGCTGGTGCCCACCCTCCTGCTTGTCCTCACCGCCTGGCGCGGCGGCGAGCTCGTGTATCGCTACGGCCTTGGTGTGCAGTCCCTGCCGAAAGTGGAGGCGCATCACCATGACCATGAGCATGCGCACGGTCCAGTCGAGTCAGCTCCTCCTACCGATGCCGCGCCAGCATCAACCGGGTCGGAAGTTACCGCACTCGACACTGGGCCCGCGCCGCCAGCAACTGAGGAACAAAACCGACCCGCCGAGACAAACCCTGCGACCGAGGGCGCGCCCACACTTCCAGAAGCAACCACCGAACAATCCAGCAGTGCCGCAGCGGGCCTGTCTACTGACGAGCACTCACACGGCGAAACTGACGCGCCGCCGCACGAACATGGCGATGAGTACCGCCAGGGTTCGATCGACAGCGAAGACGGTCGAAAACCCTAACTCCCACACGCCCCGCCTGCGTTATCCATCGCAGAAAAGATAACCCCGCATCCATCCGTGCCCGTTCTGCTGCGGGCGCACTCCCTTAAGTTAGAGCCGCGAGACGCTCCTTGACCGCCTGCCAGAGCGCGAGGAAGGCACGGCCCGGATCGGAAGGCGCGGCGAAGGCGCCGACCGGCGCCTGGTGGACACCCATTTTCTCGATCTGACTTGCATAAGGAACGAACACGCGCAGCAGCTCCGGGTGTTCGGCGGCGAACTGCTGCACCATCTCAATATGCAGCATGCGGCGCCGATCCAGCATGGAAAAGAACGGCATCATCGCCAGCCCGTTGTAGCCCTCGCGCGCGCAGAAGCCGACCAGCATCTCGTAGGCGCGAAGTGAGAGGTGCGCAGGGATGATCGGTATCAGCAGCACCTCCGCCGCGCTGAAGATGTTCTCCGAAACCAGCGAGATGCCGGGGGGGCAGTCGAGGAACACATAGTCGTAGTCCTCCCTGACCGGCTTGAGCATTTTGCGCAACCTCTCCCCAGAGTGCTTCTCGTCGTTCAGGATCAGATCGAGATTGCGGTGGGAGAAATCGGCCGGCACTACGTGCAGGTTGGGGTACTGCGTGGGCTGTATTGTTTCGACGATATAGCCCTTCTTGCTGATGAGCTTCTCACTGCCGCCTTTGAGTTCCGCATCCACGCGCAGGTAGAAGCCAGCCGCACCCTGCGGGTCGAGGTCCACGACGAGCGTGCGCGCACCCTCCTGCGCCGCAAAGTACGCGAGGTTGACCGCCGCGGCGGTCTTGCCCACACCGCCCTTCAGGTTATATGCCGCAAACACCTTCACATCGCACCCTCGCCAAACAGCGATTTGAACCACCGCCGGTTGCGCTTGCGCATGAAGCGGTCCAATGGCACGTTGATCTTCTCGCGCGCCTCCCCTTGTCGCTTTCGCAACGTCTGGCGCCAGAGTCTCACCGCCGCGCGTGCCGGCGCGGCAGCAGGCTCGGGGGGCAGATCCTCCGCCAGCTCGCCCAGCAATGCCTCCTGCACGGCCAGATCGCAGACCCGCCCCAAGGCGTCCTGCAGTTGGCGGAGCGAACGTACGAGTCGCGCCACCCGGTCCGAATCGAAAAGATTCGCGAATGCCTCGATCAGGTAGCGCAGCTCCTTGCAGTCCTTGCGCAGCTCGTGCAGCCGCTCGATCTTCGATCGCGGCCGTATGGTTGCGCTCTGTCGGCAGACTTGGTTATACGCGCGCTGGATCGCGCCACCGCTCGCGTCCCGTGCGGAGGGAGGCCGCGTGGTTTCCTCGCGTGCCGCCTCGAGAAACTGCGGCCACTCGAATTTCAGATTGTCATAACGGTTAGAGCGCAGGACTCGCAGCAGCCTGCTCCGGGCAAGGGCACGGCGGCGCGCCAGCACCCGGCGCAAGACAACCAGCGTCTGTGAGTCGAGCTTCAGCGACCGGCGCTGCGCGTCGAACTGAGACAGAGAAACATCGAGGTCGCGGTTCGGACCGGTGGCCTTTGCCAGCCAGGAGAAATCACGGCGAAAGCGCTTGAACGCCACAGGCTGGACAACGTGTCCCAGCGTCTTCAGCAGCGACCGCGTGCGGCGCAGGGCCACGCGGAAGTCGTGCAGGGCCTCAGGATCGTTGTCCTCGAACACACCCGCTTCGGCGGCCGCCATCGCCGCCCAGTAGTGGCCCAGAACGCGTGCAAGCGACGCCATGCCTCCGATCTCGCCTGCTTCGGATGCTGCGCGTTCCATCGTTGGCGCCGCTGGCAGCGATGCGGTTTCGGCCACCACGTGATTCACGTACTGTTCCGCACAGCGAGGATCCGTTCGTAGGCCCGTCTGATCTCTTGCGTCTTCTCAGTGGCGATCCTCATCATCTCTTCGGGCAGGCCCTTGGCAGCAAGCTTGTCCGGATGATGCTGGCTCAACAGGCGCCGGTAGGCATGTCTGACCTCCCTGTCAGCGGCCGTCGACCGTACCCCCAGGATCGCGTAGGAGTCCTCGAGACTCAAGGCTGGCCCGCGGTGTTCGGTCTCCGTTCGTCCTGCGCTAACGCGTGCCATAGCCACGAGCTGCTCGTACTCGTAAACCGGCAGTCCCAGCGCCGCGCAGACGCGCCTCAGCATTGTGTCTTCGTTGGGCTGCAGCGCGCCGTCGGCCAGCGCCGCCGACAGCTGGATCTCCATGAATAGGGTAAGCAGCGAGCGGTCACGGTGACATTCATCGCGCAGTTGGGCCAGCACGCGCTCCAGCGGAAAGTCGCGGCGCTTGCCCTCGCGAAAGAGATCCATGGCCAGGCGCCGTTGCTCTGCGCGGAGCGCCATGCGATCCATGACCGCCCGTGCCAGCTCAATCTCATGTTCGCTGACGCGGCCATCGGTCTTGCACAAATGGCCCATCACCGAGAATGCCGCGGTGAAGAAGGCCGTCTGCGCGCGCTCGCGGACGCCTGCATCGTCAGTGGCGCCCGCACGCATCGCGGCAGTGTCGTACTGGTGGCCAAGCGCCGAGCCGAGCAGCGCACCGAGCGGTCCACCGAGCATGTAGCCAAAGGCTCCGCCGATGATCTTGCCCCACCAACTCATAAGGTGTCCGTTTCCTGTAGGTCGCTTACTGTCCTGGTTCTCGTGCCGCTGCGCCGACCCCCGCTCACAGCGTTTCCGCGGCAAAATCAGCCAGCCGCGAACGCTCGCCGCGCATCAGAATGATATGTCCGCTATGGCGCCAGTCCTTGAAGCGATCGACCACACAGGTGAGGCCGGAGGTGGTCTCGCTCAAATAAGGGGTATCGATCTGCGCGATGTTGCCGAGCGCGAGGATCTTCGTTCCTGGTCCTGCGCGGGTAATTAGCGTTTTCATCTGCTTGGAGGTCAGATTCTGCGCCTCATCGAGGATGATGTAGCGGTTGAGGAAGGTACGCCCGCGCATGAAATTGAGCGAGCGGATCTTGATGCGCTTCTGCAGCAGATCCGCTGTCGCGGCGCGTCCCCATTCGCCCCCGACCTCGGTCTGAGTGAGCACCTCGAGGTTGTCGAGCAGGGCGCCCATCCACGGCGTCATCTTCTCCTCTTCCGTGCCTGGCAGAAACCCGATGTCCTCGCCGACCGGGATGGTCACGCGCGTCATGATGATCTCGCGGTAGCGCTTCAGCTCCATGGTCTGCATCAGCCCGGCGGCGAGCGCGAGCAGTGTTTTGCCCGTGCCAGCCGTCCCGAGCAACGTGACGAAATCGATTTCGGGGTCCATGAGCAGATTGAGCGCGAAGTTCTGCTCGCGGTTGCGGGCGGTGATTCCCCACACCGCGTTGTGCTGCTTGCGGTAATCGACGGCCCGCTCGATGACCACCTTGTCGCCGTCGATACGCCGGACTATCGCCTCGAACCCCTCCCCCTCTTCGGCCTCGGGATGATATAGGCACTGGCTGGGGTAGAGCTTTTCCACCTGCGTGCCGCGAAAGGCATAGTAGGTATGCTGGCTCTCTTGCCAGCATTCCAGGTTGTCGCCGTGCTGGTCCCAGAAGTCCGCCGGCAACTCCTCGGTGCCGGAATAGAGCAAGCTAACGTCGTCAAGAACCTTGTCGCTGTAGTAGTCCTCCGCAGTGATCCCGAGTACCCGTGCCTTAATCCGCAGGTTGATGTCCCTGGAGACCAGGCAGACCTGCTTGTCTTTGTGAATGTTCTGCAGCGCGATGACAGTGCCCAGGATGGAGTTATCCGGCCTGCTGCCGGGCAGCGGTACCGGCAGATGCTCCGGCAGTGAACTGGTTTGCAGGAAGAGCCGACCGGTGGGCAGTGCTCCTTTGAAGTTGCCGTTGGCCGGCCCTGGCAGCGGCAGCCCTGCTTCGATCACCGTCTTGTCGGCGCCGCCGATGAGTTCATCGAGAAAGCGGCTGACCTGCCGGGCATTGCGCGCAGCCTCCGAGGCACCCTGCTTGGCATGGTCAAGCTCCTCGAGCACCGTCATCGAGACATACAAGTCGTGCTCCTGGAAGCGATACAGCGCGGTGGGGTCGTGTATCAGCACGTTCGTGTCGAGCACGAACAGGCGTATGCGGGATTCAGTCATCGCCTGCTTGCTCCTCACGGGTGGACGCGGCTGATGGCGGCTCGCGCGCAGCGTGCTGCGGGCCGCGCGTTCGCGCGCCTCACAGTTCCCTGATCGCAGCGATGACCTCCGCAACGTGGCCCTCGACCTTGACCCTGCGCCATTCCCTGCGCAGCACGCCCTCCTTGTCGATGAGAAAGGTGCTGCGCTCCACTCCCAGCACCTTCTTGCCGTACATGTTCTTCTCTTGAATCACGTCGAACAGCTTGCACAGCTTCTCGTCCGGATCCGAAATCAGGTCGAACGGGAAGCACTGCCCGATCTTGAACTTGTCGTGCGAGCTCAAGCTGTCGCGCGACACGCCGAGAACAACTGTCTTCAGCTTTTTCAAGGTTTCGTGCCGATCGCGAAAGTCCTGTCCCTCACGGGTGCAACCCGGCGTATTGTCCTTGGGATAGAAGTACAGAACGAGGTTGCGGCCCTTGAGATCCGACAACGTGATCGTCTTGTTTCCCGTCGCTGCCACGTCGAAGCTCGGGACTGCTTTGCCAACGCTGATCTTTCCCATGCAATCGCCCCCTGGGCGCGTGATGGACCCCTATTTGACGGGCTCCATGATGGAGTCGAGATTGAGCCGATCGCAGAACTCCATGAACTCGCCGCGTAGCGCGGCGATGGAGGTATTGCTGGGGACGGCGACGGTCATGTGCAGCGAGAACATCGGCGCACCGGTGTGGGCCGCTGCATAGCCGCTGGTGTACATGTCCTCGATGTTGATGCTGCGCCCCGAGAAGAAACCGGCGATCTCGTGGACAATGCCGGGGTGATCGTAGGACACCACCTCGACGGCGTAGGGAATGAGATTAACCCCGCTCTTGCGCGCCTCGGTACGTTTGGTGACTACGGTAAGGCCGAGGCCGTCCTCCAATCGGGGCAGCGCGCTCTCGATCTTAGCGACCACGTCCCAGGTGCCGGACAACAGCATGATGAGCGAGAATTCGCCGCCGAGCACGGTCATCCGGCTGTCGACGATGTTACCGCCGCAGTCTCGAATAACCTTGGAAATGGCGTCCAGCAAGCCCGGCCGGTTGGCGCCGACCGCGGCGATCACCAAGAAGTTCTGCATGCGGGATGATGGGTGGAGCAGCGACGATCGGGTTTATCTACTTATAGTCGCCACCATTGTGCCCCGATCCCCACTCCCCCTCAAGCAGCCGCAGGCCCGTACAAGCCGCAGCCCGGACCCCCGCCGCGGCAGGGGTCAGCAAATTGCTGCCTAGAAATCGTACTGGATCCCGCCCGAAAACAGGTCAACGTCCGTGCCATCATCGCCGAGGTCATTGAAGCGCTCCCACTCCGCACGAACCTTGAAGTGCTCGACCAGTTCGTAAGTCGCGCCCACGCCGAAGGTCAGATCAAGACCATCGTCGTCATCACCCAGCCCCAGCGATGAACCACCAAGCGTCGCCCCGCCATCCACGTCCGAATCCCACAGGAATCCCCCCAGCTTGCCGAAGACATATCCCTGCGGAACGACGGGATAGCCGACCGTGCCGGTGAGGCTTACACCGCTCACCTGGGCATCCGCATCGATCGATCCCAGAATCGGGCCCGTTATCAAAATGTCGGCGGATTCCTCGCCCAGATCCACATACCCCAGCTCGGCACCGAAGTAAGTGTTGAAGCGGTAACCCCCGAAGAGCTTCCAGCCCAAAGCGTTGTTGTCGGTATCGACCGTGCCGCTTAGACCGGCCGCGCCGAGTGCCGCTTTGATCTCCGCCTGTTCGTCCTCGTAGTGGGAGAGGCCCAGCCCGCCGCCGACATAGAAGCCCGGCCCCTCGTCCGCCCATGCCGCTGCACTCGCGCCGGCAAACATCACGGCAAGCAAGTCTCTGATCGGAGATGGTTTCATTTGCTATACCTCCAACTAAACATAAGCTTATGCTGGAAATCTCATATTTTCAATGAAATCTGAAAACCGCCACCTGCGCTGCCAGGGAGTTCTGTCTCACGCGGTTCATACACTCCGCTGAGAGCAGCAATCTACGTGCCTGGGGGCGCCGGCTGATGGCAGTCGCCCGCGCCCCCATGCTTCAGACATCACGCAGCGCAGACCTATCCGCCGTGTGTCCTGGATAAGACTATATCGGCCGGCACCGCTGTCAGCTTCACCTGCGACAGTGCGCACACTTCCGGCGTCCTTGTCATCGTTGCACCCGGTCAGTACCATGTCAGCCCGATTTTGCTCACCAGCGGGATAAACCCCCAATGTTTCAAGGCTGTATGGTTGCCATCGTCACGCCGATGAGGGCCGGCGTGGCTGCGGAAACGCCGCTCGATCATGACGCTCTTCAGCGGCTCATCGACTGGCACGTCGCCAGCGGGACAGACGGCATCGTTGCGGTCGGAACTACCGGCGAGTCCGCGACCCTGAACGTGCAGGAGCACATCGAAGTCATCCGCCAGGTGGTGCAACACGTTAAAGGACGTGCGCCGGTGATCGCGGGGACTGGCGCCAATTCCACAACGGAAGCCATCGAGCTGACACAGGCGGCAAAGGAAGTGGGGGCCGACGCCTGCCTGCTGGTCACGCCCTATTACAACAAGCCGACGCAGGAAGGGCTTTATCTTCATCACAAGGCGATCGCCAAGGCGGTGGCCATTCCGCAGATCCTCTACAACGTGCCGGGCCGCACCGCCTGTGACATGCAGCCGGAGACCGCCGGACGCCTGGCACGGGTGCCGAATATCATCGGCATAAAGGAGGCGACGGGCGACCTTACGCGCGTGCAACGGCTGCGCGAGCTTTGCGCTGACAGGTTCCTGCTTTACAGTGGCGATGACGCCACTGCCATGGACTTTATGCTCCAGGGTGGTCAGGGCGTCGTCTCGGTCACTGCGAACGTGGCGCCACGCGCGATGCACGATCTTTGCGTGCACGCCACGCGCGGCGAGCGCGCGCAAGCCGCGGCCATCAACGAGCGCCTGATGGGGCTGCACAAGGAGCTGTTCTGCGAGGCCAACCCGATCCCCAGCAAATGGGCCCTCCAGCAGATGGGAATGATCGACGCCGGTATACGACTGCCGCTGACATGGCTGTCGGCGGGGTGCCACGCGCGTGTGCGCGCTGCCATGGAGCAGGCCGGGGTTCGATAAATGCACGGACACCAACAGCGTGTTATCGCAACTACCGCGGCACCCGCATTCCGTTGTCCAATATCGTCTGTCAGTTGCAGAGCCAAGAGGTTTTCGCATGATTCGCTACGGATTACTGCTCATGACGGCCATCATGGTCGCGGGTTGTAGATATCTGCCCAAGTTGGACGAGGTACTGCCGGACAAGCGTTCGGAGTACAAAAAGAGTCAGACGCTCCCCGATCTTGAGGTCCCTCCCGATCTTTCCACGGAGAGCATCAACGACAAGATGGCGGTGCCCGAAGAAGGCGCCACGTTCTCGACCTACCAGGAGCGCATCGCGGCGCGCAAGAAGGCTCGCGAAGAGGAGGGAGCCGCTGAGAACGCGATCGAGGCCCTCTCAGGCGAGAAGGTGCTCGTCGTCGCCGCTGACGCCGACACGGTCTGGAACAAGCTGCACAGCTTCTGGGCGGAACGCGGCTACCGCCTCGACCTCGATGATGCCGAATACGGAGTGCAGGAGACCGACTGGATTGAGGATCAGGAGAACCTCGTTCGAGATCGCTACAAGGTGTTCGCCGAAGCCGGCGAGAAGGCCGGGACCACCACGCTCTACGTGTCCCATGACGGCGAGGAACTCAGGCCCGAGGGCGAGGCTCTGGCCTGGAAGCCGCAAACGGGCGACACTCAGGAGCACGATAAGCTGGTTGCCGATCTCAAGGCTTACCTCGGCGGCGGCGTGAACGAGGGCAGTCCGACTGCGGGTACAGCAGCAGGCGGAGACGATCAGTTCGCTGTCGTTGAGACCGGTGAGGCGACGTCGGTACAGGCGAAGATCGTCGATTCCGGCGACGGTAAGCTCTATCTTGCGTATCCGGCCGCATTCGCCGAAGCGTGGACGATCACCGGCGAGGCGCTGCCCAGGGCCGGCCTTACCGTCGAAGGGGAAGACAAAGCCCGCGGCATCTACCGCGTGCGCTATGGGCAAGGCGCCGCTGAGAAGAAAGGCATCCTCTCCAAGCTCGCCTTCTGGAAAGGCGGCGATGCCGAATACCAACTCAGCCTGACTGGCGTAGGGAAGAAGACCGAGATCGTCGTCCTCGACGAGGATGGCAAGTGGGACGACAGCGAGGCGGCAGGCCAGATACTAAGCGTGCTGAAGGACGAACTGAATAAAACACTCTAGGCCGCTACGCGTGCGCTTCGCATCCCTCGGCAGCGGCAGCCGCGGCAACGCTGCCCTCATCGGCGACGCGCGCACCCTGCTGCTCGTCGACTGCGGATTCGCGGTGAGGGATGTCGAGGAGCGCCTCGGGCGTCTTGGCGTCGAGGCAAGCCGGATTACCGCGATCCTGCTCACGCATGAGCATGCCGACCATGCCAGCGGGGTAGGTGGGCTCGCGCGCCGCCACCGCTTGCCGGTGTGGATGACTGCGGGCACCCTCGCTGCAGTCGCCCAGGCCGCGGGCGCGCTGCCCAAGGTGCATGTTTTCTCGAACCACGAACCCTTCAGCATCGAGGGCATCGTTGTCCAACCGATCGCAGTGCCCCACGACGCGCGCGAGCCCAGCCAGTTTGTCTTCGGCGACGGAGCAGTGCGTGTCGGATTAGTCACAGACACGGGAAGTCCTACGCCGTATATCCAACGCATGCTCGACGGCGTGGAGGCACTCCTGCTTGAGTTCAACCACGACGAACGAATGCTCCAGGATGGCCCGTACCCCGGGCCACTGAAGAGGCGCATCGCCAGCTCCCTCGGTCACCTTAGCAACTCACAGTCAGCGGCGCTGCTCGCGGCGCTCGACACCCGACGGCTGCAGCATCTCGTCGCGATGCATCTGAGCCAGCAGAACAACAGCGTCGCCATTGTGCGTGACGCCGCAGCGGCTGCGCTTCATTGCGCGCCAGACTGGATCGGGATCGCGGATCAGGACCTGGGGTTCGGATGGCGCGAGGTCAAAGCAGGCTGCTGAGTCCCGTGTCGTGGGAACAGCCGACACGAGTCTGGAAGCGCAGAGAAGAGATTACACACCATGCGGCATCGCGCTTTGATTCTCCTGGTCGCTGCTACACTGGCGATATTCGGCCGTTCGAGCGCAGTCTCGGTCACTGATCCGGCTGCATAGGTACTTGCCCAGGGCGAGACTCGATTCTTGACGACCGCTCAGGGCGTCAGTGCCCTTGCGATTCTTTGCGCAGCACGTGATCCGGCACCGATGCATCGTTCGCGGCGGCGCCCCGTGTCAGGGTGCTCGCGACTACCAACCGCGCGGCCAAGGTTGCTACGTTGCTATCGATGCGATAACTTGGATACAGCCCCATCAACCGTGGAGTCTTCGGCCATGAAGCAAACCGTTTTCAGTCTCCTCATCCTGCTGTCGCTCCCCGTCACGGCTCTCGGCGCAGAGGCAAAAGCCGGCCAGCTTCAGTACGAATACAAGGTTTATTCCTTTAGTCCGACGACAGGTTCTGGGCAGATCCAGGCCGAATTGAACAAGCTTGGCGGTGATGGCTGGGAGTTGGTCGGCGTGCGCACCGCCCGGCTTCTGTATGCGCCGACGTCCCCCGATCGGCGGGTGGAAGGTGACGGCGTCCAGATCTTCCTCAAACGCCTGATCCCAAGGCGGTAATCATCCTCGCCCAGCGGATCGTCACTGCGGTGCACGCCCGGAACGTTCTACGTCAAAACGCGAAAAGTGGAAGACGGACCGACATCGAGTGCCCGTTAAGGAAGCTCTGAATAAGCCCATCCTGGACTTCTCAGAGCACGCAAAGCAAAAAGCGTGGTTTTTGCTTTGCTTCATCTTCAACGGCTTGCCGCCGTCGAAGATAGCGGCACATCCCTGTGCCGCAGG
>JBQTIC010000131.1:0-15010 GCA_052388435.1 Chromatiales bacterium | reverse complement strand
CTTCTCAGAGCACGCAAAGCAAAAAGCGTGGTTTTTGCTTTGCTTCATCTTCAACGGCTTGCCGCCGTCGAAGATGGCGGCACATCCCTATGCCGCAGGAACCTCTGAGTTAATCAGAGGTTCCCTAAAGCGTTCGGGTGTCAGCATCGTGCGCATGCCGCGAGGCAAAGAGTTTTTCGTCTTCCACCTTCACCACCGAGAAGAGGGGTGGATCTACATGTTTCCTGTCGCGGGGTCGCCGAGATCGACGGTGAGGAGTGCGAGGTGGCGAGCGGCGACTTCATGGTGTCTCCAACACCGTTGTTCGAGTCTACGACTTGGCAGATGGCGAGCCTCCGGGACCGTTGACGATGTGAGTCCCGGTCAGATGCGGACGCGCGATAAGCCGTTGCTTACGAGTTCTTACATTGCCCTGGTGGGAAGTCGCGGCGTGCCATGTGCCACGACCGGTGCTCGCCTCGCAAGTTACGTCAGGAGGACTGCCTGGGCGCGATCAGTGTTGAACGAGTCCACCGCCGGGATCACACGGTGAAGGGGTGTCCGGCATGATCATGCGCCCCACAGGGAGGTTAACATGCGATACGCGTTGAAGGATTGATGGTGCCGAGGAGAGGACTCGACCATTTCGCCTGGAGCGAAATGGCGCGCAAGCCCCGCAGGGGCGAGTATCAGGGAGGATACGAGCAACCTCCACGTGCATCACTTCGAGTGTACGCAGAGGGTTGGAAGTCGATGGTGCCGAGGAGAGGACTCGAACCTCCACGGGTCGCCCCGCTAGTACCTGAAACTAGTGCGTCTACCAATTCCGCCACCTCGGCACGGTGGGCGGGCCAATTTATCGACCCCTTTTTCCCTTGTCAATGAGCCGGAAACCCAGGAAGCGATTCCCCGCCGACCCGTACGCGGAGCGCGAAGCAGCGCGCTACGAGCGCCCGATTCCCAGCCGCGAGTGCATTATCGAGTTCCTTAAACAAGCGGGGGTGCCGCGCGGTGCGGAGCAGATCGCGCGGGGCTTGGGTGTCGCCGAAGACACCGACATGCAGGCGTTGACACGCCGCCTCGAAGCGATGGAGCGCGATGGCCAGTTAGTGCGCAACCGCCGTGACGGCTACGGGCTGATAAAGAAGATGGATCTCATCCGCGGCCGCGTCATCGGTCATCCCGATGGCTACGGCTTCCTCACGCCGGATGAAGGCGGCGACGATCTGTTCCTCTCGGCGCGCGAGATGCGCAGCCTGCTGCACGGCGACCGCGCGCTGATGCGTGTGCGCGGGCGCGATCGCCGCGGGCGTCCCGAGGGAGGGCTGGTGGAGGTGCTCGAGCGCGCTAATCGCCACGTCGTGGGCCGCTACTTCGCGGAGCGCGGCGTGGGTTTCGTCGTTCCCGACAACAAACGCATCAACCAGGACATTCTCGTCTCCGCCGGCGAGGCCGGCGCCGCGCAACATGGCCAGATCGTCGTGGCCGAGATTGTGGCGCAGCCCGATCACCGGCGGCAGCCGATCGGCCACATCGTCGAGGTGCTGGGCGAGCACATGGCGCCGGGGATGGAAGTGGACATCGCGATCCGTGCCTACGAGCTGCCCTGCGCATGGCCGGAGTCGGTGCTCGCGGAAATCGAGGCGATTGAGCCGGAAGTGACTGCGCGCGACCGGCGCGGTCGTCTGGACCTGCGCGAGCTGCCGCTCGTCACCATCGATGGCGAGGATGCGCGCGACTTCGACGACGCCGTGTACTGCGAGCGTGCGGGTAAGGGCTGGCGCCTGCTGGTGGCCATCGCGGATGTGTCGCACTACGTGCAGCCGGCCACCGCGCTCGATACGGAGGCGCACAACCGCGGCACCTCGGTCTACTTTCCCGATCGCGTTATCCCGATGCTGCCCGAAGCGCTCTCCAACGGCCTGTGCTCGCTCAATCCGCGCGTCGATCGGCTGTGCCTGGTGTGCGAGTTGCACTTTGACGCCCGCGGCGTCCGCCAGCGCTACCGCTTTCATAGCGCCGTCATGCGCTCGCAGGCGCGGCTCACCTACACCGAGGTAGCCGCGATGCTCGTTTCCCGCGAGCCGGCTGCGCGCGCACGTTATTCTTCTCTGCTGTCGCACCTGGAAGACTTGTACCGGCTCTATGAACTCTTGCGCGCGCAGCGCGCACAGCGCGGCGCCATTGACTTTGAGACCAGCGAGACGAGGATCCTCTACGGCAGCGGCAAGAAAATCGAACGCATCGTGCCGCTGGTGCGCAACGACGCGCACAAGCTCATCGAGGAGTGCATGATCGCGGCCAATATCGCCGCCGCGGAGTTCCTGCTTGAGACCGCGGTGCGGTGTCTGTACCGCGTGCACGAGAAGCCGGCGGCGGAGAAGGTCGAGGACTTGCGTACTTTCCTCGGCGAACTGGGACTGTCGTTGAGCGGCAGCGGGGTGCCGAAGGCGAAAGACTACGCGAAACTGCTCGCGCGAATCGGCGGGCGCGAGGACGCGCATCTCATCCAGACCGTGCTGCTGCGCAGCCTCAAGCTCGCCGTCTACAGTCCCGAGAACGTCGGTCACTTCGGCCTGGCGCTCGATGCCTACACGCATTTCACCTCACCCATCCGTCGCTATCCCGACCTGCTGGTGCATCGCGCCATCCGCCACCTGCTCGGCCGCCGCGACGGCAAGGGGTATCCCTATGAAGCGGGCGCGATGCAGGTGCTCGGCGAGCATTGTTCGATGACCGAAAGACGCGGCGATGAGGCGACGCGAGACGCGGTGGCCTGGCTCAAGTGCGAGTTCATGCTCGACAAGGTGGGCGAGGAGTTCGACGGCATCATCTCGGCGGTCACCAGCTTCGGCCTGTTCGTGGAGCTGAAGGACATCTATGTCGAGGGGCTCATGCACATCACGGCGCTGCCGAACGACTACTATCACTTTGATGCGATCGGTCATCGGCTGCGCGGCGAGCGCAGCGGCCGCATCTATCGCCTCGGCAACGCGCTCCGCGTGCGCGTGGCGCGCGTGGATCTCGACGAGCGCAAGATCGACTTCGACCTCATCGACAGGCCCGAGCCGCCTCGCCGCTCCCGCGGACAACCCCGCCGTTCCCCTCCCGTGTGAGGAGGAGTGGGGGACAGCGATGGCGCGGACCGATTTGATCTACGGAATACATGCGGTGCGGGCGTTGCTGGAGCGCGCGCCGGCGGATGCCCTCGAGCTGTGGGTGCAGGCCGGTTCGCTCAATCCGGCGCTCGCGCCAATCACGGTCGCAGCGACGAAATACGGCATCACGGTTCAGTGCGCGGCGCGCGCGACGCTCGATCGGATGGCAAATGGCGGCCGCCATCAAGGCGTGGTGGCGCGCTGCCGCGCGCGCGCGCCGGCGCGCGCGACAGGCCTGCAGACACTGTTGCAGGAGGATCTTCACAACGCGTTGTTCATGGTGCTGGACGGCGTGGAGGACCCGCAAAACCTCGGCGCCTGCCTGCGCGTCGCTGATGCCGCCGGCGCACGCGCCGTCATCCGGCCACTGCACCGTGGCGTCAGCCTCACGGCGGCGGCGGCCAGGGTCGCGAGCGGCGCAGCGGAGACGGTGCCCCTCGTTGCTGTGGCCAACCTTGCGCGCGCGTTGAAGGAGATGAAGGAGGCGGGCATATGGCTGGTCGGCACGGATGCCGCAGCCGGGAAGAGTCTTTACGAGACGGAGCTCCCCACGCCGCTTGCGTTGGTCATGGGCGGGGAAGGCGCAGGCATGCGCCGGTTGACGCGGGAGCACTGTGACATCCTCCTGCGCGTCCCGATGTTGGGAGCCGTCGAGAGCCTGAACGTTGCGGTCTGCGCGGGCATCTGCCTGTTCGAAGCGTTGCGCCAGCGCCTGGCCCGCGAGCCTCGGTGAGAATCCCCCCAACCGCTTTTGCACACCGAGGTGCCGGACATCAAGAGGCAAATTGCGCGTGAGGTGGCTTCTGGACTACACTACGCCGCCCCTGAAGCCCAGGGGCGATTCGTTCCTTGCCTCACCGTCAGATGACGCTGATCGGGAGGCTGTATGAACCGTGAGGAAACGCCATGCGTCATTACGAGATCGTCATTCTGATCCACCCGGATCAGAGCGAGCAGGTGCCGGCCATGCTCGAGCGCTATCGAAGTATCGTCACCAGCACCGGTGGCACGATCCATCGCCTGGAGGACTGGGGCCGCCGCCAGTTGACCTATCCCATTGCCAAGGTCCACAAGGCGCACTACGTGTTGATGAACATCGAATGCACGCAGCAGGCGCTCAGCGATCTGTCCAACGCCTTCCGCTTCAACGACGCCGTGATCCGCAATCTCATCATGAAGCGCGACGATGCGGTCACGGACCCCTCGCTGCTGGCGAGGGCCCGCGAGGTGGAGGAAGAACGCTACACCCCGCGCGTCCGGCACGAAATCGCGAGCGGCGAGGTGGCGGATGAGCAGGCGGATATCGGCAACGGCAACGGTGAGAGCCAGGGCTAGACGACGGGCGGAGGACTGAGCGATGGCACGTTTCTTTCGGCGCAAGCGTTTCTGCAAGTTTACTGCTGAGGGCGTAAAGGAGATCGATTACAAGGATCTCAACACTCTGAAGCAATACATCACGGAGAACGGCAAGATCATCCCGAGCCGGATCTCCGGAACAAAGGTGAGATACCAGCGGCAACTGTCAACCGCGGTCAAGCGCGCGCGCTTCCTGGCGCTGCTGCCGTACTGCGATCAGCACTAGAGGAGTTCAGGCGCCGGCGGCGCGAGGGCAGGAGCATGCGAGCGCTGGCGGCGTGGATGATGCGGGGCCGCCTGCACGCCGCGGCGATTGGGGCGGCAAGCTGCCTCCTCGGCTGGCTGCTGATGCCGCTGATGCCTGTCTTCAGCTGCCTCAGCGGTGCGGTGGTGTCGCTGGTCACCCTGCGGCACGGTCTGATCGAAGGACTCGGGGTCGCGGCGCTGGCGGCAGGCATGCTCGCCCTCGTCTCTCTGCTTGTGAACGGGACGCTGGCGCCAGCACTGTGGCTCGCCTTGGTGCTGTGGCTTCCCGCGCAATTGTGCGCGCTGGTGTTGCGGCAGACGCGCGATCAGGGTTGGACATTGTTGACCGCCGGCCTGCTGGCGGCCATGTTCGCGGGGGGCCTACGGATCGCGACCGGCGATGTGCAGGCCTGGTGGCGGCGCATGCTCGATGTGATGATGCAGGCGGCCGCGACGGGTGGTGGCGTGCCCGGGGTCACGGAGAGTCATCTCGACCTGGCGGCGGGGGCGTTGAATGCGCTGGTGGCGGCGTCCATGACCGCCACGCTGATGCTGACGGTTCTGCTGGGGAGGTACTGGCAGGCGTTGCTGTATAACCCCGGCGGCCTGGGGCGCGAGTTCCGCGCCCTGTGCATGCCGCGTGCGCCGGCGCTGGTCGTGGCGGTGGTGGCATTGGTGGCGCTGGTGTTGAAAGCGCAGGTCGGTGTGCAGGTTGCCGCGCTGGGATTTGTCCTCGACGTGATGGCGATCGGCGTCAGCGCGCTGGCGTTCCAGGGGCTGGCCCTGACGCACCACGAAGTGGACGCGCGCGGGCTGTCGCCAGGCTGGCTGGCAGTGCCGTACGCGCTGCTGGCCGTGGTACCGCATTACATCGGGCTGCTGCTGGCGGCGTTGGGCCTGGCAGATCTGGTGCTGGATTTTCGCAACCGCCATGCCGCCGGCACGCGCAAGTGAACGCACATGGTAGTCGTGTCCCACCCCCATCTTCAGTCCTCCCCCCTCAATAGGGGGAGGAGATAGTATTCTGATCGGCTGCGACCGCAGCGCAAAGAGGGTAAACCGATGGAAGTCATACTGCTTGAGAAAGTGCACAACCTGGGCAAGCTGGGGGACCGTGTAAAGGTCAAGTCCGGCTATGGTCGCAACTACCTCATTCCTCTGCACATGGCGGCGCCAGCAACCGAAGAGAACATCCGTAACCTGGAGTCGATGCGCGCGGCGCTTGAGCAGGCTCAGGCCGACGCGCTGGCCAGGGCCGAGGCGCGCCGCGCAGCCCTCAAGGACACGATAATCACTGTCACCGCCCGCGCTGGCGAAGAGGGTAAACTGTTTGGATCCGTCGGCACCGGCGACATCGCCGACGCCCTGACAGCGACCGGCAATCCGGTCGAAAAGCGTGAGGTGCGCCTGCCGGCCGGTCCGCTACGCGCGGTGGGCGATCACACCATCGAGCTGCACCTGCACGCAGACGTTGAGGTGACCGTCACCGTGCGTGTCGTTGCCGAGAGCGAGACGGGCGCGGCCTGAGGAACGGCTGACAATTGCGCTGAGGGCGCGGGGTCGCCATGGCGTTAGAAGCAGAACCGCTCGCCGTGTCAGGTTATGCCATCGACGCGGTGACCGACGAGCTGAAGGTGCCGCCGCATTCCATCGAGGCGGAGCAAGCCGTGCTCGGCGGGCTGATGCTGGATAACGAGGCGTGGATGGCTGTCGCCGAGCGACTCGGTGAGCCTGACTTCTACCGCAACGATCACCGCCTTATCTTCCGCGCCATCGCTTCTCTTTCGGAGGCCGGCAAACCCTGCGACGTGGTCACCGTGGCCGAGTCGCTCGACGCGGCGGGCGAGATCGACAGGGTTGGCGGTCTGCCATTCATCGCGGCGCTCGCCGAGCAGACTCCCAGCGCCGCCAATATCGCCCACTACGCGGACATCGTCCGCGCCCGCTCGGTTCTGCGGCAGCTCATACGGGCCGGCGCCACCATCAGCAATTCCGCCTTCAAGCCGGAGGGACGGTCGAGCGAGGAGCTGCTCGATGAGGCCGAGCGGGTCGTCTTCGAGATCGCCGAGCAGCATACCCGCGGCCGCCTCAGCTACAGATCGATTCGCGAACTGGCGCGCGATGCGCTGAATCGCATCGACGAGCTCTACACCGCGCAGAGCCCCATCACCGGTGTTGCCACGGGCTACGCCAGGCTCGACGAGATGACCTCAGGGTTGCAGCATTCTGATCTGGTGGTGATAGCAGGTCGCCCGTCCATGGGAAAGACCGCCTTGGCTCTCTGCATCGCCGAGCATGCTGCCATCAAGGACGGACTGTCGGTGGCGATCTTCAGCATGGAGATGTCCGGGTCGCAAGTGGCGATGCGTTTGCTGTCGTCGCTGGGACGTATCGACCAGCTCAAGGTGCGCACCGGCAAGCTCGGCGACGATGACTGGCCGCGGCTCACCTCGGCGGTGCAGATACTCTCGGACATAAAAATGTTCATCGACGACACCCCGGCGCTGACGCCCGGCGAACTGCGCGCGCGCTGCCGGCGCATCGCGCGCGAGCATAGTCTCGGCCTCATCGTCGTCGATTACTTGCAGCTCATGCAGGTTCCGGGCACGCAGGAAAATCGGGCTACGGAGATCTCCGAGATCTCCAGATCATTGAAGGCGCTCGCCAAGGAACTGAAGGTGCCGATCATCGCCCTCTCCCAGTTGAACCGCAGTCTGGAGAGTCGGACCGACAAACATCCCGTCATGTCCGATCTCCGCGAATCAGGTGCAATAGAACAGGATGCGGATCTGATTCTCTTCATTTATCGCGACGAGGTCTACAACAAGGAAAACAGCGAGAAGAAGGGCATCGCCGAGATTGAAGTCGCCAAGCAGCGCAACGGTCCGATCGGCAGAATCGAACTTGCCTTTCTCGGCCAATTCACTCGCTTCGAGAATCTGGCGTACGGAGACTACGGCTCGTGACACGGCCGGCCCGCGCCGTTATCAATCTCGCTGCGGCACGCGCCAATCTGCAACGCGCACGGGAACTGGCTCCCGGCGCTCGGGTCATGGCGGTCCTGAAGGCGGATGCCTATGGCCACGGTCTCACCCGCATGGCCGAGGCCTTCGCCGACGCGGACGCCTTTGGTGTCGCCTGTCTGGAGGAGGCGATTGCGCTGCGCAAGTCGGGCGTCGCCAGGCCCATCGTCCTGCTCGAGGGTCCGTTCAGCGCGCAGGAGGTGGCCGAGATCCGCCGCTACTGGACCGATACCGCCGTCCACTCCGAGGAGCAACTGGCGATGATCGAGCGCCAGAGCGGACCGGCGACGCTCGACGTGTGGCTCAAGATCGATACCGGCATGCACCGGCTGGGCATTCCTCCGGAGTCCGTACCGGAAACATGGCGGCGGCTGAGAGCCTGCCCCGCCGTCCGGCAGCCGGTGCGATTGATGACGCATCTTGCCAGCGCCCAGGAGCGGGGTCAGCCGTCCGTGGTCGAACAGCTTCGGATATTTGCCGCCGCGACGGCGGGTCTCCCCGGCGAGCGTTGCATTGCCAACTCGGCCGGACTTATGGCCTGGGCCGAGGCCCGCGCCGACTGGGTGCGCCCGGGGCTCATGCTCTACGGCGTTTCGCCGTTCGCTGACAGCACGGCAGCCGAGGAAGGTCTGCAGCCGGTGATGACGCTTGCCTCTGCGCTCATCGCCGTGCGCGAGCTGCGCGCCGGTGAGACCGTGGGCTATGGCGCGACCTGGCGTTGCCCGGAGAATATGCCGGTTGGTGTCGTCGCGATCGGTTACGGAGATGGCTATCCTCGCCACGCCGCCTCCGGCACGCCGCTGCTGGTCAACGACCGGCGCGCCGCGCTCATCGGACGGCCATCGATGGACATGCTCACGGTGGACCTGCGCAACGTTCCAGACGCGCGCGTCGGTGATCCCGTCGTATTGTGGGGGGAGGAACTGCCGGTCGAGGAAGTCGCCCGCCACGCCGACACCATTCCGTACGCGCTGCTCTGCGGCGTGCGCATGCGCGTGCATTTCGAGGTCGTCGATTCCTCCCAGGCCCCAATGATGAAGCACGGGGTCGCAGGCAGATAGCGCGCCATTGTGAATAACCCCCTCCCGTCAAGAGAGAGGGCACAATGAGGTATGCTTCACCGGTGCGCGCGAAGACCCAGTATCAATGTCAGCAATGCGGAGCCACTTCGCCCAAGTGGGTCGGCCAGTGTGCGGACTGCGGCGCCTGGAACACCTACGTTGAATCGGCGATGGAAAGCCGGCCCGCGAAGTCCAACCCGCGCTTCGCGGGCTACAGCGGCGACGCCGCGATCATCCATTCCCTCAACGAGGTGGCCGCCGAGGACGAGCAACGGCTGTCCACCGGCATCGAGGAACTCGATCGGGTGCTCGGCGGCGGGGTGGTCCCCGGCTCGGTGGTGCTGATCGGCGGCGATCCGGGGATCGGCAAGTCGACGCTGCTGTTGCAGATGCTGGCGGGGGTGGACGGCGCGCTGAGCGCGCTCTACGTAAGCGGCGAGGAGTCCTCGCGGCAGATCGCGATGCGCGCGCGGCGGCTTGGCATCGATGCGAAGGTCATTCGTCTCCTGACCGAGACCAACATCGAGCGGGTACTGGAGCTGGCAAGGCGCGAGGCGCCCCGGTTGATGGTCGTCGATTCGATCCAGACAATGTACACGGATCTGCTGGCTTCGGCGCCAGGCAGCGTCGGGCAGGTTCGCGAGAGCGCGGCGCAACTGGTGCGCTTTGCCAAGAGTGGCGGGGCGTCGGTGTATCTGGTCGGCCACGTGACCAAAGAGGGTGCGCTCGCCGGGCCACGCGTGCTCGAGCACATGGTCGATACGGTGCTCTACTTCGAGGGCGACGGTAACAGCCGCTTCCGCGTCGTGCGGGCCGTTAAGAACCGTTACGGCGCGGTCAACGAACTGGGCGTCTTCGCGATGACCGATAAGGGGTTGCGCGAGGTCACCAACCCCTCGGCGATCTTCCTCACCCGGCACGACAAGGACGTGCCCGGCAGCGTGGTGATGGTGACGCGAGAGGGGACGCGACCGCTGCTGGTTGAAGTGCAGGCGCTTGTCGATGAGTCGAAGCTTGCCTACCCTCGGCGGGTCACGGTTGGGCTCGACAGCAACCGTCTCGCCATGCTGCTCGCAATCGCCCATCGTCACGCCGGCATCGTGACCTACGATCAGGACGTGTTTGTCAACGTCGTGGGTGGGGTGCGCGTGGCCGAGACTGGGGCTGATCTGGCGGTGCTGCTCGCGGTGCTGTCGAGTCTGCGCGGCAAGCCGCTGCCACGGGATCTGGTCATGTTCGGCGAGGTCGGGCTGGCCGGCGAGATCCGGCCGGTGCCGGGCGGACCGGAGCGGCTGCGCGAGGCGGCCAAGCACGGCTACCGGCGCGCCATCGTTCCGAAAGCCAATGTGCCAAAGAACAGGCCCGAGGGAATGGAGGTGCGGGGGGTGTCCATGCTGACCGAGGCGCTGGCCGAGGTTTGAACAAAAAGCGTCGCCGAGGCAGAGAATAAGCGATTCCGCCGCGCGCATCGGCTGACGGACCCGCTGGAACAAGTCATCACCACCGAGATCCGTGTGTTGTGCGACACCTCGGCCGCGCAGCGGGCGTGGGCAAGTGCTTCGCTAAGTGATCGTGAGGAGAATTGGTCGGGGTGACACGATTCGATGTTCTTCACCGGGAGTGAAGAACGGGCCGCCGGAGGCGGACCCGCAGGGCCAAGGCCAGGGATGGTCTTGGTAACGTGCGACACCTCGGCCGCGCAGCGGGCGTGGGCAAGTGCTTCGCTAAGTGATCGTGAGGAGAATTGGTCGGGGTGACACGATTCGAACGTGCGACACCCAGCTCCCGAAGCTGGTGCTCTACCAGGCTGAGCTACACCCCGAGCGATGAGTCTTATCGATGACGATGAGCTTTACGACTGCCGGCTGACGGAGAATTCCGCCAGGCCACAGAGGGCGTCTCTGTAATCCGACGCCGGGATCGGTTCCAGAGCTGACACGGCCGCTGCGGCCTGCTCTCTGGCGAGCGCGGCAGTGTACGCGATGGCCCCTGTCGATTCAATTGCCGCCCGGACACTGTCGATGTGCTCCAGTCCACCCTGTTCGATGGCGCGGCGAACGGCGGCAGCGTGCTCCGGGCCGCCGTGCCAGAGAGCATAGAGCAACGGCAGAGTCGGCTTGCCCTCGGCAAGGTCATCGCCGATGTTCTTGCCCATATCCCCGGGCGCGGCGCCGTAATCGAGCACGTCATCGATGAGCTGGTAGGCAAGGCCCAGATACCAGCCGTAGCGGGCCATCGCGTGCTCCAGAGTGTCATCGACGCCGCAGACCACGGCACCGAGCCGCGTAGCCGCCTCGAATAGCTTGGCCGTCTTGGCACCAATAATCTGCAGGTAGCGCTCGAGCGTGGCGCCGGGGTCATGGCAATGCGACAACTGCATCACCTCCCCGGCGGCGATGGTATTAGTGGCATCGGCCAGGATGTCCATGACCCGCATGCTGTCGATATCCACCATCATCTGGAACGCGCGCGAATAAAGGAAATCACCCACCAGCACGCTGGCGTTGTTGCCCCAGACCAGATTGGCCGTTTTGCGGCCGCGTCGCATGTTGGAGGCGTCCACGACGTCATCGTGCAGCAGGGTGGCGGTGTGAATGAACTCGACGATGGCGGCGAGCGCGATGTGCTGCTCGCCACCATAACCCAGCACCCGGGCCGACAGCAGCGTCAGGGCGGGGCGCAGACGCTTGCCGCCGCTATTGATGATGTAGTGCGCCAGCTGGTCGATGAGCGGTACTTCCGAATACAGGCAGCCCTCAATCAGTCGATCGACGGCGGCCATGTCCTCCGCGACAAGCCGGCGCACCTCCTCGATGCTCATGCCGCCGCGCCTGCCGAGCGGGGACTCCATCCGCTCTGCTGTCTCTGCTCGCTGCATTCGTTGCCGTCCCGCGGATCTCGCCTTCGCAGGTACGGATTGTACTGCAACAGCGCCGCTCTCGGCTCGCATGACGGCGCGTCGGCCGCCGGCAGAAAAGGCGCAAGTTTCGCGGGCGGTGCGGTCAGCAAGTTAACAGGCCCGCGGTAGTGGCCTGCCGCGCCGCCCGGCGTCATGCCTTGTAGCCGATGATCGGCACATCGGCGGGGCGGCCTACTTGATGATCGCCAAACCGTCAGCATCCATGCGCGCCTGAAGCAGATGCCGCAGCCTTCGGTTGAAAATTACGGCGCCGCCGAACTCCCTCGGCTTACCCGCATCATCAGTCGGCGGGTGCGCACGCTGGATAAGGTGGCTGCGCGGCAACTGGCCTTACCGGATGTTCACAGTGGGCGGGGCCATCACCTTGCGCTGTAGACTTTGACATCCCCAGGCACACTTGTTGCTAAATACGGGATGCCCAGAACATCCGCGTCGATGAATTGTCGGCGATGAAACATCTGCACACGAGGGGACATGGCGGCGGAAGCGGCCTTCAGCACTGTGGACTCACATCGCGGTACGTCACTTGACTACCTGCGATCCGCGGCGTTTTTCTCTGCAACGCTCGTCGTGATGCCAGCAAGCTCCGCTAGTGTCAATCCGTTGACGAAACTGGACGGCCGGCTGACGCACAGGGTTCTTCGTCATCACTGTTTTGCGCCGGCCAGGCCGCTCTCGGACCAGCAGCAGTAGGCCGTCGACTTGTATCGGGAGCGCTACGGCCTAAAGAATTTTTGAGTTATGTCGATAGGGTCTCTGAATGGCAGCGTTCCCCTCTGGGGGACCGCACCAGCAGGGTCTTACAGGAGTCAGCTATGCAAGACAACCAATTACTGGGAAGAATCCTGAAGATAGACTATCCGTGGCGCATCGATAGGGTCGAGCTTGATGAGCCGTCTAACCGGTTAGACGTCCACGTCGCCCTGAGTGGCGAACACCAGCGACTGAAGCTGTGGGGACCAAGCGCCTCGCGTTGCCGCAGATGCCATCGTGAGCTGCCCGATCCGGGCACACTCGGGCACCTGACCCTCCGGCATATCCCTCTTGGGGAAACGCGTACCTATCTGCGCGTGCCGGTATATGACGCCGCAGGATGCCCGGACCCGCAGTGTGTCTGCGTGCGGGCCTGGGGAATGTCTGGCTTGCGGTTCACACACCACATGGCGGAGCTCGCCATCAAGACTTTTCGGGCGACGAAGTCCTACGCGGAGACCGCCAAGCTCCTTGACGTTACGATTGCCGATGCACATGAGATTTGCGACCGTGCGGGCGTGATGGTGGAAACCGCTCCGGCCGCCGGCGATACGCGCTTCGCAGCGGCCGTACCTGTCGCTGTGATCGAACCGGCATCGCCCGCGACCAGGACGGTTGCCATCCCTCCTGAGTCGCATCCCGGCTGGCAGAGCCTCATCAACGGAGAGATCCCGGTCGAGACTGATGTGCTCGCGCTCAAGATGATGCTGGAGCGGGTCCGCATGGCGATTGTCCGCAACCCGACCAGCGCCTCGCGGCTGGCGGGCGCGAAGATACTGCGCCAGTACTTCCTGAAGTATCAGCATCTGCATCGCTCCGAGCTCGCTCAGATCTCTGGCGGTCAGGTTGCCGGTGGGCGGGCTGCGGAAAGCAACCGCCACTTGCCGGACTTGACGGCGACCGTAGCCCCGCAAGGGATGACAGGCGTGCGTGGTATTCCGCCCGAATCGCATCGGGGGTGGCAGCTGCTCATCGACGGTCAGCTTCGCGTTCAGCCGGACGCACTGGCGCTCCAAATGATGCTGGAGCGCATTCGCATGACGATTGCACGCAACCCCACCAGCGCCGCACGCGACGCGGGCGCAAAGATACTGCGCCAGTACTTTGTCAAGCACCAGCACCGCCATCGTGCGGAGATCGCACAACTGGCAGCCGCATAGGAGACCGATCATGGCCTTATCCCAACCCAAAGTGGTGAACCTCTCGCGCCCCAAGGGCGAATCGAAGCTCATGTCCGTCGGTGAGACGCGCGCGCTGATCGAAGCGGGCAGGCTCCTGTGGCTGGCCGGCGACGAGGCATTGCTGGCGCAACTGCCAAAGGGGCGCTGGGTCGGCGGGTCCATCCCGTATTTCATGGGCGAGGCGGGTGGCGCTACCACACGCAACCGTCTCTATGTATCAGAGTTGCCGCCGTCGATCGCCACCCGAGTGCAAGTCAAGTTCTATGGACTGGACACACTCCACAACATCGCCACGGACGCGCCTGATAACGGCTTTACCCTGGTCATGATCCCGGCGCTAAGCGCTGTTCATATGAGCTATGCGGAAAACGCGCCGGAGTATCAGGACATGTTCCTCAAGCCCATCGCAGGCTGGGTGACAGGCATCCATCTCGATGATCTGGGCAAGGTGAAGCCCGTGGTGTTCAGTGGCGTCCACGCAGAGCGCTGCAGTGACAAAGCGTTGGCGATGCATGTGACGCTTAAGGCGGACATGAGCGCGAAGATTGGCATCGTCAATACCTTCTCCCAAGGCACCGGCGATACATTCGAGTTCCCTGAAACCGGGTTCAGCGCTACAAACTGTCTGGTCAACGGGATGGAGCGGAACTTCGCCGAGTATCTGCTGAGAAATCGCGTCGATACGCGTCTGCCGCTGGTCGCGGACTATTCGGGAGCGATGATCAACGTCTCCTTTCAGCAGGTCGATGAAGCCACCAGGAAGGTGTCCTTCTACGCGCCGGTGTTCAAGCATGCGAAGTATCGCCTCGCGGCACCGGTCCAGGACTATGTTGGCGCTTTCATGTCGGCCGTGCCGGCTCTGGCTGGTGAAACCGTCTTTGCCTGCAATTGCGTGCTCAACTACCTCTACGCGGAACTCGAGGGCAAGTGCACGGCAAACATAACAGGACCGATGACCTTCGGTGAGATCGCCTACCAGCTACTCAATCAGACGATGGTGTATCTGATGATAGAGCAGGTGGGCTGACGACAGCTTGAACCTGGGGCAATAGGACAGAGCTATGCCGGGAGCAAACGCCGTGACGGTGGGTCTCATCGGAATACGCGAGGAAGAGTCGCGGCGTCTGAACCTCGTCTTCGCCCACTCCAGAACTCGCAGCATCCGCTACGAGGTAGTCCTCCTTCAGGACAACCCCGACATCCTGATCGTGAATGCCGAGGAACCCACGTCGCTGGTGACGTGGATTCGCCACCGGGAAGGATTGCCCGCTGGCTGCCGCGTCCCACCCTCGATCATCGTGACGACACAGCGCGAGTTCAACACCAAGCATCC
>JBQTIC010000130.1:0-14751 GCA_052388435.1 Chromatiales bacterium | reverse complement strand
ACATCGTTCGCCATCTCGTGCCAGTCCATGATTCTGTAGGGATAGGCGCGCGCATCGCCGTTGATTTCAATCCCGAAGACTGGCTCTTCATCGGTAAGGTAGCGCGCGGCCTCAGCTTTGACGAAGGAGGGCGAGTTGAGTGCGGGGATGCCGTCTTTGGCGATACCTCCCCAGGTGATCTCTTCGAGCCGGATCTCGTGGCGGACGCCGGCGTAGATGAACACCCGGAAATTCGGGTCAATGCTGGCAAAGACGTCGGATTGAAACTGGTCGAACTCCGCGAACGGCTTGATCTCCGGGTGTGCCTGCTGCCACAGCATCCACTTGAACCAATCCGCGCCGTGATCTGCGCCTGTCAGCGTGTGCAGGAGGGTGGTGATCTCGCCATCTTTGTCACCCACGTAGCGCAGGGCATGGATGAGAGCGGGGACGACATCCGCTTTGTTGCGCTCACGCATCCACTGCAACGCCTGCCGCCGGATGTCGGTGCTCGGGGCGAACAGCAGGCGCGCCTGAATGACAACGCGGTCGCCCGCCGTGACTGTCGTCTCCGTATCGGTCCCTGCCGCCGTGGCGTGGACCTGTACGAACAGCGTGAGAAGTATGGCGGCGGACTTCCTCGATGAGACGGCGGGTGGCACGGGCGGTAACCGTCAGCGTTGCTGTTTCAACCGCGGCCAGTGGCGATCTGCCCTGACGATATGCTCATCGATGTCCTGCCGCCACTTCTCCCTCACTGCGTGGGAGTAATTCAAATACAGCTTCCCGTTATGCAGGGTCCACGCGCTGGGATCCGTGGGAGCCAGTGCCCCGTGGCTCGCCGCGTAGGCGCAGTAGCCACCGTATTGCGGCGCGTAGGCTTCCGGTTGCGCTGCGAAGGCGTCCAGGTTCGCCTGGCTTGCGAACTGCCAGATCACTCCCTGCCATTCGTGGGTGTAGCCAGAAGCGCCGGGTACTGGCCTCTGTTCCGCATGGTAGGCGACAGCATCGTAGCCACGGATCGCTATGCCGTCGGCAGTGAAAACAGCGTCATCCGCCCACGCCGTCTCGTCAGTGCACGCAAGGAAGACAACAAACACCACCGCCTTAAGCTTTCCCATGCATCCTCCTGACGGTTCACTCAGGCAGAGACGTTTCCCATTTAGACGCCTGTGCGGCGACGAGTTCCTGGCTGGATGGCCAGGGGTTGCACTGGAAGGCGGGTGGAGAGAGACGATGGCGACGCTGACGCTTATGGAATCTCTGCGTAAGGCAGGGATTCCGCGGCACAAGGATGTGCCGCCATTTTTAATGGCCGCAGCCCATTGATGCAGGCGAGCGAAAATCGTGTGTTTCGCTTGCCGTGCTCTGAGAGAAGTCCAGGATGGACTTATTCAGAGCATCCTTAGGTGAACCACTCGCGGGCCTTCTGGGCGGCACGCTCCATGATCTCTGGCGTGACATAGGCCATCACTGCGGCCATCGCGGCGACCAGCACGCCGAGATCGTCGATATAACCAACGATCGGGGTGAGATCCGGGATCGCATCGATGGGCGTGATGAAGTAACCGAGCGCGCCGTAGATGACCGCCCGGGCCCAGGTCGGCACATTGGATGCCTGCGCCGTGTAGTAGAGCTGCAGTGCCCTCTCCACGACGTCGCGCCCGGCGAGCTTGGCATAGTGCAGCAAAGTCTCCCAGAAACCCTCCTCGGTGTACTCCTTCGCAAAGCCGTGCTGTTCCTCTGTCATGACGGCACCCTTGTTGACGTGATTGGAACGGAGAGTGGCGAGGCCTGGGGAAACCGCCAGCAGTGACCTACAGCCCCTCCAGCCGATACGCGGCGACGAAGCCCTGCGACATCATCGGAATTATGACCAGAGCCCTGCCGGGAATGTAGGCCAGATCGGCTGAACCTTGATCCAGATCGAGGAGATTCTTTACTTCGCCGTTCGGCGACACAGCCATGAGGCCCCCGGCCATCCAGTCGGTCGCCAGCATGCTGCCGTTCTCGAGCATCTCAATGCCATCCACGTTGCCGATCGGGGTCGGGCCGCCGAAATCCGTCATGGACTGATCGGCGAGCGACACCACCTTGATGCGGCCGGGCACTTTCGTTTCGAAGCCGTTGGTCATCACGCCCCAACTGCCGACGTAGAGCTGGCTGCCCACGACCGTCAGGCCGTTTGGGTTCTCGAGCTGCGGGCCCGCCATCCATTCCTCCAGCACGCCTCCGCTAAGCCTGTGTATTTTGTTGGTGACCATGTCGGAGACGTAAACGTTGCCGGCCGCGTCGGCCGCCACATCGTTGAGAAACTGGGCGCCGGGCGCCGGATAGCGGTCGACGATGCGGCCGGCGTCCGGGTCGATCTCCACCAGCTCGTCGATGTCCGCGACATACAGCCTGTCATTGGCCAGCGCCATGCCCTTGGGGCCGTTCAGTCCCGCGACCCATTCCAGACTTGCTGTCTTTCCGTCGAGACCGAGGCGCGAGATGAAGCCGCGGCCGTCCTTGGCGGTCGCCTCGCCGTCGACGTTGGAGACGTAAAGAATATCGCGGGCCCGATCGTAGAGCGCGGACTCCGGATTGCGGAACGCCGCCTCGGTGCGCCAGCTCTCGGTGACCGTGAGTTCCGCTGCCGCCGTGGCCGGGAGCAGCAGTGGCAGCACTGCCAGTCGGGACCATCGCATCATTGTTGACCTCCTTCGACAGTGAGCCTTCACAGACTGAAAAGCTCCTTGAGTTTGGCGCCGGGATCGGGCGCGGCCATGAAGGCTTCGCCGACTAGAAAGGCATGCACCCCACGACGCCGCATCAGCGCCACCTGTTCGGGGGTATGAATACCGCTTTCGGTCACGACCGTGCGGTCGTGGAGGACATCATACAGCAGGTCGAGCGTGGTCTGGATATCCGTGTGGAAACTGCGCAGATCACGATTGTTGACGCCGATAAGCGGAGTGCGCAGCATCAACGCCCGCTCCAGCTCCTCGCGGTTGTGCACCTCCACCAGCACATCCATGCCGAGGTCCGTCGCCAGCCACGCCAGGTCCTGCATCTGCCGATCCTTGAGGCCGGCGACAATGAGCAGGATGCAATCGGCGCCAATGGCCCTTGCCTCGTACACCTGATAAGGATCGATGACGAAGTCCTTGCGCAGGACGGGCAGCGCGCAGGCCGCGTGCGCCTGCTGCAAATGCGCATCGGCGCCCTGGAAGTAGTGCTCGTCGGTAAGGACGGAGAGACAGCTCGCGCCGTTCGCCTCGTAGGAACACGCGATCGCCGAAGGATCGTAGTCGCGACGGATGATGCCCTTGCTCGGCGAGGCCTTCTTGCATTCGGCGATGATGGCCGGCCGGCCCTTGGCAATGTGCCTTTCGATGGCGGCGATGAAGCGCCGCGGTGGCGGTGCCTGCGCGGCGCGCTTCTCCATGTCCTCCTGAGAGTACCTCGCCTTGCGCGCTACGATCTCACCCGTCTTTTGCGCGAGGATCTCCTTCAGTATATCGGGCGTGCCGCTCATGTGCTCTGAAAGCTTTGGGTGTACGCGATGAAGGCGTTGAAGGTTCGTGCGGCGCTGCCGTCGGCGATGGCCGCCCGGGCGCGCCCGACACCGCTGCGGACATCGCTCGCGAGGCCACAGAGATAGATAGCGGCGCCGGCATTGGCGCACACGATCTCGAGCGCGGGTCCGGCCACGTTTGCGAGCACGGCGCGAGTGAAGGTCGTGCTCTGTTCTTTATCCTTCGCCGCGATCGCCGCCCGATCGCCAGGCTGCACGCCGATCTCCGCCGGCGTGATCCGGTAGCTTCGGATTTCCCCGTTTCGTAATTCGGCGACCTGCGTCGGCGAGGCGATGCTGATCTCGTCAAGGCCATCGTCGGCATGCACCAGCATGACGTGCTCGCTGCCGAGCTGCTTGAGCACGTGCGCCAGCGGCTCTAGCCAGCGCGCGTCGAACAGGCCGCAGATCTGCCGCCTGGCGCCGGCCGGGTTGGTAAGGGGACCGAGCAGATTGAAGATCGTTCTCACGCCCAGCTCGCGGCGCGGTGCGACCGCATGGCGCGTCGCGGCGTGATGCGCTGGCGCGAACATAAAGCCGACGCCGACTTGCTCGATGCAGCGCGCGACCTGTTCCGGGGTCAGGTCGAGGCGCGCCCCCGCGGCCTCCAGCAGGTCGGCGCTGCCGCAGGCGCTCGATACGAAGCGGTTGCCGTGCTTGGCGACTTTGCCACCGGCGGCGGCCACCACGAAGGCGCTGGTCGTTGAGATATTGAAGGTGTTGGCGCCGTCGCCGCCCGTGCCGCATGTGTCAATGAGACGCTCGGCGCGCACGTGCACGGGTGTGGCGAGTTCGCGCATCACGCGCGCAGCCGCAGCAATCTCGTCCACCGTCTCGCCCTTCATGCGGAGCGCAACGAGCAGGCCGCCGATCTGCGCCGGCGTCGCCTCGCCAGCCATGATGGCGCGCATCGCCGCTTCCATCTCCTCGGGACGCAGATCGCGCCGCTCGATGACGGCGCGCATGGCCGCAGTAATAGTCATGGCTAGCGCCGGTCTTCGAGGAAGTTCTTGAGCAAGGCGTGACCGTGCTCCGTCAGGATGGACTCCGGATGGAACTGCACGCCCGATATTGCGTAGTCCTTGTGGCGCACACCCATGATCTCGTCGACAGAGCCGTCGGCATTCTCCGTCCAGGCGGTGACCTCAAGACAGTCGGGCATGGTCTCCTTCTTGATGACCAGCGAGTGATAGCGCGTGGCCGTAAACGGGTTGCTCAAGCCTGAGAAGACGTCCTTATCAGTATGGTGTATCGGCGATGTCTTGCCGTGCATCACCTTGCGCGCGTGCACCACCTCGCCCCCGAACACCTGGCCGATAGCCTGATGGCCGAGACAGACGCCGAGGATCGGGATCTCGCCTTTGAAGCGCCGGATCACGTCCATCGAGATGCCGGCCTCGTTCGGCGTGCAGGGGCCAGGGGAAATCACGATGTGGTCGGGTTTGAGCTTTGCGATCTCCTCCACCGCGATCTGGTCGTTGCGGTAGACCTGCACATCGGCGCCGAGCTCCCCGCAGTACTGCACGAGGTTGTAGGTGAAGGAGTCGTAATTGTCGATCATCAATAACATGGTCGCTACCTGTCATATCCTTCCCCTTTTCGGGGGAAGGTCTGGATTGGGGGTGAAGCGCGTGAGCACTTCCTAACTTCTCACCCCACCCTCGCCCCCCGTCAAGGGAGGAGGGAAAACACTACGTCTGTCTGTCCAGCCCAGCGCAGGCCATCGTCACCGCGCGGAAATGGGCGCGGCGCTTGTTGATCGTCTCCTCCCATTCGGTCGCCGGCACCGAATCGGCGACGATGCCGCCACCGGCCTGGATGTGCAGCGTGCCGTCCTTGATAACCGCCGTGCGGATGGCGATGGCGGTGTCCATATTTCCGCTCCAGGACAGGTAGCCCACGGCGCCGGCGTAGATGCCGCGCTTTACCGGCTCCAGCTCGTCGATGATTTCCATGGCGCGGATCTTCGGCGCGCCCGTCACCGTCCCTGCCGGGAACGTCGCGCGCAGGACGTCGATGGCGCTCATGCCGGGCTTAAGTCTGCCGACCACGTTGGAGACGATGTGCATGACGTGCGAATAGCGCTCGATGATGAAACGCTCGGTCACCGTGACGGTCCCGATCTCCGCAACGCGGCCCGCATCGTTGCGGCCCAGGTCGATGAGCATCAAATGCTCGGCGATCTCCTTCGGATCGGCAAGCAAGTCCCTTTCCAGCGTGACGTCTTCGGTTTCGGTTGTTCCGCGCGGGCGCGTGCCCGCAATGGGGCGCACCGTGATCATGCCGTCCTCCAGCCGCACGAGGATCTCCGGTGAGGAACCCACGACGTGGAAATCGCCGAAGTTGAAGAAGAACATGTACGGCGAGGGGTTGAGACTGCGCAGTGCGCGGTAGAGATCGATGGGCGCGGTGGCGAACGGGATCGACATACGTTGCGAGGGCACGACCTGCATCACGTCGCCATCGACAATGTAGCGCTTGATGCGCTCCACCGCAGCCATGTAACCCTCGCGGGTGAACGACGAAACGAAATCGGTTTCCAGGACCCGGGTTGGATTGGCGGTCGTCGGGTAGCTCGGGCGTCCTTCGCGCAGCCGCGCACTGAGTTCATCGAGGCGGCGCTGCGCGCGCTCATGGCCACTGGCATCCTCGGCCTCGGCATGCACCACCAGGTGCAGCTTGCCCTTGAGGTTGTCGACGATCACCACCTCCTCGGACACCATGAGGAGGATTTCGGGGAGACCGAGCGCGTCCGGATTGGGGCAATGGCGCAGCCGCGGCTCGATGTAGCGCACGGTGTCGTAGCCGAAGTAACCGACCAGCCCGCCGGTAAAGCGCGGCAGGCCGGCAATCTCCGGCACGCGGTAGCGCTGGTGAAAGTCCTGCACCCAGGCGAGCGGATCGGAGGCCGTTTCACGCTCAACTTCACGTCCGCGCTCGCTGACCACGACCTCGTTGCCGCTGATGCGGATGACCGTTTTTGCGGGCAGGCCGATGAAGGAGTACCGCCCCCACTTCTCGCCGCCCTGCACGGACTCGAAGAGGTAGGAGTAAGGCCCCTCGGCGAGCTTGAGGTAGACGCTGAGCGGCGTGTCGAGATCGGCCAGCACCTCGCGCATGACCGGCACGCGGTTGTAGCCCTGGCGGCGGAGTTGATCGAACTGGGCGGTGTTCATGGCGATCACAGGTAAGCCGGCAGCTCCGCGAGCGAGTTCATCACCGCATCCGGGCCTTCAACGCCGATATCGTTGCCGTGGTTGTAGCCGTAGCTCACGCAAAGGATGCGCATGCCCGCGGCCCGCGCGGCGTGCAAGTCGTTGATGGAATCGCCGACCATGACGCTGTGCCCGGGATCGGCGTTGCATTGTCCGGCGCAGTAAAGCAGCGGGAAAGGGTCCGGCTTCCTCGCCGGCAGTGTGTCGCCGCCGATGATGATGCGAAAATCAGCGTAAATGCCGAGCGACTTGAGCAGCGGCAGCGTGAAGCGCTCCGCCTTGTTGGTGACGCAGCCGACCGGACAGCCGAGTGTGCGCACGTAGTCGAGTCCGTCGCGCACGCCCGGATAGAGTCGGCTGAATTTGTCGGTATTCTCGGCGTACAGATCCAGCAGGCGATCGTAGGCGCGCCGGTACAGGGTAATGTCCAGCGGGTCGTCGTCCATGGTGCGCGTGAGAGCGCGCTTCACCAGACGCTCCGCACCGTTGCCGACCCAGCGCCGCACGTCATCCTCGCTGGCACCCGGCAGGCCCAGCTCGCGCAGCATGGCGTCGACGCAATAGGTGAGATCGGGCACGCTGTCGACCAGCGTGCCGTCCAGATCGAACAGAATCATCTGGGGGCGACCGTTTTTCACCACTGGCCACCTATGAAGGTTCCGACCCCCTGAGGGGGAGTGGACCCAAGGACGGTTTCGTGTTTGCTCATTAGTTCGAACGCTGTTTCGCCTTGGCGAGTTCCGCGCGCATGGCGGCGATCGTGGCGCGGTAGTCACGGCTGCCGAAGATAGCGGATCCGGCGACAAAGGTGTCGGCGCCGGCTTGTGCGATGGCGCCAACATTATCCAGCTTCACACCACCGTCGATCTCAAGGCGGATCGGCCGGCCGCTCGCATCGATGAGCTTGCGCGCAGTGCGCAGCTTCTCGAGCGCAGAGGGAATAAAGGACTGGCCGCCGAAGCCGGGATTGACGGACATCACCAGCACCATGTCGATCTTGTCCATCACGTAGCTGAGCGCGTCGAGCGGGGTCGCCGGGTTAAAGACGAGCCCCGACTTGCAGCCGGCATCGCGGATGAGGGCAAGCGAGCGATCGACGTGGTCGCTCGCCTCGGGATGGAAGGTAATGTACGTGGCGCCTGCCCCGGCAAAATCGGTAATGAGCCGATCCACGGGTCTGACCATCAGGTGCACGTCGATGGGAGCGCTGATCCCATGTTTGCGCAGCGCCTCGCAGACGAGCGGCCCAAACGTCAGATTGGGGACGTAGTGGTTATCCATCACGTCGAAGTGGATGAGGTTGGCACCGGCTTCCAGCACGCGCGTGCATTCCTCGCCGAGACGCGCGAAATCGGCAGAAAGGATGGACGGGGCGATGAGGTAGTCTAGAGCCACGGCGATGAGCTTTTTTGGTCCGCGAGAAGGGCGCCACTTTAACCGATCAGGTAACTGTTTTCAGCAACTTGGCGCCCTCGCCTATACTTGGCGCATGCGTCAATTGATCGGTGCGCTGTTGCTCCTTGCGGCTCTTCTAATACGGCGCAACCCGCTGTGCAGAGCGACGCGCAACTCGCTGCGCCTGCGCAGGACGGCATCGCAAACCCGGCATCTTCACCGCCTGCGAACACGCCGCCAGGCGCCGATGCCAAGCTATCCGGTGCGCCGCTCAACATCGCCCCGGACGCCGCCCGCGCATCGCAGCACCCGCTTTACACGCTGGTGGCGCTCGCGGGCGCAGACGACATGTTGCGGGGTGTGACAGGTGCAGCCGTCAGTCGGGTGCAGAGCTGGCTCACCAAGGTGGCAACCGGTGTCGTGATCGCCAGACCGGTTGCGAAACAGCCCTAAGCGAGGCTGCCCGAATGACTATCGCGTTGATCCTGCATGTACTCGCCGCCGTCGTGTGGATAGGCGGCATGTTCTTCGCCTATGTCTGCCTGCGCCCGGTGGCCGCATCGCTCCTGGACGCGCCCCAGCGGCTGAATCTCTGGATCGGCGTGTTCAGACGCTTCTTTCTCCTCGTGTGGCTGGCCGTGCTGATACTTCCTGCCTCGGGGTTCTATCTCGCCACGCGTATGTTTGGCGGCCTCGGCCGTGCGCCGCTCTACGTGCACGTAATGCTGGGCGTGGGCACGTTGATGATCCTGCTCTTCCTTCATGTCTACTTTGCGCCCTACCGCCGGCTGCGGCGCTTTGTGGCGGCACAGGACTACCAGCAAGGAGCGCGTCAACTCGCCCAGATCCGCAGGCTGGTCGGGATTAACATCCTGCTGGGTATCGTGGTTGCCGCCGTTGCGAGCGGCGGCCGGATCCTGGGAGCGTAGCTGAAGCCGTGACGCAACAGGTTGCTAACAAGGGTAACGAAGGGACCCAGATGCCAGGCGCCGCGAGCGAGGAAGCGAGACAATACGCGAAGTACGGCGGACTTTTGAGCGAACAGCACCATTTCGTATGGAACGAAACGGCGCGCGAGCCCCACAGGGATGAGTCTCATGGACGAGGCGAACAACAACGCAGATGGCCCCGCAATAGCTCTTCCGCAGTCAGTCGGTGGGACGGCGGGTGTAGTTGGTGACGCCCATCCAGTCTGAAGGCGGAGGCACCTGCCGGAAAAAACCGATACGGCGCAGCATGAGCATGCAGTACTCGCGATTGAACTCGATGTCGCGCAGCTTCATGAACAGCAGTTCGGCCTGGTCCCATTCCTGCCGGTAATACGCGGCCAATGCCCGCTGATGCAGCGCCAGATTGTCGATCAGCCCCTTGCTGACCTGCTCCGTTCGGCACAGGGCCTCGAAGACGCGTGTCGGACTGCCCTTGCCGCGCACGCGCACGAAGTCGATCTCCTTGAAGATGGCGTCCGACACGGTGGCCATGGTCGATTCGGAGACGAGGATGCACACGTTGTAGACGCGCGTGAGCCGCTCCGTGCGTGAGCAAAGGTTGACGGCATCGCCGACCACCGTGTAAGCCACGCGGTAGCGCGACCCCATGTTGCCGACGTTCATGACGCCGGTGTTGATCCCGATGCCGATGTCCAGTTCCGGCCAGCCCTGATCGCGGAACTGTCTGCGCATGCGTCGCACGCCCTCCTGCATGGCAAGCGCAGCGAGCACCGCGCGGCGGGCGTGGTCGGGCTGCACTACGGGCGCCCCCCAGAATGCCATGATGGCGTCGCCGATGTACTTGTCGATGGTGGCCCCGTGCTGGTGCAGGATGTCCGTCATCGCGGTGAAATAGCGGTTGAGCATGCGCGCCAGCTGGCGCGGATCCATCTGCTCGGAAAGGGCGGAAAAATTTTTGATGTCGCAGAAGAAGACGGTCATCTCCCGCTGCTCGCCCTCGAGCGAAAAGCTGTCCGGGCTCCTGGCGATCACCTGGGCCAGCTCCGGCGGCACATAGTGTCCGAAAATGCCGATGAGCTTCTGCCGCGCGTGCGTCTCGGAGAAGTAGCTCGCCAGCACGTTGACCGTGTAGAGCACCAGGATCGTAAGCAGTGTGTACTCCATCGGGATCACCTGGCTGCGCGCGGGTTGGGTGTAGGCCAGCCACACCGGCGGCACCATGAAAAGGACGGTGACGAGCGATGCCTTGATGGGAGTCAGGATCGGCAGGAGTAGGGATAGCACCGCGCCGCTGGCTGCCAGCACCGCAAAGTCTGCCGAACGCATAAAGTCCGGTAGCGAGCCACGCGAGAGGATCTGCGACAAGATGTTGCCGCGAAACTGGAAGCCGGTGCCGAAGTCGAGCTGCAGGCCGATGAGGCCGGCGGCGTTGAAGATAAAGGCGACGAAGACGGCGAATACGAGCAGGATGCGCCAGGAATGGCGCCGCAGGCCGCCCTTGAGGCGGCCCGGGAAAGTGTCGTCAAAGAAAAGGAACCTGCCAGCGGGCAAGCTGATCTCCTTGTCGCAGTGGTGCGGTGCCGGGGGCGCGGGAAGCGCTGGCCGGGAGGTCGGTCCTATTGAGCAACGAAATCATGTTGAATTTTCGACAGAAGTGCCCGAAACCTTAACATCCGGCTGTGCGGCCTCAGCGCTGGCACACGAATATGATCTACCTTATCAACCGGTTACGCAATTGGCACCGGTAATGCTAAGAACTAGCCCAGAGACTCACAAGCTTTCTTTCAGGCAGGTTAATTATGAGCACACGTAAGCAACAGAGTGGATTTACTCTCGTCGAAATCGCCATCGTTTTGGTGATCATCGGTCTGCTGCTCGGCGGCATTCTAAAAGGTCAGGAGCTTATTACCAGCGCCCGCGTCCGCAACATTGCCGACCAGAATTCCGGCGTGCAGGCCGCCTACTACGGATTCGTTGATAGGTACCGGCAGATTCCCGGTGACATGACGGGCGCGAATGCGTGCGCCGCGATTGGTTCGACGAATCTGAGCGGCTGTCCGGGATCGGCACCCGGTGGCAATGGCGATGGCAGGCTGGATGATGCCGGAAACCAGTTCCAGGAGGCCTCTGCCGTATGGGCGCACCTCGCTGCGGCCGGTTTCATTAACGGGCGGTATAACGGCGGTGCGAGTTCGGAAGCGACGTATGTGCAGCCTTTGATCGCGCCGGTTAACGCCTACAACGGTTACATTGCGCTGACTCGCTCTTTGGGTTACCGCGATCCAGGCACGGCGACGGTCAGGCTTCTTCTTTTCACCGGACGCCAGATCCCCGTCAACGTGGAGCGCGAGCTGGACGTCAAGGTGGATGACGGCCAGCCGTTGCGCGGCGTGCTGCGGGCGGCCGCAAGTGGCACGGGTGCTCTGCAGTCGGATGCTACCTGCGTCGCTGGGGCGGCAGGCAGTGAGATATGGAACATCGACGGCAACAGCGCGGACTGCGGCGCTGCCTTCTTGTATTGAGTCAAGGATTGTTCTCCATGGGTGAATAATAAAGTTTGTGACACTCCTCCCTCGGCTTCAGCCCGCCTCCCGGCGGGCTTTTTGTTTGCTCCTCCTGCTGTTCAAATCCCCCCTTCGCTTCCCTTTGACAAAGGGGGGATAGGGGGGATTATTTTGGTGTGCGTAATCGCTCTACAAATATGCTATGAGCGTCGCCCTCAACTTTAAGAATGTTGCCAAGCGCTATGGCCGGCAGCAGGTGCTGGCCGGTGTTAGCTTCGAGGTGCGCAAAGGCGAGTTCGTCGGTCTGGTGGGCGTCAACGGCGCCGGCAAGACGACCCTCATCAAAGGGTTGCTCGACCTGAATGACGTCGACGCCGGCGACATCGAAATTTTCGGGGTCTCGCACCGGCGCTCGGAGGCACGCACGCCGCTGGCCTTCCTGCCGGAGCGCTTCTCGCCGCCCTACTATGCGACGGGGCAAGACTTCCTTGCGTTCATGGCGAGGATGCATGGCGTCTTGCCATCGCCTGCGGTTCGGGTGCAGGCGCTCGCGGCGCTAGACCTCGAATCCGATGCGCTTGGCAAGCCGACCCGCAACCTGTCCAGGGGCATGGCGCAGAAACTCGGGCTGGCCGCGATACTGTCTTCAGGCAAGCCGCTGTTCGTGCTCGATGAACCCATGAGCGGTCTCGATCCCAAGGCGCGCGCGCTGCTCAAGCAGCGGCTGCTGGCACTTCGTGGGTCGGGGGGGCAGACGGTTTTTTTCAGCACCCATCTGCTCTCCGACGTGGAGTCGCTCTGCCACCGCATCGTCATCCTGCACGGCGGGGCGGCGCGCTTCATCGGCACACCGGCGGAATGCTGCACAGAATTCGGATCGTCGGATCTTGAACAGGCTTACCTGCGCTGTGTTGCCTGAACGCCTCGAGCAGCGACCCCCTTAGCTTCCCATAGAGCCCCGATCCCTTGTAGAAGGACCTAAAGTTTCGCCTGCGCCACCCGTTAACCTCGTGGACGCCCGGATAATCCCCCGAGGAATACAATGACGGATGATACGCGTTTGGATCCACCGCTCGATGCGGTTTCCGCATTGGCCACGTTGCCTGTCGGTGTTTTCATCAGCGACGCGGGCGGCAGGATTGCCTGGGTGAACGACACCCTATGCGATCAACTAGGCGCGGCGAGGGAGGCGCTGATCGGCCTGGAGCGAAGCGCGCTGCCGGCGCGCAAGACGCTCAGCCTTTCGAGGACAGTCGAGTGGCTGCACACACCAGGCAGAGAAGGGGCCACAGAGCGTCGCTTCGAGTGCATCACCCACAGGCTCGAGGGCTTCCCAGGCAGTATCGGCTGCGTGATCGAGGTGTCCCGCTACGACGCTTTCAAGCAGCCGCGGCAGTTCCACCCGGAGTTGAAAGACCCCGGCAAGCTTGACCCTATGACAGGTTTACTCGACCAGACGACGATGCGACAGGAGCTGATTGCGCAGGTCTCACGCAGCCGTCGCTACCATAATCCGCTGTCGGTGGTGCTGATCCGCCTGCTCGACGACGCGACGCACGTCGAAGCGGTCACCGACATACAGAAGCAGCGCCTCACCAAGGGCATTTCCAAGATGCTCAAAGAGAAACTGCGCTGGGTTGATATCGTCGGCTGCTGGGACAAAGACGCCTTCATGCTCATGTTGCCGGAGACCGCGCTGGAGCCTGCCTCGAAACTGGTGCGGAAGACTGAGAGTTACCTTGTCAAACTCAGGCAGGGGGAGGAGCGCGCCGGCGGGGTTTCCATGACTGTGGCCGTAGGTGTCGCGGAGTGGACGAAGGGCGATGACGTCAATGCGCTCCTGACGCGCGTCGAGAACAACTGCAGGGAAAGAGATGACAAGCCGTCCGGCCAACCGGAACAGGTGCATCCCTCGCGCTAGGCGGTCTCCTCCACAACATAGTCGTGGGTGATCGCGGCAGTCTTGCCCAGCATGATTGATGCGGAGCAGTACTTCTCTGCGGAGAGTTTCACCGCCCGTTCGACCTGCGCCGCCGCCAGCGCTTTGCCGCTGACGAGGAAGCGCACGTGTATGCGGGTGAAAACCTGCGGCACGCTCTGCGCGCGCTCGGCATCGAGTTCCACGCGGCAATCACGCACCTCCTGCCTGGCCTTTCTGAGGATGCTCACCACGTCGTAGGCGCTGCATGCCCCCATCCCTAAGAGCACCATCTCCATGGGGCGGAGTCCCATATTGCGGCCGCCCCCCTCGGGCGGCCCGTCTATGACTACCGCGTGGCCACTTTCCGATTCCGCGACGAACATGGCCCCATCCACCCACTTGACCATCCCCTTCATGTTGTTCTCCTGCGTCTATCAATGGGTTGCAGAGGTTATCACGCGGGCGCATGATTCGACACGTGGGACGCGCTTGCTTAAACTAGGAAAGTTTGCAGTTGCAGCACTGAGGGGAAACCAGGGGGATTGACCATATGCCGGAAGTCCGTTCCGTGCATTCAGGCAGCGATGTCATCAAGCGGTTCCTGGAAAGTTGCCACCGCCGGCACTGTCCGCCGAAGACCACCATCATCCGGCAGGGCGAACCATCCAAGGAGTTGTATTATATCGTCACCGGCTCCGTCACCGTTGCGCTGGAAGACAAGAAGGGACACGAGATCGTGCTCGCGTATCTCAACCCCGGCGAGTTTTTCGGTGAGATCGGTCTGTTCAATGAAAATGCTGCGCGGACGGCACTGGTGCGCGCCCGCAGTCATTGCGAGATCGCCAGCATCACCTACGACAAGCTCAAAACCCTGACGTCGATATTTCCCGACCTCGTCTTCGTCATCGCATCGCAGCTCGCAAACCGCCTGCGCCGGACCAACCGCAAGGTAGGCGACCTGGCGTTCATGGACGTCTCAGGCCGCGTCGCACGCGCGATCCTCGACCTCTGCAAGGAGCCTGATGCAATGACCCATCCCGACGGCATGCAGATCCGCATCACCCGTCAGGAGCTCGGCCGCATTGTCGGGTGCTCGCGCGAGATGGTCGGACGCGTGCTGAAGGCACTGGAGGAGCAGCACCTGCTGACCGCGCGCGGCAAGACCATCGTCGTGTTTGGCGTGCGTTAGACAAACTGCCGGGAAAGCGGGCGGCAATACCGCCGGTCG
>JBQTIC010000129.1:0-18683 GCA_052388435.1 Chromatiales bacterium | reverse complement strand
TGAGAAGTCCAGGATGGGCTTATTCAGAGCTTCCCTAGGCTACTGCGGCCATCTCGCGAGCCGCGGCCAGCATGGCCAGGCGCGCGATGACGCCGTACGCGTAAAAGCGGTTGGGGTGGGCCTCCGGCGCGAGCTTGCGATCGGGGGAAATACAACAATCCGCGAAGGCGAGCGGTTCGAAACGCATGCCTGGCGCGTTCAGGTTCTCATCGGCGGAGCGCTCCGTGTGTACACGATAAAATCCGCCGACAACATGCCGGTCGATCAGGCACACGACCGGCTCTGCTACGGCCGGCGGACTGCCCCAGGTCTCGTAGGTATAGACGCCTTCCTGGATGATCACATTGCGGATGGCCATGCCCTCCTTGGTGGTGGCCATGCGCGTGCGCTGTTTGCGGTTCAGAGTCAGCACCTCTTCCGGGTCGTATACGGTCATCACGCCCATGCCATAGGTGCCCGAGTCGGCCTTGACTATGATGAATGGTTTGCAGGTAATGCCGTATTGGTCGTATTTTTCCTGGATCGCGACGAGCAACTCGGCCGTGTTACGGCGCAGGCAGTTCATGCCCGTGCCGTCCATAAAGTTAACCTCGCCGCAGTTCTTGAACATCGGGTCGACCAGCCAGGGGTCGAGTTCGATTTGTCGACCGAACTCCTCGGCGGCCGCCGCGTAATGCCGGAAGTGCGTCGATTTCAGCCGCGTGCTCCATCCAAGCGCCAGCGGAGGTACGACGGGCTGGGCCAGTCCTTCGAGTATGGCAGGGCGGCCGCCGGCCAAGTCGTTGTTCAGGATCACCAAATCCGGTTCGAAGTCCGCCACGCGTACGCGATCGCCCACGCGCGCCAGCGGCTCCAGAGTAATGCCGCGGCCGCCCGTGACCTCGAACGTGTGTGGCGCCGTCAGGTCCGCGAGTAGCGAACCTACGCGCACTTCGAATCCCGCCTTCTCGATAATCGTACGCACCACCGTGAGGTTCTCGAAGTAGAACTGATTACGCGTGTGGTTCTCGGGAACGATGATGATCCGGCGCACGTCCGCCTCCAGTCGCTCGACCGCCGCCTGCATCGCCTGGATGCACAGTGGCATAAAGACCGGACTGAGGTTGTTGAATCCGGCGGGGAAGAGGTTGGTGTCCACCGGCGCGATCTTGTGGCCGGCATTGCGCAAGTCCACGGAAGCGTAGAACGGAGCCGGCGTTTGACGCCACTGGCCGCGGAACCAGGCCTCGATGGCGGACTGATGTTCGAGCAGGTGGCGCTCGACCTGCGCAAGCGGTCCGCGGGCAGCCGTAGTCAGGTTTGGTACGGCGCTATAGAGCTGATTCATGGACAGTGATTCTACACCAACGTCGTCAGCAGAATGTGCCAGGCCAGGGCCGTCCCGCCCGGACACTGTGATCGGTGCCAAGCTACGGTCCGCAAAGTGCGCCAACTTTGATTTGTGTCAAGGTGGGACTGCTTTGCCTTGCGTATGCTTTTAAGAGAACGTCAAGGGGGGCCTATGAACCACTCCGCTTTCGGGCTTTCGCGGCGGCGCTTCCTGAAGATGGCGTGCGCTGCCACGAACGCTCTGCACACATTGGATTCAGCGGAAATCGCCCCACAGACTTTGCAGGGTGCTCAGCGCGGCTAACGCAGCGGTCTCTGTGCGCAGGATGCGTGGTCCCAGCCGCACGGGCAGATAGCCGGCACGCTCTGCGGCTGCCACCTCTGCCGCCGCCAGGCCACCCTCCGGGCCGATGAGCAGCGTGACCTCTGTTGCCCGCGGCACCGCCGCCAACGCGGTATCTGCCGCTGCGCGCAGCAGCAGCTTCAGTCCCGCGGCGGGCCGTTGCAGCCAGTTCTCGATGCGCTCGACCGGCAACAGATCGGGCAGGTGGTCGCGCCCGCTCTGTTCACACGCGCCGATGATTACCTTCCGCCAGTGCTCGATGCGGCGTGCTTCGCGGCCGGCGTCCAGCTTCACGGCGGTGCGCTGCGTCAGCAACGGCACGATCGCCGCCACGCCAAGCTCCACCGCCTTCTCTATCGTGTAATCCATCCGTTCGCCACGGGAGATGCCCTGTGCGAGCGTGACCTGCAGCGCGGACTCCCGGTTGAACGTTGCACAGCGCTCCACATCGACGACGACGGACTTCCGGGTGATGCTGGCTATAAGTCCGGCGCACTCGGTGCCCTTGCCGTCGAAGAGAGAGATCGGGTCGCCAACGCGCATGCGCAGGACGGTCGTCACGTGATGCGCGGCTTCCTCCTCCAGTTCGATCTGGCCGCCGGGCGAGAGCGGCTGCGGCGTATAAACGCGGGGGATGCGCACGGCCCGCCGCGGCCTTCAATCGGCCGTCGCCAGATCGACGCCTTCGGTCGCGACGGCGGCGAGCAAGTCGATCTCCTCGGGCGCGATGGCATAGGGCGGCATGAAATAGATGACGTTGCCGAGCGGACGCAGCAGCGCGCCGCGCGCGAGCGCGTGCTGGTAGACACGCAGGCCGCGGCGCTCCCCCCAAGGATAGGGGGTGCGTGTCGCTTTTTCTCTGGCCATCTCGATGGCGAGGATCATCCCGCACTGACGCACCTCCGCCACGTGAGGGTGGTCATGGAGGTGCGCGGTCGCACGCTGCATGTGCGCGGCGAGTTCGCGGTTGCGCTCGATAACGGCCTGCTCCTCAAAGATGTCGAGCGTCGCCAGCGCCGCGCGGCAGGCAAGCGGATTGCCGGTGTAGCTGTGCGAGTGCAGGAACGCCTTACCGGTCGCATAGTCGTCGTAGAAGGCCTGGTAGACCGTCTCCGTGGTCAGCACCGCCGACAACGGCAGGTAACCGCCCGTCAGCCCTTTCCCGAGGCACAGGAAATCCGGTGAGATCGCCGCCTGCTCGCAGGCAAACAGGGTTCCGGTGCGCCCGAAGCCGACGGCGATCTCGTCCGCGATGAGATGGATCTGGTAGCGGTCGCAGTGCTCCCGCAGCAGCTTCAAGTAGACCGGGTGGTACATGCGCATGCTGCCGGCGCATTGCACCAACGGCTCCACGATCACCGCGCACACCTCCTGAGCGTGCTCGGCGAGGAGCCTCGCCATAGGTTCGAACATGCGCCTGGAGTGCTCCTGCCACGATGCGCCCGGCTCGCGTGAGTAGCAGTCCGGCGAAGGCGCCACGAAAACGTCCATTAGCAGCGGCGCATAGGCTTCCTTGTAGAGCGGAAGATTGCCCACCGCCAGCGCGCCGAGGGTCTCGCCGTGGTAGCTGTTGTCCAGACAGATGAAGCGGGTCTTGTTCGGCCGGCCGCGGTTGCGCCAGTAGTGGAAGCTCATCTTGAGCGCGACCTCCACGGCCGCCGAACCGCTGTCGGCATAGAAACATCGGCTCAGGCCCGGCGACACCAGCGCCACCAGCCGTTCGGCCAGCTCCACCGCCGGCTCGTGTGTGAAGCCGGCGAGCAGCACGTGTTCAAGCTGCGCGGCCTGCTCGGCGATGGCGGAGGTGATGCGCGGATGCGCGTGGCCGAACAGGTTTACCCACCAGGAACTGATGGCGTCGAGATATCGCCCCCCCTCGAAGTCCTCAAGCCACACTCCGTCGCCGCGTCGGATGGCGATAAGCGGCAGCCACTCGTGGTCCTTCATCTGGGTGCAGGGGTGCCACAGCACGGCGCGATCGCGCTCGGACAATGACTGCGTGGATTGAAGGCTCATGGAATGCGGCGCCGCCAAGAGGTGAAGCCTGCGGGATGAGGTCGCCTTCGAGCCTACGCGAAAATGCTGCCGCCGAGAAGCGGAAGCGAGTGGCAAACGGGCGCCATCGTCGGCGCCGGCGCAAGGCTATCTGGCGTGGGCCCCGGGCGCCAGGACGTGCTGCTGCGTCGCGTTTTCGCCCAGCATCGCGGCGATGACCTGATCTTCCAGTTCAATGCGCGTAGCCAGCTTCTCGCCGAGCGCCGAGAGGTCCCCGGCGAGCGTATCGAGCAGGTGGAAGTTCCACTCACCGCCGTACTTGTCGTTGAAGTCAACAGCCGCGTCCGTGCTCTCTGCGATCTTGGGATAGACCTTGCTCGCCTTGATGATCACCGCCCGCCGGCGCTCGGTTCCTTCGACGATGCGCTGGTACAGGCCGAAGTGGCCCGCCGCGATGTAGTCGACCAAGACGCTATTGAATTCCGCGAGCAGTTCTCTGACGGGCTTGTCGCCGGTGAAAGGCTTCAGCCCCAGAACCTCGCACATGAGCACCAGCATGTGCTGGCGCTCCGTGAGCATCTTGTCGACAAGCCGGCGCGAGCCCTTGCGCCGGCGCGGGCTGGTCCCATTTTTCTGTGCCATGGCTGCGTGGTCCTTGCTCGGATTTCTAATGGACGCGGCAATTCTAGTGCCTGTCGCTCCAAGGGTCACCCGGCCGATTGCGAACCCCGGCACGAGATCATGAAGCCGGCGCGCGCTGGGTGCGCACCGTCCCACTCAGCGGCGGGCGCTCTCCGGCCGCCAGCCCCTCCACCACAGGCCGATCGGGACGACGTAGGGAGGTTCCCCGCTGGCGCCGAACCAGGAATCGACGGCGTATTCGGTGCGGCTCTCGTTGTCGCGGATGACCGAGGTGGAGTGCGGCCAGCCGGTCAACAGGCCGGTAAATGGCCCGCGGGTCGCGCGGCCACCGACCGTGTGCCATCTGAGCAGCCCGTCATTGTAGAGCAGTGTCAGGTAGACCGTGGTGTTCGTAGCCTCATCGATGCAGTCCAGCTGACCCGGTTTGCCAAAACCGGGCACGCCCATTGCCAGGTCAGCGGCGGTGCCGGTCTTGGCGCCCACCAACCGCTCCAGCAGGCCGACCGCGGCGGCGATGGCTACGCGCTCCTCGGCTGGGGCGGGCGAAGGCGGCGAGAACAATGCGCGCACCTGCGCCCACTCTTCAGCGGCGAGGCTCAAAGTGGCGCGCTCCGCGCACGTGTTGCCGTGGCATATGGAGAAGCGCGTGGGGGTCGGCAAGTCGATAAAATCAGCGACCCGCACCCGGAACCCCGGACCGGCTGTAAGATTCGCCGTGGCGGTGATCGGCGGCGGCGGCTCACCGGGATCGGGGACGGCCGTACAGGCGGCCCCGGCTGCGAGCGCTAACGCGATCACAACTCGACCCCGCAGCGGGTAGCTACGATGCGGCATTGACCGCGATTATAAACGCTAAGGTATCGTTACCACGCGCCTTGTGGCAGCCCTGCGACCGCACCAGACGAGGCCGCTATAATCCAAGGCATGGAGATCCCAGGCTACAAAATCATCCGTGCCATCGGGGTTGGCGGCATGGCCACCGCCTACCTGGCCACCCAGAGCTCCCTGGGCCGCCAGGTTGTCCTTAAGGTTCTGGATACCTCTAACGACATATCCTCCAAAAACGTCGAGCGCTTCATGAACGAAGCGCGAATCGTGGCTTCGCTGCGCCACCCGAACGTCATCACCATCTATGACGTCGGACGTCATCAGAACCTCATCTATATCTCGATGGAGTACATCGAGGGCGGCGACCTGAAGAGCCGCATGAGCGAGGGTATCTCCCCCTACGAGGCCCTCGACATTGTCAAGAAAATCACCGGCGCGCTCGACTGCGCGCACAAGAGCGGCGTCATTCATCGCGACGTCAAGCCCGCGAATATCCTGTTCCGCAAGGACGGCACACCGCTGCTGACCGACTTCGGGATCGCCAAGAAGCTCACGGTTGATCACGACCTGACATCGACCGGCATCTTCCTCGGCAGCCCGAATTACATGGCGCCGGAGCAAGCCGAAGAGAGCCCCATCGATGGTCGCGCCGACATCTACTCGCTCGGCATCATCTTCTACGAAATGCTGACCGGCAATAAGCCGTACCGGGCGGAGTCCGTGGTTGACATCATCCTGCAGCACCGCCAGGGCGCCTTGCCGAAGCTGCCGCCGGATTGGAAGCCCTACGAACCGCTGCTCTATCTCATGATCGCCAAGAAGCGCAAGGACCGCTTCCACGACGCCGAGAGTCTGCTGCACTTCATCCGGGACATGGAGCGCCGCGGCATCGCTGGAGCGGGGCAGCGGCAGGCAGCCACGGCTGCGGCGCACGGCGACACTACCAGCGGCAGCACCCTGCGCCTGCCGACCTGGAGCAGCGCCAGGACCACCCCGCACACACACGCCAAGACCTATGTCCGCACGAGCCTGCTCCTGCTGCTGGTCGTGACAGCTATCGGATTCGGATTGCTGCAGTACTATGCGCGAGAACTGGCGGAGGCGCCGCTGCAACCGACCGAGGGTCTGCTCCCGAGGCTTGATGCTAGCGTCAGCCCGCCCGCGACGGGGGCCACACCCGTGGCGGCCGCCGGACCGGCCACTGAGGACGTTCGTAAGGCGCTAATCTGGCTGGCGCAGAAGAGTCTCGCCGACGACCGGCTGATCTCGCCGCCAGACGACAACGCGTATTTTTACTACTCGCGCCTGCGCGACATAGACCCGCAGAGCGACCTGGTGGAGAAGGGTTTCAAGCGTATCGCCGAGCGTTTCGCGTTGCTGGCCGAACACGAAATGGCGCAGAACAACCGGAGCAAGGCGCAGACTTACGTGATGATCGGCCTGCAAATGGACCCGAACAATGAGGCGCTGCGACAGCTGCGGGTGCTGACCAAGCCCCGGCAGCGTAGTCTGATCCAGACGATATTGGGGGCCTTCCGCAGTACCGATGAGGCCTCGTAGAGGGCTTCGGACGGCGGGCTCTCAGCGATTCGTGGCCGTGTCGGGCTGGATGGGGGTCTTGGCGGCAGTCGGCGGCATCTCGGGCCTCTGAGTTTCCTCCGCCCCAGGAGGCACCACCGCATTCCTTTCAAGCAGCCGCCTGGCCTCTTCGGTTCGCTGCTGTTCCCAGGCGTCAATGATGCCTTTGAGCCTGGCGATGGTCTCGTCCGGCGCCTCTGCTGCTGCCGGCGGTTGCAGTGTCTCTCCCTCTCCGAAGCCGCGCTCCAGCGTGCTGCCGGTTGGGACCCCGGATTCACCGATGATTTCATCGGCACCCGGCTCCACGGCCGTGGCGGTCGCGGCGCGGCTGCTGGCAAACGCCGCGTCACGCGCGGCAGTACGCTCCTCTTCGCTCAGGGGTTTGGCGGTATCGTCTATGAGGCGACCGTTCTCGAACACAAACACCCGCGGGCCGGGCTGCTCACCACGGTACCACGCCGGTGGCTTGCCCGAAATCTGCGTGCGCCCGGTGTGCGGATTAACCCACTGATACATTCGGGCCTGCACCGGCAGGGCGGCAAGCAAGGCGATGCACACACAGAGGATTCGCGTCATGGCTTGGCCAAAGGCGTTTTTCAAAGTATACCACCATCCCCACGGCCGACAGTCCCGGCGACCTGTTGACCGATTTGCCACCACCGCCACCACACCAGAGGGATTGCAATGAACCGACTCGATGAAGGCGCGGACCGCGATTCCAAACTCGGTCGTCAGCGGCGCGCGGCGGCCGAGTTCTTCGAGGTCGATCTCGACACGCGGCTGCAACGGAGCCTCGATCACGCCGACGCCCATCTGCTCGCGCTGTTCCAGGAGGCGGCGATGACGGTGCCTGCTTACGGCGAGTTCCTGCGCGAACACGGCATCGATGCGCATGGCGTGCGGACGCCAGAGGATGTGCGGAGGCTGCCGCTGCTCACCAAGGAGAACTATCTGCGCCGATATCCGCTGCCGATGCGCTGCCGGGACGGACGTCTGGATGAGTGCGACATGATCGCGGTGTCCTCCGGCTCTACCGGCGAACCCAGGTTCTGGCCTCGCTCCGTCAGTGACGAGTACGACGTCGCGCTGCGTTTCGAGCAAGTGTTTCGCGACAGCTTCCGTGCCGACGAACGGACTACGCTCGCCATCGTCTGCTTTGCGCTCGGCACCTGGGTCGGCGGCATGTACACGGCGGCATGCCTTCGACATCTTGCCGCCAAGGGTTACGCGCTGACGCTGGTTACGCCCGGTAACAACAGGGAGGAGGTCTTCCGGGTCTTCGGCGCGTTGGCGCCGGATTTTGACCAGGTGGTGCTGCTCGGTTATCCGCCCTTCATCAAGGAGATCATAGACACCGGTATGGCGCAAGGCGTTCATTGGGGTCGCCCCCCGGTTCGCGTCGTCCTTGCCGGCGAGGTGTTCAGCGAGGAATGGCGCACGCTCGTGCTCGAACGGCTCGGCGCACCAGCCCCCTGCTTCGACGCAGTGTCGCTTTACGGCACGGCGGACGGTGGCGTGCTCGGCAATGAGACGCCACTGTCGGTCGCGATACGGCGCTGGTTCGCGGCGCATCCCGGCGCCGCACGCGAGCTGTTCGGCGAGTCGCGGCTGCCGACGCTCGTGCAATACGATCCGCTCAGCCGCTACTTCGAGGTGCACGACGGCACGCTCGTCTTCTCCGGCGATAACGGCGTGCCGCTGATCCGCTATCACATCTCGGACGAAGGTGGGATACTCCGGTGTGCAGAGATGCTGGAGTTGCTGCACCGGCGAGGTTATGACCCGATCGCTGAAATCGGCTCTGACTGCCGGGGGGTGCGCGAGCTGCCGTTCGTGTACGTATTTGGCCGCTCGCACTTCGTGGTGTCGTACTTTGGCGCCAACATCTATCCCGAGAATGTGATGGTGGGATTGGAGCAGGCGGGGATCCGCGAATGGGTGACCGGCAAGTTCGTCATGCAGGTGGCAGAAGGCGCGGACCGCAATCGCCGCCTTCATGTTGTTGTCGAGCTCGCTCCAGGCGAGCAGGTGAGTGATCTACGTCGGGCGCTGGTTGCACAGTCCATCCGCGGTCATCTCTGCCGCCTCAACAGCGAGTTTGCGAACTACGTCCCTGTCGAGCATCAACTGCCGGTCGTTGATTTCCGGCCGGCAGGTGACCCGGAGTGGTTTCCGACCGGCGGCAAGCACCGCTATTCCCGCCGCCAGGAAGCAGGTGCGGACAACGCGTGACGGCGTCACAGGTTGTCGAGAGCAATCAAAACGCAAGCCTTGTGTGATCAATGGGAGGGCCGCTAGTTTCGAGACGGGGGTTTCAATTTCAGCGCTAGCTGGCCGACGCGTCCGGATTCCGGACGTGTCGGCTCGATCAGCGCCTGCAGGGTCGAGCCAGAGGGGGGCATCTACGGGGATGACGACGGGGGCGGAAACACTCGTCGCAGGGGTCGAGACGCTCATGTCTCTCCCGGCTGCCTATCTGAAGATCAAAGAGATCGTGGACTGCCCGGGATCGTCGACGGCAGACATCGCCCGGGCGATCTCGGCCGACCCGGCGTTGACCAGACGCCTGTTGCGGATCGTGAACAGCCCCTTCTACGGCTTCTCCGGAAAGATCGAGACAGTCTCGAGGGCACTGGTCGTGCTCGGGACGCAGCAGGTGCATGACCTCGCGCTGGCGACCGCCGTGGGCGGCCTTTACGGCAGCGTCTCGCGGAAATTCTTCGACATGGAGCGCTTCTGGCGCGAGAGCGTGTATTGCGCGCTCGCCGCCCGGGAGCTGGCAAGACTGTGCAACGTGCTCGACTGTGACCGCCTGTTTGTCGCCGGCCTGCTGCACGGCATCGGTCACCTGGCGATGCACCATTGCCTGCCCGAGCAGGCGGCGGCGGCGCGGCGAGCCGCGCAGCAACAGGGCAGGCGCATCGACCGCGTGCAGCGCGAAATGATAGGTTGCGACTACGCCGAGGTCGGCGGGTTGCTGCTGAGCAAGTGGAACCTGCCTGCAAGTCTGTGTGGGGCGGTGAAGTATCATCTTGATCCCGCGAAGGCACAGCCACCAGTGTTAAGCGAGTCCATCCTCCACATCGCTGCCTGGCTGACGCGCGCGGTTCTTGACGGCATCGCGGCAGAAAGCTGGCACCTCCCCGTGGCGGCCTTTGCCTGGGCGCAGACGGAGTTGACGGCGGACTGCTTCATGACGGTCAAGCCGCATGCGGATGCGCAGCTCGCAGCGACGGTGATTCTCTTGCGTCCGGATCATCGCCGCACGGCCTGAAGCGGGCCGCGGCCGAAGTGTTCGGCCCTGCGGGCAGGACGTATCAATGCGTCGTGGCAAACCGCGGCGCGTTTGCCGTTTCAGCGCTATCGTCCGGTCGGTCGTAGCGGCTGACGCGGTTGCGTCCCGCCTGCTTGGAGGCATAGAGCGCCGCATCGGCCTGTTCGATGAGTTCGGTTGGCTCGGTGGCACCGAAGGCGAGACTGGAGACGCCAAAGCTCGAGGTGACGCGAATGTCCTGGGTGGTGCGGATCGCCGTTCCGGAGGTGGTCTCGATCTCGGCTCGGATCCGCTCGGCGATTGCCTGGGCCTGCGTAATGTCGACATCCGGCAGGATGATACAGAACTCCTCGCCGCCATAGCGGCAGAGCAGATCGTTGTTGCGAAGCCCTGCGGCCAGGCTCCGCGCCACGACCTGGATGACCTGATCACCCACGGCATGACCGTATCGATCATTGAAGGACTTGAAGTGATCGACATCGGTCATGATGCAACAAAGCTCCTGACCGCTCTTGCGCGCGTCCAGGAACATCGCCTCCATTGCCTCGAAGAAAGCGCGGCGGTTGAAACAGCCCGTGAGGGGATCACGAGTGGCCAGTCGCAGCAGCTCGTCGTTCTTGCGGGCAATCTCCTGCCTGGAGGCTTCAAGCTCCTGCACCAGCGTGCGCAGATGGGCATTGACTTCGTGCAACGGGGTTACATCGTCAAACGACGCCAACACGCCGCGCACCTTGCCCTTGCCGTTGGTGATCGGCGTGGTGTTCACCATGAAGCGCAGGTCTTCGCCGCCGGGTTCGGGCAGCTCCATGAGTATCTGAGAGCGTGGTTTGCCCAGCCGCAGCGTGGTGACCCATGGGTAGTCGGCCTCGCCTTCCCTGAGGCGCCAGGGCAAGCTCGATGGCTTCACCATTCGCATCGATTGCTGATCGTGCCCAGTCTTGGCCATAAAGACGTTGTTCGCCAACACGACGCGCTCCCTGGCATCCATCAGCAGTATGCCTTCGGACAATGCATCGAAGGCCGCCCGCACCCGGTCGGGGACGATCCCCGATGGGTCCAGCAACTCGAGCGTCTTGCGCATGAACAGCAGGTAAACGAAGAATCCGGCGCTGGCAACGAAGCCGAAGAACTGTACCGCCGGGTGGGCGAGGTAAGCGGCAATGCCGGAAGCTGTTTCCTCCGCGAAGCTCACCTCCAGGGTTCCCCAGCGGGCGTTCCCGTTGAAGATAGGCACCTGCCGATGCGCGAAGGTGGCCCGGCGGTTTCATCCAGTACCGCCTGTGCTCGCCGGCCTCCGCCAGCAGCGTACCATCTTTCAGGCGTAGCGCGGCGGAGAGAATCTGCTCGGGATTACGCTTTGCCAGTGCCTGAAGGGCCTCCTGCAGCGCCCGCGTCTGCCCTTTCTCCGCCAGCACCGAGTACTGGACCGCGAGGTTTTCGAGCAGTGTCTTGCGGGTCTGGTGCAGATCTTCCCTGGGATCTGTCATCAGGTCGGTCAGAAGGTCGCCGGCAATAATGAGGTTAAGCGTCAGGCATACCAGTGCGAGACTGATCCGAATCAGTGGCGTCAAGTATCTGCTCATGGTGATTCTGATCCCCCCGCTAGTTGACCGGTTGCCGATCGAGCAGCCGTGCTGCCTCGGCCTCGTGCTCATCTTTGCCACTGGCATGGTCGGTGGACTGCACACGTTTCGCCTTCTGGCCGCGCTTTACTACGGGTAGCGGGTCGAGGTGACGCCACAGCGCCATCGACGCCACTACGCTGGCGACCAGCGAGCGGCCGCGCAGCAACCAGTTAAGGTACCCCGCCGACAGCGCCAGGCTGGCGCTCAGAAAGCCGAGGGTCTTGAAGCGCTCCGACGTTACCTGACTGCGCAAGGATTCATCCATGTCTTCGCGGAACCGATCGAGCGCGCGATCCAGCGCCGAGCTGTCAGAATCGGCGGTGCGCGATCCATCCAGGTTCGTTACCGACTCGACGCCGGTTACTACTCTCGCACTCGGCGCTCCCGCGATTTTGAGCAGCAGCGCATACGTCGATGACAGCCGCGCACTGTCGCCATCGTCGTTATCCGTCATCTCGTCCCCGATGGGCCGGCCGCTGCCGATGATGTCGGGGTAATCGCCCAACTGATCGGTGGGATCAGGACCGGTTGACCCGTCGCTTCCCGACTCATGGCTGCCGCGCGGCAGCGGGATCAGATCCTCATCGTTCGAGAGTGGGTCGCGCGGGGGGTCGCTGTCTTCGATCGCGCCACCCACGCCGATACCGCCGCCAGGCAGGGCACCGTCGCCGCCTTCTTCCGGCAACTGCGGCGGCGGTGGTGCGTCCGACGGCGGTGGCATTACCACCGGTGGTGCTACGACCGGCATGTCTTGCCGGACGGCGACCGTGGCCGCGGCCGACAGCGGCGCGCCGGCACCGCTATTGCCAAGGTCGCTGACCGCGACCGTCACACTGCCGATCGCGACAGTCTCGGAATCGAAGGCAAAGCTCATGCCGTTCAATGCGCGGTTGATATCGGCGAGGGTGCCGGTGACTGTGATGCTTGCATCGGCGATGCCATCCCCGGCAAGGAAAGTCAGCCCTGTCGTGTCACTCAGCGTGAGCAGCCCGTTGGTGGCGGTAACCGAGACGCGCACCGGCCCGCTCCCGGCGTCCACGTCGGTGACAACGATGGCGTTGCCGTTGCTGAAGACGACCGCGGTCCCCGCGCTTGTGGTCTGCAATCCAGGCGCGGTGACGACCGGGACATCGTTGATCGCATTGAAGGTGATGCTGACGGAATCGGTGTCGGACAGTGCGCCGCCGCTGCCGGTGTTACCTTGATCATCAGTGGTGATCTCCAATGTGGCGGAACCGCTGTAGTTTGCGTTTGGAGCCAGACTCAACCCGTCGAGGGCGGCGTTGATGTCGGCGATTGTGCCGGTAAAGGTCATTGTGCCGTCGGCGCTGCCATCACCGGCGGTGAACGTCAATCCTGTGAGTCCGTTGAGAGTCAGCGTGCCGTTGGTGGAAGTGAGAGTAACCTGCACGGGGCCGCTGCCGGCGTCGACGTCGGCGATGGACATAAGGTTGCCGTTGCCGCTGCTGAAAAGCAGAGTGGTGTCTTCGTTGACGTTCTGGGTTGCCGGGACAGTATTCTGCGGTGCCTCATTGGGTAGCGTCTCATTGACATTGGTGACGGCGACCGAGAGGGCCTGGGTGTCGCTGCCGCCCAGGCCATCGCTCACCTGAACGGTGACCTCGTAGAGGTTGTCGGCATTGGCGTCCGCCGGGGCCTCGAAGTCGGGGGCGGTGGTGAACCGCAGCCCACCGCTCGCGGCATCGATGCTGAACAGCGCCGCATCGGCCCCGCCGCTGATGGCGTAACTCAAGGCGCCGCCATCGACATCGCTGGCGGTGACGGTGGTGACCGCGGTGGTGTTCTCCGCGACCGCGATGCTGGCGGTGGCTCCGCCGCCGTCGGAGGTGATGACCGGCGCCTCATTGACGTTGGTCAGCGAGACGGTGACGGTGGCGGTGTCGGTCAAGCCCGCGGCGTCCTGCACCTCCACGGTGAGGCTGAAGGCGGGGGTGGTCTCGAAGTCGAGCGCGGCCGCGTTGGCGACGGTTATCTCCCCGCTGCCGGGGTTGATGGCGAAGGCCCCGGCGCTGTTGCCGGCGGTAATGCTGTAGGTGAGCGGGTCGGTGGCATCGGGGTCGGTGGCCGCGACGATGCCGACGGCGGTGCCGTTGGCGCTGTTCTCCGCGACACTGAAGCCCTGGTCGCTGACGAGCGGGGCCTCATTGACGTCACTGACGGCGACGGTGAGGGTCTCGTCGTAGAAGTTACCGGCCGAGTCGGTGACGCGCACGGTGACCGTGTAGATCGGCTTGGCCTCAAAGTTGAGCATCCCGTCAGTCAGGATGAGTTCGTTGCTGCCGGCCCCGCCAATGGAGAAGACCGCGGCATCGCCGCCGGGGCGGATGGAGTAGGTGAAGGTCTCGCTGCCGTCGGGATCGGAGGCCGAGAGCGTGCCCACGCTATAGCCGCCGCCGGTGTCGGTATTCTCGGCGAGCGAGAAGCTGTTGGGGGCGATGTCGGTGGGTGTTTCGTTGGTGTCGGTCACCGTGACACTTAGGGCCTGGGTGTCGCTGCCGCCCAGGCCATCGCTCACCTGCACGGTGACCTCGTAGAGGTTGTCGGCATTGGCGTCCGCCGGGGCCTCGAAGTCGGGGGCGGTGGTGAACCGCAGCCCACCACTCGCGGCATCGATGCTGAACAGCGCCGCATCGGCCCCGCCGCTGATGGCATAACTCAAGGCGCCGCCGTCGACATCGCTGGCGGTGACGGTGGTGACCGCGGTGGTGTTCTCCGCGACCGCGACGCTGGCGGTCGGTCCGCCGCCGTCGGAGGTGATGACCGGGGCATCGTTGACGGCGTTCACGGTAACTGTCGTCACCGCCGTGCTGCTGTGATCGATCCCGTCGCTGGCGGCGAAGGCAATCGTGCGCGAGGTCGCGTTCGGGTTCTGAGAGGTGTTGTTGTACGTGATCGTCCGCAGCACCTGCTGGTAGTTCGCGACGGAGTCTACGCCGGAAAGCGTCAGTGTCGCGGTGGCGCTGTCGAAAGTGGCGGTGATGCCGGTGCCCGTCGTGTTCGCGCTCAGCGATTCCGCCGTGCCGTCGAGAGGATTGGCGATGGTGGCGACCAGCTCGTTGAGTGCGGTGCTATCGGTGTCAGTCAAGCGCGCATCGGCGCTGTCGCTGACCAGTACCGCGGTGCCTTCGGTGAACGATGTCGCATAGTTTGCGCCGCTCGCGCCCGAGCTGTCGTTGGCGTCGAGGTCGAGTACGGGTGGCGCGCCATGCGCATCGTAACTGATGCCGACATTATCGAACTGCGCGCTGCCCGACAGCGCGAGCACCCCCTGAGGATCCACGAGGAAACGCACCCGTGTGATAGCGCTGGCATAGGCAGAGATATCCACGGTCGCCGTGTTCCAGCCGGTATCACTGAGCAGCAGCGTGCCGTCGCTAGTGCTTAAGAGAGTCGTCCAGCTCCCGCCGCCGTTGTCCGAGATCTGGACATCGATGCGCGTGCTTGCCAACAGCCCCGCTGCTGTGAGCCTGTAATCGAAACTAAGAGTGGCACTGCCCCCCTGTGAGAGATCAGCCTCGCGCTCGGCGCCGCGCGCGGGCTCGACACCGAGCAGGTCAACCGGGATGTTCCGATTTAGCACATTGCTGGAGGCGGTTACCTGGCCGGTTGTCGCGTTGTTGTCGTCGTTGACCTCCAGCCAGTTGGTGGTCCAGTTCACGCTGCCGTCGTTGCCCGCATAACCATTGGGGTTGAAATCGTCTCGGACATTCTCCCAGTAACTCACCGTGGCGGTGACGACATTGCTGTTCCCGGTGCCGTCATTGGCGACGAAGGTAATCATGCGATCGGTGCGATCCGGCGTGGTGTCGCCATTGTCGTAGGCGAGCGTGCGCAGCACGCGCATGTAGTTGCCGACGGTGTCCAAGCCGGAGAGCGTGAGCACGGCCGTGCCGGCATTGTATGATGCGATGATGGACGTACCGGTGGTGTCGGCGCTCAGGCTTTCGTTGACGCCGTCAAGCCGGTTGGTGAGCGTGACGGTCAGCGAGGCGAGAGTCGTCGAGTCGCTGTCGGTAACCGTGGCATCGATGCCAGTAATCGGCAGACTGCCGCCGGCGACCGGGTATTGGGCAGTATAGTCCGCGCCCGTGGCCGCCGAGCTGTCATTCGAATCCAGATCGATCTGCGGCGCGGCAAGCAAGCCCGCCCAACCGGCCTGGGCCAGCGTGCTCACTGCGAGTTCGCTCTCGATGGCGCCGGTACGGTACTCCAACGTCCAGTCGCCGCCGAGTGCGGCGGCGCCCGTGGGGTCCTCGCTCGCGTTGACGTCGGCTCCCGTCAGCTCCGCGAGGCGGTCAACGAGCGTACGGCCGGCGCTGGAGGCGGCAACATCGCAGCCGTAAAGGAGTATGTCCGCATGGGTGTTAAGCGCCGCGCCCCAGGCGGAGATCCGGCCTATGTTGGCGAGCAGCGATTCGTAGTCGAGGCTGGCGTCGCCGAGCTGCAGTGAGCCGTCGCTGCCATGCGAGATGATGTGAATGGCCGAGATGTCGTGGTGATCCTGCAGCGCCGCAGTGATCTGCGCGATCCCATCACGGTTGCTGTCGAAAGTGATAACCTCGATGTGTCGGCCTTCCCGCTGCTGAGCGAGGATGTCAGCAAACAGAACCTCGTAATCCGGAGTCGCCGTATCGAGGAAGACAACTTCGTGGCGCGGGGCGATCTCGACGGCATCGGCCGCCGCGCCGCCGCCGAGGTACTCGTAGCTCGCCGCGTCAGAGTGGGCGAGCGGCTCCTGAATCAACGGAACCAATGCGGGGTCGACATCGCCCGAGAGCAGGGTTCGGCGTTCCAGCTCCTCGATGAACGCTCGGCGCAAGTCAGTGCCTGCGGCTCGGTTGGTGAACCCCGTCACCCTGGTTGCCGGTTGGTGATTGCGTTTCAGCATCGTGATGTTTTCCGGACCGGCTACCCTGCCTCAGCACCGACGAGAAGCCGGCCGTTCCAGGGTTATCGGCCGGAGCCACGGCAAATTAAGGAAGCGAGGTTACCCGCCGGAATGCGGGTCAGGTCACACATGCTGGGGGGGCGCGGCTAGGGGCTCGCGGCCGTGGTGTTCTGGGTCAGACCCGAATGGAAGATGACCCTGCACTTGAGGCCGCTGGGCAGGCGGCGACCTGGGTTGGGCAGCGACAACCGCACGCTGAAGGTGCCGCTCGCAGCGTCCACGACCTTGTCAACGCGGGTGACGGTGGCGACGTGGGGACCTGTGACGGGCACCTCCGGTATGACTCGCGCCTGCATGCCGGGAGCGATAGCGCCGAAGTAGTTGACAGGCACCACCACCTCCACGCGCAGGGGATCGACCCCGGCGATCCTGAGGATGGGCGCGTCATCGACGTGACTGCCCGGTGAAACCAGGCGTTCCATCACCACGCCATCGATGGGGCTGCGAACGGAGCGCAGCTCAAGCTCTTTCTGGGCGAGCTGGAGCTCATAGCCCGCAAGCTCCTTCTTTTCCGTCGCCGCGCGCAGCTCTTGCTGGGCGACCCGCGCCCTGGCCTCCGCCTCGTCCTTGGCGTCAAGGGCAACAACCTTCTTGTCGTAGAGTTCGGCCGTGCGGGCGAACTTGCGCTCGGCAAACTCGAGCGCCGCCTTCTTCGCACTGATCTCGCCATCGAACCCCACGCGCGCCCTGGCGAGCTCCACCTGAGCCTGCTGCACGGAGTCCTGCAGACGGGCGAGGACTTGATCCTTGCTGACCAGATCGCTGCGATCGACCTCGATGGCCTGAATGACGCCGGGCACAGGGCTGGCGAGCTCGACAGTGACGTCGGGCTCGAGCAGACCCTCCAACTCAGGCAGCGGCTCCGCCCGCGCCGGTCCCACGAGGCAAAAGACGGCCGCGATGGCGACTGGCCCCGCGTCGGTAAGTGCCTTTGTGTGCCACATCGAATGTCTGCTGTCAGGTTCGCCGTCAACCCGCATAGCCATCTCCTTTACTGGGCCACCCCGCGCAGGGGTAGAGCCCCATTGATTTCTAGGCTATCGGTAAGTGAACGGCGATCTTGAGCCGGCGCACGACTTCCTGGCAGGGACAGACATGAGATCGGCCGCTCGGCCGGCCCCTGCCGGTGGCGAACTGCCGCGCAGCCGTTGCCGCCTTCAGGAGCGCCGGCATGCAACATTCACAGCTGGAACTTGCCGAGGAAGAGCTGCCGCGCGTGCCGGAACCATTGCCGCCCGAGCGGCTCAGTGCCGTGATCGAAGAGCACATGCACCCGCTCGCCGACGCCGGCGATCCGCGTCCCGGTCGGCAGCTCGAGATCGAGCTGGAACACGGGGCGCAGCAAAGACAAGCCACGTTCGTCTGCGGGATCAGTGGCGAGGTGGCCGCCACCAAGAGGACCAAGCGCGGCGCTGGGCAGCTCCCATGTGGCGCCGGGAACTGCGCGACGAAGCGTGGCGGGGATGACCTCGCTAACGGCAGCGGCGGGTCGCACAGAGACCCGCTCCACGCGCGTGCGGATAAGCCCGACGCGCTCCTGCGGCACCACCACGCGTGCGGTGGGCGGCGCGTCGGTCAGGACATAACCGATGAGGTCGCCCTGGTGGAGAAACCTGCCCTCGAGATCCTGGAGGCGCGGCATCACCACGCGGCCTCGGGCTGGGCTGCGTACCGTCAGCAGCGCCTGCTGATCCTCGATGCGGCGCAAGGCTGCCTCGGCACTCGCCAGCTCATCCTTGAGCAGGGCGCTCTCGACGCGCTGGCCAATGGCCGCGGAGAGTCTGGCGTTGACTTCACGCGCTTGCGCGGCGTAGAGACTTGCCTCGGCGGTGAGAAAGGGATCCTCGGTCTCGACCAACACCTGGCCGGCCTGTACGGCATCGCCGTCGTGGATGCGCACCCGTGCGACGGTGGCCCCAGTGCGCGCGCGGACTTCCGCGCCGTCCGCCACCCGGACCACGCCGACCGCCTGCGTCGTGAGTGGCATCGGCACCGCAAAGAGCGGTGCGGTCGCGAGCGCCGCGAGCACCACGGTTGCGGTACAGGCGCGCCAGCGGCGCGCCGCCAGCAATGGACTCACTGCCACAAACTTGAGCGAGC
>JBQTIC010000128.1:0-19763 GCA_052388435.1 Chromatiales bacterium | reverse complement strand
CACGCCCTCGGCAGCGCCGCGCGCGGCGGCGAAAGCAGCGAAGTCCGGGGCACGCGCCGCACGCACGGCGGTCGATCCCGAACATCTCCTTTGATTAGAACCTGTCTCATAGCTGGTCACATGTGCGGCAGCGGCGATTTTCGATGCACCGAGGGATCCACGCTCTCGCGCAGCGCGGGTGCGACCGCCGGAAACGAGCGCGATGTCGATGCATCGGCTGTCGCTCGCACTCGCTGCTGCGCACACCTAGCACACCTAGGAAAGCACCTATGGGCTTCGCCTCGCGCCTTGCATCCGCCCCTTTCTGGCCAGCAACGCAGCATGCGGGCATTCATGAGATAGGTTCTACTGCGGCTGTACCTTCTTCCCACGAGTGAGGGATCTATGCTGAACATTTATTACGACAAGGATTGCGATCTGTCGCTGATCAAAAAGAAGCAGGTTGCCATCATCGGTTACGGCTCGCAGGGGCATGCGCACGCCAACAACCTGAAGGAGTCGGGTGTAAACGTGGTCGTGGCATTGCGACCGGGCTCCGCATCGGCCGTGAAGGCGCAGAACGCGGGCATCACGGTGAAACCGGTCGAAGAGGCGGTGACGGGCGCGGACGTCGTGATGGTGCTGGCGCCCGATGAGCAGCAACGGGATCTTTATGCCAGGCAGATCGGGCCCAACATCAAGAAGGGGGCGGCTCTCGCTTTCGCCCACGGCTTCAACATTCACTTCCAGCAGATCGTGCCGCGCGAGGATCTCGACGTGTTCATGGTCGCCCCGAAGGGACCCGGTCATCTGGTGCGTTCAACCTATCTGCAGGGTGGCGGTGTGCCCTCGCTCATCGCTGTCTTCCAGGACACGAGCGGCATGGCCAAGCAGATCGCGCTGTCCTATGCATCGGCAAACGGCGGCGGACGTGCCGGCATCATCGAAACCACATTCCGCGAAGAGACTGAGACCGATCTCTTCGGCGAGCAGACGGTGCTCTGCGGTGGGATCACCGCGCTGGTGCAGGCCGGGTTCGAGACGCTGGTAGAGGCGGGTTATGCGCCAGAAATGGCGTACTTTGAGTGCCTGCACGAGCTCAAGCTGATTGTCGATTTGATGTATGAGGGAGGTATCGCTGACATGCGTTATTCGATCTCCAACACTGCGGAATACGGCGACTACACCCGCGGCCCGCGCGTGATCGGTGAGCAGGCGAAGAAGGTAATGCGGGAGATCCTCGAGGAGATCCAGACTGGCCAGTTCGCGCGCGAGTTCATTCTCGAGAACCAGGGCGGGGCCGCCGTCCTCAAGGCGAAGCGGCGGCTGACGGCGGAGCATCCGATCGAGCAGGTGGGCGCCAGGCTGCGGGCGATGATGCCCTGGCTGAAGCAGAACAAGCTCGTCGATCGCTCGCGGAACTAGCACGGCATCGGCCAGGTCATCGTCACAATGGGAGGCATGCGCCTCCCCCTGAGGGAGAGTGGCTTGTGACAGACGAGCCCGTCGCAGTTCGCAAACGACGCCGGGGCATCTATCTGCTGCCGAACCTGTTCACGACAGCGGCGATGTTCGCGGGCTTTTACGCCATCGTGGCGGCGATCGACGACCGCTTCGAGGCCGCGGCGGTGTCCATATTCGTGGCCATGATCCTTGACGGCATGGATGGCCGCATCGCGCGCCTCACCAATACCCAGAGCGAGTTTGGCGCCGAGTACGACAGTCTGTCCGACATGGTGTCTTTCGGGCTCGCCCCGGCGCTGGTCATCTATCTATGGGCGCTCTCTTCGCTGGGCAAGTCGGGCTGGCTGGCAGCCTTTCTCTACGCCACCATGGCAGCGCTGCGGCTGGCACGCTTCAACACCCAGATCGGTATCGCTGACAAGCGCTACTTCCAGGGCCTGCCCAGTCCTTCGGCAGCGGCAGTAGTGGCGGGATTGGTGTGGATTGGCGCGGATGAGGCGCTGCGCGATGCCGGTGCGATGATCCCCTTGAGCTTCGTGCTCACCGTCCTCGTCGCCCTGCTGATGGTCAGCAACTTCCGCTACCACAGCTTCAAGGACCTGGACTTGAAGGGCAAAGTGCCGTTCTTCAAGGTCCTGATCATCGTGCTGGTCTTCGTGTTCATTTCCGTCAACCCGCCGCTGCACATCTTCCTGGTCTTTGCCTGCTACGCGGTATCGGGCCCGCTGCTGACCCTGTTGTTTTTGCGCCGGCGCCGCGCCGCACGTCGAGCTGCCACGGGCCATGATCCGCCGGTTGCCCCTCCGGGGCCGGGCGCAGAATAGGAAACGGGCACTGCTGATGTCGCATTCGTCGTAGCACTTGGCACAGGCAGCGGTCCATGCCCTTGATGATGCCCGTGGGCTGCGTTCGTGCCGATGCTCGGCACTGTGCTCGCCTGCCGCCGCAGTACGCCGCGCAACCGCCAGCGCGGCACCGGCGGATAGCATGTCACGCCGGGCCATGGTGATCTCCTTCAGCGCGGTCGCTGCAACCTGGCGAAGCCGTGCGCGCCCAAAAGCCTGTTCAGTGATTGTATTGAAAACCGCTAACGGCTATATTTTGTCTTAGAGAATATCTGACACACTACGCTTCCATGTCACGCTCAAGCAACGACAAGTCCCAGACTCTGGCCTTTAGAGGATTCGCGTCGTTGCGCCTGCCTTTAGCTCTGCGCGGTCTGCTTCTGCTGCCCTGACGGGCAGACAACTCTTCTTACCCCGGCGGGGGCAAAACGCAAAAATCCAGAGCAGAAAGTGAACAGCACAGCTGACCGCAGCTACCGGTAGAGAGCAGCCATGAAAGACAAATTGACCATTTTCGACACGACCCTGCGCGACGGAGAGCAGAGTCCCGGCGCATCCATGACCCGTGATGAAAAGGTACGCATCGCGCGGGCACTCGAGCGCCTGCGCGTGGATGTGATCGAGGCCGGTTTTCCCGTCGCCAGCCCGGGTGACTTCCAGGCGGTAAAGGCGGTGGCCGAGACCATCCGCGAGAGCACCGTCTGTGGGCTGGCCAGGGCGCTCGACCGCGACATTGACCAAGCCGCCGAGGCGCTCAAACCCGCGAAGCGGGCGCGCGTTCACACCTTCATCGCCACATCCCCCATTCACATGGCGAAGAAGCTCAAGATGCAGCCCGAGCAGGTGCTCGAGCAGGCAGTGAAGGCCGTCAGGCGCGCCCGCCAGTGCACCGACGACGTCGAGTTCTCGCCGGAGGATGCCGGCCGATCGGAGTTCGACTTTCTCTGCCGGGTGCTGGAGGCAGTGATAGCCGCCGGCGCGCGCACGGTGAACATCCCCGACACCGTCGGCTACAGCCTGCCCGCCGTGTTCGGCAAGCTTATCGCCGATCTGCGCGACCGCATCCCCAACAGCGACAAGGCGGTGTTCTCAGTGCACTGCCACAATGACCTCGGATTGGCGGTCGGCAATTCGCTCGCCGCGGTGCTCAATGGCGCGAGGCAGGTGGAGTGCACGATCAACGGTCTGGGCGAGCGCGCGGGTAACGCGGCGCTGGAGGAAATCGTGATGGCGGTGCGCACGCGCCAGGACATCTTCCGCTGCGACACTGGCATCGACACCCGTGAGATCCTCAACTGCTCACGCCTGGTCTCGACGATTACCGGCTTCCCCGTGCAACCCAACAAGGCTATCGTCGGTGCCAACGCCTTCGCGCATGAGTCCGGCATACACCAGGACGGCGTGCTCAAGAACCGCGAGACCTACGAGATCATGCGCGCCGAGGATGTCGGCTGGGGCGCCAACCGCATGGTGCTGGGCAAGCATTCGGGACGCAACGCGTTCCGCACCCGGCTGGCCGAGATCGGCATTGAGTTCCAGCGCGAGGAGGATCTCAACGATGCCTTCGTGCGGTTCAAGGACCTCGCCGACAAGAAGCACGAGATCTTCGACGAGGACCTGCAGGCGCTGGTTTCCGAGACGAGCCAGGCGGCCAGCAACGAGCGCGTGAAGCTCGTCTTCCTCAAGGTGCATTCAGAAACGGGCGAGACGCCGAGCGCCGAGGTCACGCTGTCGGTGGACGGGCAGGAGCGCGCCGGCCAGTCGGACGGAAGCGGTCCGGTGGACGCGACCTTCCGGGCGATTGAGTCCATCATGCAGAGCGGCGCCAGCCTGCAGTTATTCTCGGTCAACAACATCACCAGTGGCACCGACTCGCAGGGGGAGGTGACGGTACGACTCGACAAGGCCGGGCGCATCGCCAATGGGCTCGGGGCCGACACCGACATCATCGTCGCTTCCGCCAAGGCCTACATCAATGCGCTCAACACGGTTACCTTGCCGATCGAGCGTGCCCACCCTCAGGTAAGCGACCATATCTGACGGCTTCGTCGTGGTGATCAACGAACGGCAGCGCGCCTATCTGCGGGAGATGGGCATCGAGGTCTGGGAGCGACGCGCCGTGGATCCGGACGCTGTTGCAGCAGCATCGTCGGCTGCGAAGGTAGCCGAAACGGACGTGCGTGACATGCCGCGCTCTGCACCGACTGGCGAGGCACACGCAGACCGCGTGGCGCGCATGAACTGGGACGAGCTGGAGCGGACGGTAAAGCCATGCACGCGCTGCCCTCTGCACCAGGGCCGCACCCAGACAGTCTTCGGTGTCGGCAACCGGCGGGCGGAGTGGATGATCATTGGTGAGGCTCCGGGGGCCGAGGAGGACAGGCAGGGCGAGCCGTTTGTCGGTCGCGCCGGGCAACTTCTCAACTCAATGCTGGCCGCGATCGGCCTGAAGCGGGAAGAGGTGTACATCGCCAATATTCTCAAGTGCCGCCCGCCCGGCAACCGGGACCCGAAACCGGAGGAAGAGTCAGCCTGTCGCGACTACCTCGAGCGGCAGATCCGCCTCGTCCGTCCCCGGATCATCCTTGCAGTGGGGCGGATCGCCGCCCAGAATCTGATGAGAGTGGATACACCCATCGGCAAGATGCGCGGCCGGGTGTACGAATATCAGGAATTGAGGATCCCGGTGGTAATTACCTACCATCCAGCCTATCTGCTGCGATCGCCGCTTGAGAAGCGGAAGGCGTGGCGGGATCTCCTGTTGGCAAAGTCCGTGCGTGCGGGGATGGCGTGAGCGCTGTCTTAAAGCCCGTCGTCCTCCAGCTCCGGCCGATGATTGAGCACGACCTCGTGGAGATCCTGTTGATTGAGGAGGTCTCCTACGAATTCCCCTGGACGCTCGGTGTATTCGGCGACTGTCTGCGCATCGGCTACCCGTGCTGGGTGCTTGAAGGCGAGAGGCGGATCGATGGGTACGGCGTCATGACTGTCGGCGCGGGCGAGGCGCACATTCTCAACATCTGCGTGCGACCCGGCGAGCGACGCAAGGGCCACGGCCGCGCGATCCTGCATCATCTGCTCACCGAGGCCGTCCTGCATCACGCTACTTCGGCATTTCTGGAAGTTCGCCCCTCCAATGCCGGGGCGATCGCACTGTATCAGCGGGACGGATTCAGCGAAGTCGGCTACCGCCGCAACTACTATCCCGCCACGCGCGGTCGCGAAGATGCATTGATACTCGCGCGGCCGCTGGCCGCATCAAACTAGAATACGGGGCCGGCGCGAAGGCATCGCGGAGCTCCCTGCCGGATCGGGTAGAATCCGCTCATGGATTTCCCGACCCTGGAGGCTTACGTCGGCAACACTCCACTGGTTCGGTTGCAGCGCCTTCCCGGCAAAACCAGCAACATCGTACTCGCCAAGCTCGAAGGGAACAACCCGGCCGGATCGGTTAAGGATCGCCCTGCCTTGTCGATGATCAGGCGTGCCCAGGACCGCGGAGACATCAGACCCGGCGACACTCTCATTGAGCCGACCAGCGGCAACACCGGCATCGCGCTGGCGATGGCGGCTGCGATCATGGGCTATCGCATGGTCCTCATCATGCCGGAGCATCTTTCCGTAGAGCGGCGGCAGGCCATGCGCGCCTTCGGCGCCGAGATCATTCTCACGCCGGAGAAGGGCGGGATGGAGAGGGCGCGCGATGTCGCCGAACAGATGCGCTCGGAGGGCAAGGGGATCATCCTTGATCAGTTCGCCAATCCCGACAATCCGCGCTCGCATTACGAGGGCACCGGACCGGAGATTTGGCGCGATACGCAGGGACGCATCACCCACTTCGTCTCTTCCATGGGCACCACCGGCACGATCATGGGTGTGTCGCGCTTCCTCAAAGAAAAGAATGCCGATATTCAAATCATCGGCTGCCATCCCGCGGAAGGTTCGCAGATACCGGGCATACGCAAGTGGCCGGCGGCCTACCTGCCGAAGATTTTCGACCGCTCGCGCGTCGACCGCATCGAGGAAGTGACGCAGGCCGAGGCCGAAGAGATGACCCGCCGGCTCGCCCGCGAGGAGGGCATCTTTGCCGGAATTTCCTCTGGAGGCGCGACGGCGGTGGCGTTGCGGATTGCACGCGAGGTGGAGAATGCGGTGATCGTGACCGTCATCTGCGACCGTGGCGATCGATACCTCTCCACCGGTGTCTTTCCCTCGTAGCTGGCTGCGGGCGCCTTCCCTTCGGCGAGCGATTCCTTTGTTGCTCGCTGCACGGGCAGCATTGCACCCACCGGTGGCCATGGCGGTAACGGCAAACCTCGATCTGGGTTCCGTCGAACTCCCGGGTCTCAGCGCGCTGGGGGTCCGTGCCGAACTTCGCTGGGACGGCGACGATCGCCTTCGACTCGTCCTGGAAGTGGCCGAAGTGTTGGCCGACAACCGGCGCTACAGCAATCTGCGCCTGCAGTGCGCCGAGGCGGAGTGGAGCGCACGACACCTGCAGTGCCGTGGCGGCACGCTCGCGGTGGCAGGCGCCTCGCCATCGCCGGTCCTGAGCGGAATTGATTTCGAGTACCGTCTGGACAGCGCGCAGTTCCGCATCGAAGCGCGCTCTGCCGATCTGGCCGGTGGCAAGACGGACATCCACGTGGCGGGCGACACCGGGACGTGGCGTGCAGCCCTGGCGGCGCGAGGAGTGCAGGCAGCCGCTCTGTCGCCGCTGCTCACGGCCCTGCAAGTCTTGCCGGAGGGCTACGGCGAGTTTGCAGGCACGCTCAACATTACTGCGGAGGCCCGCTTCGAACAAGGCCGACTGCAGCAGGCGGACCTCGACCTTGCCACCACAGATCTCAGCTTCACCGGCACCCACATCGCTGACCATGCCGACGCCCGCGTCGAGGCGACGCTTATGGCACGTGGCGACGCTCTCGATGTGGGGGGCAGGGCGGAACTCGCGGACGGGGCGGTCTATGTTGAGCCCGGCGCCAGCATCGACGGCTACCGGCCGGGTGTGACCTTCGAGGTTGCGGATGCGCCGATTACGATGACATGGCGCGCGCGGTTCGATCCTGTCGCCCACCTCGTGCAGATCGATGAAACGACGATCAGACACCCGCGCGTGGCATCAGTAGCGCTGGGAGGAACCCTTCCGCTCGCGGCGGATGAGCCACACAAGTCCCTGCGTGTAGAGATCAAGGATGCGGATCTCAAACAGTTATATGCAGCACACCTCAAGCAGCATTGCGCGCACCTGCCGGTCCTTTGCGGCCTTGAACTGGAGGGCGCGCTGGATGCGACGATGCAGTGGGATGGCGGCGAAGTGAAAGACCTGACGCTGCGGTTTCGCGACGTCTATGGCGACGATGAGCGCAACCGCTTCCGCATCGCGGCCCTGAACGGCGACCTGATCCTGAGCAGCGGCACCACACCCGTCGAATCCGCGCTGCGCTGGGAGAGCGCCGGATGGTACCGGCTCCAGGTCGGCGGTGGCAGCATGAGCATGCGATCGCACGATCGCATGCTCACAGTCACCCGCTGGAGCGACCTCCCGCTGTTCGACGGTGTGTTCAAGGTGGAGACGCTCGAGGTGGCCAGTGGGGGGGCAGGCGATCTGGGTATCGTGATGAGCGGTGTGCTCACACCGATCTCGATGCAGGACTTCACGCAGGCCATGGGCTGGCCGATCATGTCCGGCACGTTGTCCGGTATCATCCCCGGCCTGTCCTACCGCAATGACGTATTGGCTCTAAGCGGCGACCTGCTGGTGCGTATTTTCGGCGGCGACGTGATCGTCCGCGGTCTCCGCGTCGAGAATCCGCTCGGGCAGATGCCGGTGCTGACCACCGACGTTGACATCCACAACATCGATCTCGAACAGCTCACCGGGGCATTCTCTTTCGGCGAGATCCGGGGCAAGCTTGAAGGGGCGATCCATGCATTGCGGCTAAAGAACTGGGCTCCGGTTGCGTTCGATGCCTGGTTGCAGACGCCAGCGGATGATGACACACCGCACCGGATCAGCCAGAAGGCGGTCGATAATCTGAGCGCGATCGGCAGCAGCGGAATCGGGGGCACCTTGTCACGTGGCTTCCTGCGCGTGTTCAAGGACTATTCATATGACCAGCTCGGCATTCGCTGTCGCCTGGAAGACGGCGTGTGCGCGATGGCGGGCGTCGCACCCGCCGCCGACGGCTTCTACATTGTCACGCGCGGCGGGATATTTCCGCCCTGGATCGATGTCAAAGGCTCTGGACGCAAGCTTCCCGACGGGCGCTACGGGATCGCGTGGAACGATATCCTGCTGGGTTTGAATCGCATCAGCAGCGGCCAGATGCAGTTGCAATAAGAGTTATGTCTCGTTAAGCGGGAATTCAGCGCGGACACTGGTATGCTTCGGCCGCGAGTCATGTGTCGCGTATTGGAGGCTGTAATGAAGAACATACTGCAACGGGTTCTGGTGGTGCTGACGAGTGCCGGCCTTTATGCCTGTGTGACTGTTAACGTGTACTTCCCGGCCGCCGCTGTCGAGCAGGCCGCCGATCGCATCGTGAAGGAGGTGTACGGCGCGAAGCTGAAGGAGATAGAGGAGCGGGAGCAGGCGCCGCAAAGCGACACCGTGCCGGAGAACGACAAGTCTGGTGCGCTCGCCCCGGCGCGGACAATCGGCACACTGCTCAACGCTCTGGTGCCTCCCGCCTATGCGCAGCAGCCTGATATCGACATCGATACGCCGACCATCAACCAGTTGAAAGCGGCCATGCAGGCCCGCCACCAGCAGCTGGTGCCGTACTACAACGCCGGGGCGGTGGGTCTTGCCGCCACCGGCTTACTGACGCTGCGTGATCCGCAGGCGGTGTCGCTAAAGGAGCGGGCGCGCGTCCAGCAACTGTTAGGCGCTGAGAACCGCGACCGTAACGCCCTGTACGCCGAGATTGCCAGCGCCAACGGTCATCCTGAGTGGGAACCGCAGATCCGCACGATCTTTGACCGTCGTTGGGTGGGGAATGCGCCGGGCGGCTGGTGGTTCCAGGACGCCTCGGGCAACTGGGTCCAGAAATAGCCCGCGCCTGCTTTCTGCCGGCTCCGGCGATCAGCGACGGGGCCATTCTCGAAGTGTGGCGCTCCCGCGACCCAAGCTAAATTGGTGTCGCCGGGCACGGGTGCGCTCAAAGATCACGTAGAACGCATCTCATAACGCTCGCGTGCTGCGTTGCCGGCCAATAAGAAGACGGTTGCAGGGCGCCCCGCCGCCGCGACTTGGGTAGCGAAGCGGCGAGTAAGGGAGCGGCGGCCCATGCGCCGACATCGCCCTCGCTTCCGGTGGCCCGACTCTGTCCCGCACGGGCCGCTGCGCGAAACCGTTGTCCGGCCGGTGCATAGAACTCCCACACCGTCGCACACGTGATCACGGATGAGATAGGCTCTAGAATTCTCTCGTGAACGTGCTCGTCTTCGATATAGAAACGGTGCCGGACGTAGAGAACGGCCGGCGGCTCTACGGACTGGAGGGGTTCGGCGATGCTGACGTTGCGCACGTCATGTTCGCCGCGCGGCGGCAGGAGACAGAGGGTAGTTCGGATTTCCTTCGCCATCACTTGCACAGGGTAGTAGCCATCGCTGCCGTGCTGCGGCGTGACGATCGCCTGAGAGTCTGGTCGCTGGGCGAACCTGACTCGAGCGAAGCGGAACTGATTGGCCGCTTCTTCGAGGGGATCGAGCGTTACACACCCACGCTGGTGTCCTGGAACGGCGGTGGTTTCGACCTGCCGGTGCTGCACTACCGCGCGCTGCTGCACGGCATCGCGGCGCCTCGCTACTGGGAAACCGGTGATGATGATACGACGTTCCGCTACAACAACTATCTGAATCGCTTCCACTACCGTCATACTGACCTGATGGACATCCTGTCGGGCTATCAGGCGCGGGCGACGGTCCGTCTCGACGACGTTTCCCGCCTGCTGCGGTTGCCGGGCAAGCCAGGCATGCAGGGCAGCGATGTCTGGTCACGCTACTTAGCCGGTGATCTGAAGGCCATACGCGATTACTGTGAGAGCGACGTCCTCAATACTTATCTCATCTATCTTCGCTACGAACTGATGCGTGGTCGACTGAGTGACGCCGCCTATCGCCTCGAGTACCGGCGCCTGCGCGAGCAGCTTCTGGCGGAGCCACAGCCGCACCTGCAGGCCTTCGCGCGGGCACTGCCGCTTTAGATGCAGCGGGCACGCGAGCATGTGGCGGTGCAGCCGGCGACCGCTGAGAACCGGGCGCTCTCGCCCGAGGGGCGCGGTGTGGCACGGGTCGATGGCAAGACTGTATTCGTTGACGACGCGTTGCCCGGCGAAGAGGTGCGGTTGCGCTACCGGCGGCGCCACGCTCGTTACGATGAAATCGCTACACCGCTGATCTGAAGACCTGCCCGGTCCTGGACGCCGCGGTCGGGACCAAGGGCTGCGGGAAGTGATCAACAAACTCAGTTGCGGCAGCCAGATCCCGCAGAGTGAGGTGGCGGTCGACGAGCAGGGCGCGACTCTGACGCTGCGTCACCTGCGGCCACTGGGCCGTTCGACAAGATCCTGCTGGATCCGCCCCGCAGCGGCGCGCTGGAGATCCTGCGCCGCATCGACCTGCGGACCGTGGAGCGGCTCCTTTACGTCCGGTGCAACCCGGCGACGCTGGCGCCCGACGCGCTGGTACTGGTGCACCAGCGAGGCATGAATCTTGAGTGCGCAGGCGTCATAGATATGTTCCCGCATACGGCGCACGTGGAATCCATCGCCCTGTTCAGAGAGGCGGGGTCGCCGTGGTGCGGCGGATTCTTGTCACGACAGTCTGACGGGATTTCGCCGTCTGCCGGTGCAAGGGTGGCGACGGGCGCCCGCGTCGGGCCTGGCGGCCAAGCGATTCGTGATCGAGGTCGCACTCAAGCTTAAGGTTACGGGCTTAAGAGGCCGATACCCCGAGGGTGGGGGTCGCCGACGCAGCACTGGCGCGAAGCTTGCCTCATGCCGGTAAATCCTACTTAATAGACCTCTTGCGCGAAGTTCGCGGAACGGGCAGGAATGACCACAGTAGACGCCGCACAGCAACCGCCAACTGAGAACCGCGAGATCGGGACAGTCCTTTCGCCCTGGTTTGGGAATACCAGCGGGCGCATGGCCATTGCGGTACTCATCTGGATTGGCGTCTGCATCGCGTGGACCTTCATCAAATGGGGTGGCGATGGTGGTCGATCGGTATTCGGCATCTTCTACGATCTCCCAATCGGTCCCCTCATCGTTTACCTCGCCTGGCGTGCATCACGGCATCCGACTTTGGATCGACGCGCCCGCCGCGGCTGGACGTTGATAGCTGTTTCATTCGTTTTCTACTGGCTGGGCAATCAGACGTGGAACATTTATGAGAGCATTCTGAAAATCGAGCCGTGGCCCTCGCTCGCCGACGCCTTCTGGCTGCTCTTCTATCCCATCATTTTTGCGGGACTAATACAGCTCTCTGAGCCCCTGCACGGCCGCCGTGAGCAAGTAAAGTTTGCGTTGGATGCCGCGACAGTCATGGTCGCCGGTACGGCACTGATCTGGTATTTCGTTTTGTCCTCCATTCCCATCGACCCCGAGCAGAGTGCTTTGGAAGTCTCCATTCTCATGGCCTATCCGGTCGGCGATCTGCTGCTCGCGTTCGGCACGATTTGCGTTCTGCTTAAGCGCCAGGCGGCTCGTCACAATCCAGCGATTCTGCTGATTCTCATCGGGCAGGCTGTCGTGTTCACCGGCGATATGCTCTTCCTCGTGCAGACTGCTGAGGGCACCTATGAGACTGGCGGGATGGTCGATGTCTGTTTCCTGGTCTGGTTTGCGTTCATGATACTGGCGAGTCATGTGCAGCACGTTCGCAGCGGCAGTGTGGAGCCCACCGACTTCATCCGGCGGCCGTATCCCTTCCGGCTGTCCCCTTACGTCGCTGTCGTCGCCGGTTACGCCCTGCTGGTGTATGACCACATCGCGCGCGGCGGGTATTCTTTCCACGTTCCGCTAATCACGGCGGTGGTGCTCAGCTTCCTCATTATCGTGCGCCAGATACTCGCCGCGAGGGAGATCGCCGCGCTGCACGCGCAGCAGGCGCAGCGCAAGGCCGAGGAGCGGTTCACCTCGCTGGTCAAGCACTCTTCCGACATGGTGCTCGTCACGGATCCTGACGGCATGATCCGCCTTGCCACCCAGGCGGTCGAGCGGGTGCTGGGTTGGGAGGCGGCGACCTTGGTGGGTAGCCACCTCGCGGCGCTTCTGCACCACGACGACGTGCCGGCCATGCAGCAGTTCTGTCGTCAGGCTGCGAGCACGCCCGGTGTGACCGCGCCGGTGGAATGGCGCTTCCGCAACCAAAACGGCACCTGGCAGAACGCCGAGGTGATCGGCTCCAATCTGCTCCACGATGGTTCAGTTGGCGGCCTGGTGCTTAACTGCCGCGACATCACCGAACGCAAGCTGCTCGAGGAGCAGCTCAAACATCTCGCCTTCCATGACCCGCTGACCCTGCTAGCCAATCGCAATCTATTAAACGACCGGTTACAGCGCGCCCTGGCGAGCGCGGAGACGAGTGATTTACTGGTTGCCGTCATGTTCGTCGATCTCGACAATTTCAAGAAGATCAATGACAGCCTCGGCCATGACATGGGTGACGAACTGCTGGTGACGGTCGCCGAGCGTTTCAATCGCGCGATCCGGCCCAGCGACACCGTCGCCCGTTTAGGGGGCGACGAGTTCGCGATACTTCTCGAGGATGCCAGGAGCGCCGAGGACGTCATGCTGCTGGCGAGGCGGCTCATCGAGACAATGAAGGCCCCCATCGACCTCGGCACCAAGCGGATAACCGTCACCGGCAGTGTGGGCATCGCCATCGCCAGCAAGGGCGAACGGGCGCAGGAGCTGATGCGCAACGCCGATGTGGCGATGTACCGAGCCAAAGGCAAGAGCAGGGGTAGTTACGAACTGTTCGAAGCCAAGATGCACACGAAGCTGGTCGAGAGCATGGAGGTGGAACTCGACCTGCGCAACGCCCTGCAGCGCGGTGAGTTCGTACTGAATTACCAGCCGATCATCGATCTGCGCAGCAACCACGTCGTAGGCATGGAGACGCTCGTGCGCTGGCGTCACCCGCAGCGGGGACTGGTTCCTCCCGCCGCCTTCATCCCGATCGCAGAGGAAAGCGACCTCATCATCAACATCGGCCGGTGGGTGCTTTTCGAAACCTGCCTGCAGGGGCGCGTGTGGCAGGACACGCTGCCCCCCGAAGATCTGCAGCACCTCGCCGTGAACATCTCCGGCCATCAGCTGCAACAGCCGGGCTTTGTCGAAGAGGTGAGCCGAATCCTGCTGCAGACCGGCGTCAATCCGAAAACGCTCGTGCTTGAGCTCACCGAGAGCGTGGTCATGCAGGACGTCCAGGTGACGCTGGCGAAACTCAGAGCCCTGAAGGAGTTGGGCGTCAGCCTCGCTATGGACGACTTCGGCACCGGCTACTCTTCACTGAGCTATCTGCACCAGTTCCCGTTCGACATCCTGAAGATCGACCGTTCGTTCATCAACCAGATCGGTGATGCCTCGGGGAGCAATGCGCTGGTGCGCACCATCGTGGCCCTCGGGCAGACGCTCGGGTTGAAGATGGTGGCAGAAGGGATCGAAAGCCCGGCAGAACTCGCCGAGCTGAAGCATCTGGGTTGCGCATACGGTCAGGGATTCTTGTTTGGCAAGCCTGGCACGGCCGAGGAGGCGAGCGCGACACTCGCTTCGCCACGCGTCAATCCGTCGCTGACCCTCGTCAGGACCGGCTAGCGCTGGAGTCCCGACCTGCGGGCGCGCACTAAGCGAGCAGCCGGCGCGCGGCCGGTGCACCGAGGTATTGCCTTATATGCCCCGGGTACAGCTGCCAGTATCTATCGCCCTCGCTGTCCTCCGGTTCTATTGGCGTGATCAGCGGCTTCACTCCGAAGGTCGAATAGACATCGTAGAACGCTGGCAGAAATATCTCGCGCAGGAACTGCAGTTCATCACCGTGCAGCAAGAACGTCTCGAACAGGATCGCATGGCGCAGGAAGAGCGCGAGAAAAGCCCGGTAGTAGTTGCGCGCGGCGCCGCCGTGCTCAGCGAACCATCGCGATCCGTCGTAGAGTCCCGCCTCGGCGAATCCGGGATATTCCTCAAGCAACAGGTCGTGGTGAAGCTCGACCAGCGACTGCCCCCACAGTGTACGCACGTCACGCAGGGCGAGACCGTTGGCCTTGTTAAAGTCGATGACGTTGATGTAGTCTAGTTTGACACCGCCGTTTCGGCCGAGGCCGCTGAAAAAGCCCAGCCTGCCCCAGGCGTACTTCATCGGATTGCGCGGCATGAATTTGTCCGCGTGATACTCCCAGATAATGGGCAGAAGGTCGTGGGCCGCCGTCAGTTCTAGGAACCGCTGCATCTCGTGGTTGGGTGTGCCAATCTGCCGGCACATGACCGCCACGCCATTGCGCTTGAGCAGATCGGGGATTTCCAGCAGACCGTCACGCTCAAGTTGGTGGAAAAGATCTTCGGACTGACGGACGCGAAACAGATCCACTGCTTGCTCGAGCGGCGTATAAACAAGTTCCGCCAGTGCGGCGCGGTCCGACGCATACGGTAGATGTTCGCGGAGGGTCATAAGTCTCCTAAGTCAAGCTTGTAAACCAGTTCCATGCAGCGGCGACCGCATGACCGATAAGGTCCGCAATCACAATCCAGTACAGGTTGCTGATGAGCACGCTGAGGAAGAAAAGCTGCCAGTCGCGCCGACGCAATCCATCGAAGGCGCCGCCGCGAAAATAAGCGGTGACGATGAATGGGTCCGTGAGCGCGCAAAGCGTCAAGAAGATGACGACCCGGTTCTGCCGTGTGGTCCATGCGAGCGCCTTCTCGATGAGAGAGGGGCGATGCTTGCGTGCGATCTCATTGAGCAGTCCCGATCCCACCCAGTCGATGCCCAGCCGCTCGTAGGCAATCAGCATTAAGGCACACTGGAACAAAGACAGCACGGTCATCACAGCACCACCTGTCAACATTCCCAGGCTGTAGACGACGTAGGGATAGAGAATGTAATCGAAGCAATGATTGAAGGTGCCGTAGAGCGAATGACCGATGCCGATCTGCGCTAGGCGGCGCCAATTCTGGACAAACCAGCCCGGCGCCTCCACGACAGCGGGCGTTGGTATTGCGAGTGTTTTGCCTTCGCTCATGGTGCGTTTCGTCAGCGACGGGATGCAGGCGATCCCAACCCGGCCGGAAATGAACACGGGCAACCGTGCGTTTTTTATTGCCAATCCGACAGCTAGCCAGTGCCGAAACGACAAAACCCCTGCGCGCTCCGGCAGTGAACAGCGACGCCGTCGCAACGTCAGCGCGTCGGCATCCCAATCAACTACAGATTGCTGGTTCGTGCATCAGCAGTCAGCGCCGTTACAATCGGCATTCCCTGGTGTGCCGCAGCGCTGTTGAATTATGGTCTTGTGGCCCGCGTCCCCATCGTGGCGCGTGGCTTGGAGGCGTGTCCCCGCTAGACTCTATGGGAAGGAGTCTAATCGGACTCGACGCGTCAGACCAATGGCGCGAGCGTCTAACAGGACAATATTCGTCAATAGTTTGACGCCGTTAACGTTTTTACAAACGAAAAGCAGGCCCGGACGAGCCTCCTGTCAGTTCTGTGATGACTAGAGTGCCAAAAACGCGGGGCGGGAACGACTTCTCTCTGGCGCGACCTGCCACCGTGGGCCGTCTACTGTGCGGCGCGGTGCTTGTGAGCTTGACTGCGAGGGCACCGGCGAACCCGCTCGCGGAGGTTTCGCCGTCGGCGGTACAGATGGATGGCTCACACCTTGAGCGGATTGACGCGGCGGTGGAGGGAGGAATACGCCGCGGCCATTACCCCGGCGCCGTCGTGCTGATCGGTCGCCATGGGAAGATCGCTTTCTTCCGCACCTACGGCGATCGTCGGGTGACACCCGACCGTCAGCCGGTGACGCGGGATACGCTCTTCGATATCGCCTCGCTGACCAAGGTGATTGCCACCGCCCCCGCGATCATGCAGCTCGCCGAGTCCGGGAAACTGAGCCTGGACGCCCGTCTTGGCGAGCTGGTACCCGCCTGTGGCTCTGCGGAGCGCTACCGCATTACCGTGCGACAACTGTTGGCGCATGAGTCCGGTCTGCGCGCCGTGTTTACAAGAGCGTTGCAGAGCCAGATCTTCAGCCACGATGACGGGGTGCGGCTGGCATGCGTTGAACAGGTGCAGGCGCGCCCCGGCCAGCGTTTCCGTTACAGCGACCTCAACTACATCTTGCTCGGCGATGTCGTGCGGCGCGTCAGCGGCGAGTCGCTCGGTGCCTACGCCTACCGCAATATCCTGCGTCCGCTCGGCATGCATGAGACTCTCTTCAATCCGCCGCCGTCGTTGACGCAGCGCATCGCCGCCGGTGATATGGCAACCGGCCGGGTCCTGGACGGCATCGCCTCGCGCATGGGCGGTGTGTCCGGACATTCGGGCCTGTACAGCACGGCGGGCGACCTCGCCGTTTTCTGCGCGATGTTGTTGCGGGACGGCGAGTGGAACGGCAGTCGCATACTTTCGCGGCAGTCGGTGCGGCTGATGACCACCGCGGGAGTGCGGCACGGACGCAGCACGCGCGGTCTCGGTTTTGACATCGCAACGGGTTACTCGGGTAGCCGGGGCGACGTGTTTCCCTGCGATTCCTTCGGGCACACCGGTTACAGCGGCGTGTCGATGTGGCTCGACCGGCGATCCGACGCCTTCGTCATCACCCTCACCAACCGGTTGCATCCGAACGGCGGTGGCGATGTGCGGGAACTGCGGGCGCGCGTGGCGACGTTAGCCGCCGGCGCCATGCAGGATGTGACGTTCGATGTCCCGGTCGCAGAGAAGCGAGCCAACCCGGCGAAGCGCTGCCGCTGATGCTACAATTGCAGTGGTCACCGCAACCGCGTCCCACCCGCTGCTGGCGGCGCTGCCCAAGCTGCGGCACCTGCTGCCGCGCATGCGGGAGCGGTGACCGGCGCGAGCGCGCCGCCTCAATCGCCACCGACGGTAGCGCTGCGCATGCAGGAGATAGAGCGGGACTACCAGCGCTGTGGACAAATTCCTTGTCGCGCATCCGGCGCGATGATCCGCCGGCGCCGCGTGCCGGGATGAGGGCCGCGACGCTGCTCGCCGTCTTGGCTTGGTGGCTGCTGCCGGCTGCCACGCCGGCGCACGAGGGGCGCATCCGCTTTGGTATCGCGCAGGCGCCGATCACTCTGGATCCTCGCTTCGCCACCGATGCAACATCGGAGCGCATTTGCCGGCTCCTTTACCGCAAGCTCGTGGACTTTGATGCCAGTTACGAGCCCGCGCCGCAACTCGCCGATTGGCATCAAGTCTCGCCCACGCACTACCGATTCACACTGCGGCCGGAGGGTCGGGTCTTCCACGACGGCTCGCGGCTGACGGCTGCCGACGTCAAGGCAACTTACGACTACATTCTGGAAGCGGCCAATGCCTCGCCGCACCGCGGATCGCTCGCCGTGATTGCGCGCATCGAGGCGCCAGACGACGACCACCTAGACTTTTTTCTTGCCCGCCCGGACACCCTGCTTCCGGGTCGCCTGACGGTGGGCATCATGCCGCAGCGGTCGATAAGGCGTGCACCGATAGTTGATCCAGTGCCCGTTGGCAGCGGCCCCTTACGCTTCCTTGCCTGGCCCGATGAATCACGCCTCGTACTCGATCGCATGGCCGATGGCACGAGAATCGAGTTCCTCACCGTGCCGAATCCGACGGTGCGCGGGCTCAAACTGGTGCGCGGTGAGATCGATCTGCTTCAGGGGGACATGCCGCCGGAACTTCTCGGCTGGCTGGCCCGGCAGCGCAGCTTGCAGGTGCGGCGCGTGCGCGGCGACAGTATCGTTTACGTCGGGTTTAGCGCGCAGGATGCGCTGACCGGTCAGCGCGCAGTACGGGAGGCGATCGCCCATGCCATCGATCGCGAGGGGATCATCCGCGACCTGTTTCAGGGCTCGGCGCAGAGCGCGGAGAGCGTGCTGCTGCCCGTGCACTGGGCCGGTGCCTTCGATCTTCCTGCATTCACCCATGACCCCGCTCACGCGCGGGCGCTGCTGCGCATGCTGGGCTTCGGCCCCGACAACCCGCTTCGAATCGTTTACAAGACCTCGAGCGACCCGTTTCGCATCCGCCTGGCCACTATCATCCAGAGCCAACTTAAGGAGGTCGGTATCGACGTCGATCTGCGCAGCTATGACTGGGGAACCTTCTACGGCGACATCAGGGCCGGCCGCTTTCAGATGTACACACTCTCCTGGGTGGGGCTCAAGCTGCCCGACATCTTTCGTTACGCCTTTCACAGCGGGTCCGTGCCTCCGGCGGGAGCCAACCGGGGCCGCTTCAGGGAGGCGCACGTCGATGGGCTGATTGAGCAGGCCGAGGCTGCGTCGATGCACGAAGACCAGGCCAGGCTCTACCGTGCCGTGCAGGCGGTACTGCGGCGGGAACTCCCATACTTCCCGCTGTGGCGCGAGGACGTCACCGCGGTCATGGGCCGCGACCTGCGTGGCTATGTCCCGGCGGCGGACGGGAACTACGACGGTCTGATGACCGCAAGGTGGCCATGAAGGACGCGCGAACACGTGTCACCGTCAGTATTCCGCGGCAGTGGCTCGAACTGCGCCGCGGCGCCGAGGTTTTGCTGTGCTGCGCGGTATCCACGGCGCGCAATGGCGCCGGTGAGCGGCAGGACAGTGAGTGCACGCCGCGCGGCCTGCATGAGATCGACGTGAAGATCGGCGACGGCTGCGTGGTCAACACGGTGTTCGTCGGCCGCCAGTCGATCGGGGAGGTCTATTCGCCCGCGCTTCGCTCCCGGTTCCCGGAACGGGACTGGATCATCACGCGCATCCTGTGGCTGCGGGGGTTGGAGCCGGGAGTCAACTGCGGCGGCGGGGTGGATTCGAAGTCACGCTGCATCTACATACACGGCGCGCCAGACGATGTGCCGATGGGAGAACCGGGCTCACGCGGCTGCATACGCATGCGCAACGCCGACGTGCTGACGCTATTCGATTTGGTAGAAGTCGGCACGCCTGTGCTCATCGAGGAGAGCTGAGCGCAGAAGAAAGTTCTGGTATCCGGATGCTCGCGGGCAGCTGTCAACTCCTGTCCACTTGGGGCGTTGATCGAGATGTCGGGAGCGTCACCCGATTGAAGCAAGGCTGGCAATGACGAAGCGGGGAGTCCCGACAGCTGCCTGCCGCGGAGGGAACGCCACAGGATTTAGGGAAGCTCTGAATAAGCCCATCCTGGACTTCTCAGAGCACGCAAAGCAAAAAGCGTGGTTTTTGCTTTGCTTCATCTTCAACGGCTTGCCGCCGTCGAAGATAGCGGCACATCCCTGTGCCG
>JBQTIC010000127.1:0-13402 GCA_052388435.1 Chromatiales bacterium | reverse complement strand
CGGGCAATGATGGCCGGTGATTCATCACGACGCGGGAGCAGGTTCTCGGCAAAGTTGAGCCGCGAGCCTTCAAACCACCGTGCGCCCGGCATACGGTCGCCGTCGCTGAGCACCTTGTCCCAGCGCTGCGTGGCATGTATGCCGCAAAAATCCCACACCTCCGGCCAGAACGCCTCCGGGTGTGCGATGGACCACTCGTAAAGCGAGGGATAATCGTTGAGCGGCAGACCGGTGCGCGCACGCGCCTGCGCCATGAAGCGCGTCAGGTTCGCCTGCGCAATGCGCTCCGGCGGTGGCGTCCAGAGCGGGATTGTCATCGTGGTTCCAGTCGCCTTACGATCGTGCGATGACCTCGCTGACTTCAGGCCCCAATGATCTCATTCAGCCCTTCGATTACCTGCGCAAGCTCTTCCGGCGGAACCCTGCCGAGCTTCTTGCCGATGCGTTCGGCAGAGAGAGTCCGAATTTGACTAATCTTGACCCAGGAGCGTTTGGCAGGGCCGACGTTTTGAAGTTCGAAGGTCAACGGGAAACCCGCACGCTGCGACTGTCCGGTGAGCGCCATGGCTATGACGGTGCCGGAGCGCTCGTTGAAGACATCCTGGCTTAGAATCAATACAGGTCGGCGGCCTGCCTGTTCATGACCGCGCACCGGATTCAAACCAGCCCAGCGGATCTCTCCCCTCCGTATTCGGGCCATGCCCCCAGGTCCTCGGACAGCCCTTCCTCGGCAAGCGCCTTTTCAAAGGCGGGATCCAGCCTGGCGCATTCTTCCGCGAGGCGGCTTCTCTCGAGCCGCTCCAGCTTTTCTTCGACAGCTTCCTGAATCGCCTGGCTGCGGTTCGAAAAAAGCTGCCGCCGGATCATATGATCCACCTTCTGCAGCGTGGTTTCCTTAAGCGTGATCGCAATCTTCGCCTTGCCCATGTCTCAGCTCCGGAGTATGACAAAATATCATACCGGATTCGGTTCGACCTGACAAACGACCGAGGTTACTTCGGCGGCATGCGCAGGGCGGCATCGAGACGGATCACTTCGCCGTTCAGCATCGGGTTTTCGTAGATGTGGCAGACCAGGGCCGCGAATTCTCCCGGGTTGCCGAGCCGATGGGGAAAGGGCGCCTGTGCGCCAAGCGCGGCGCGCGCGGCCTCCGGTAGCCCCGCAACCATCAGCGTGTCGAAAAGCCCCGGGGCGATTGTCATCACGCGAACTCCGAACACGGCAAATTCCCGCGCGAGCGGCAGTGTCAGACCGACAACGCCCGCCTTGGATGCGGCATAGGCGACCTGCCCGATCTGCCCCTCGAAGGCGGAGATGGAGGCACTGTTGACGATGACGCCCCGCTCGTCGTCGGCGTTGGCCGCGTTGTGCTGCATATACCCGGCAGCCGCGCGGCACATGAGAAAGGTGCCGCTGAGATTGACGGCGAGTACATGGTTGAAGTCAGCAAGTGCCAGCCGCGCGTCCTTGCCTACGGTACGCTGGCTCACGATGATACCGGCGCAATTTACAACGAGCGTCAGACCGCCCATGGCCGCGGCGGCTGCCGCCACCGCGCCATCGACGGCGGGCTCAGAGGTGACATCCGTTTCAAACGCAAAGGCGTTGTTGCCAAACTCTGCCGAGGCCGCAGCGGCGCGCTTCGCATCGCGATCGAGCAGCGCCACCCGCGCCCCGGCTCGAACGAGCTGTCTTGCGGTCGCGAGCCCCAGTCCGGAGGCGCCGCCGGTCACGATCGCTTTCGCCTCCCTCAGTTCCATTCCGGCACTCCGGCGCGGCCGACGCGGCTTTCGTTTTGACGCGCGAGCTTCGTGCTGATGCAGCGCCCGATCTCGATGAGCTTCGCCAGGTCTACACCCGTTTTGATACCCATGCCGTGCAGCATGTACACGACGTCTTCGGTGGCGACATTGCCTCCTGCGCCGGGGGCATAGGGGCACCCGCCCAGGCCGGCCACCGACGCGTCGATGGTCGCCACACCGAGGTCGAGGCAGGCGAGGATGTTGGCCAGCGCCTGACCACGGGTGTCATGGAAGTGCAACGCCAGCCGGTCGGCCGGTATGAACTCCGACACGTGCGCGACCATTTCGCGAGCGGCGCCGGGATTGCCCGCGCCGATGGTGTCGCCGAGCGAAATCTCGTCGCAGCCGAGTTCAAGCAACCACCCGGCAAGGTCTGCGACGCTTGCCGGACGGATGTGGCCTTCGTACGGGCATCCCAGGCAGCATGAGAGATAGGCGCGTGCCCGCAGATGCAGTTCGCGGGCGCGCGCGATCACGGGCTTAATGTGTTCCAGGGATTCTTCGATCGTGCAGCCGACGTTTTTCCGCGAGAACGTTTCCGACACGGCGGCGAAGACGGCGACACTGGTGGCGCCACTCTTAAGCGCCCGCTCCAGTCCTTGCATGTTCGGAACCAGCACTGGGTAGTCGGTTCCGCGGCGCCGAGCGATCCCCGTGCAGACGGCTTCGGCGTCGGCGAGTTGCGGGACGCGATCCGGGCGCACGAAGCTGGTCACCTCGATGACCGAGAGGCCCGTCTCCGACAGTCGATTGATGAAGTCGATCTTCGCATCGGTGGGAAGGAACTGCGTTTCGTTCTGCAGCCCGTCACGCGGCCCGACCTCCACCACCTTGACCGTCGCCGGGAAGTTTTCCATCGTCTCCGGTCGTCCTCACCCCTTCCCTCTCCCGGAGGGGGAGGGGGATTGGAGCTGCCAGCGGGGCTTGCGTTTCTCCAGGAACGCGGCGATGCCTTCGCGCCCTTCCTCCGAAGCGGCAAGACGTGTGAGCCGGCGGCAGCGATCGTCGAGGGATAAGGTTGTGCCCGTGGTCAGCTCACCGAGCAGGCGCTTGGTTTCAGCGAGTGCCTGCGGCCCGCCTTGCAACAACGCCTCGGCAATGCTCTGCACGGTTACGTCGAGCACTCGCGGCGCAACCACTGCGTGCACAAGGCCGATGGCAAGCGCCTCGTCACTCTCGATGATCTCGCCGCTCAGCAGAAACCGGCGCGCTTGCCGCGCGCCGATGGCACCGATGACGGCTGGCATGATCACGGCGGGAAGCAGCCCCAGGCGTACCTCGGTGAAGGCGAAGGTCGCCTCCGGCGTGCCCACCCCGATATCGCAGGCGCAGATGAGGCCAACGCCGCCGCCGCGCGCAGGGCCGTTCACCCGCGCGATGACGGGCTTGCTGACCTCCTGCAACGCCGCCACGAGGGCACCGATCTCAGCACCGGCCTCTTCAAGCGTCTCTGTCGCGCCCTGCGCCTCACCGTAAAGCCAACGGAGATCGGCGCCGGCGCAGAAGGTCTCGCCGCTGCCGGTAAGGATCACGACACGGACGTCCGCATCCTCTTCTGCGAGCCGCAGGGCCTGTAACAGCGCACTGATGAGCACGCCGTCCAAGGCGTTGCGGCGCTCGGGACGGTTCAGCGTCAACGTGCGCACGCCGCGCGCGTCGGTCTCCAGTCGTAGCGGTTCATTTCCGGCCATTGGATTACATCCTGAAGATCCCGTAGCGCGTGGGCTTGCCGGGTGCGTGAGCGGCCGCCGCGAGGGCTTGTGCCAGCACCTGGCGAGTGTCGGCAGGGTCGATGATGCCATCGTCCCACAGCCGCGCGGTGGCATAGTAGGGATGCGCTTGGGCTTCGTAGCGGCTACGGATCTCTCCGCGGAACGTTTCCTCCTCTGCCTTGCTCCAGTTGCCGCCGCGCGCGTCGATCCCGTCGCGCTTGATATCGGCGAGCACGGCGGCGGCCATTTCGCCACCCATCACCGAGATGCGTGCGTTCGGCCACATCCATAGCATCCTTGGCGCGTACGCACGGCCACACATGGCGTAGTTACCGGCGCCGAAGGAGCCGCCGATGATGACCGTGAATTTAGGTACCTCGGCGCAGGCTACCGCCGCCACCATCTTGGCGCCGTCCTTGGCGATGCCTTCGTTCTCGTACTTCCTCCCCACCATGAAGCCGGTGATGTTCTGCAGGAACACGATGGGCACGCCGCGCTGGGTGCAAAGCTCGATGAAATGGGTGCCCTTGAGCGCCGACTCCGAGAACAGAATACCGTTGCTGGCGACGATGCCGACCGCGTAGCCAGCGATGCGTGCGAGGCCGCATACCAGGGTCTTGCCGTAGAGAGCTTTGAACTCGTGGAACTGCGCACCGTCGACAATGCGGGCGATGGCCTCGCGCACGTCGTACTGGTAGCGCGGGTCGCGGGGAATGATTCCGTAAAGCTCTGTTGCCGCATACGGTGGATCGGCAGCGGCTTGACTCGGCGTCATGAGAGGTGCCGGGCGGTTGAGATGAGCGAGTATGTCGCGGGCGATGGCAAGCGCATGATCGTCGTTCTCTGCGAGGTGATCGGCGACACCAGAAACCCGGCAGTGCACCTCGCCGCCGCCCAGTTCCTCGGCCTTCACCACCTCGCCCGTGGCAGCCTTTACCAGCTCTGGCCCGGCGAGGAAGATGGTGCCCTGGTTCCTGACGATGACCGCTTCATCCGACATCGCCGGCACGTAAGCTCCACCTGCCACGCACGTGCCCATGACCACCGCGATCTGCGGGATGCCTTCAGCGGAGAGACGCGCCTGGTTGTAGAAGATGCGGCCGAAGTGTTCGCGATCCGGGAAGACCTCGTCCTGCAACGGCAGGTACGCGCCGCCTGAATCCACCAGGTAGACGCAGGGCAGCCGGTTCTGCGCGGCGATCTCCTGCGCGCGCAGATGCTTCTTTACGCTGACGGGGTAATAGGTGCCGCCCTTGACAGTCGCATCGTTGGCGATAATCACGACCGGCTTGTCGTGAACGTGACCGACCCCGGTGATGATCCCGGCGCACGGCACCTCGTCGTTGTACATTCCGTTCGCGGCGAGCGGCGAGAACTCGAGCAACACGCTGCCTGGATCGAGCAACCGCCGGATGCGCTCCCGCGCCAGCAACTTGCCGCGGGCGAGATGTTTCTCGCGCGCGGGCGCGGGGCCGCCTTCCAACGCGCGCGCGGTGCGCGCCCTGAGATCGTCTGCCAGCGCCTGCATGTGCTCGGCATTGTGGCGGAATTCGGCGGAATTCGGATCGATTCGCGTTTTTATGATTGGCATGGTCGATCCTGCCTTGTGACTTAACGACACTAGGGTAACGCAGCCAATTCCCTCTACCCCCCCTTTGTCAAAGAGGGGCGAGGGGGGATTTCAGCCAGAGCGCGACGGCTCACAACTGTCATCTCTATGTTCAGTCGATCCGCTCCACGGCCATGGCGGTCGCCTCGCCACCACCGATGCAGAGCGCGGCGACGCCGCGTCTGAGCCCTCGGTTCCTGAGCGCGTGGATCAGCGTCACGATCAGGCGCGCGCCGGTGGCACCGATGGGATGGCCGAGCGCACACGCACCGCCATTGACGTTAACCTTGCCGCGATCGAGCCTGAGATCCTTGATGGCAGCCATGGCCACCACCGCGAATGCCTCGTTGATCTCGTAGAGGTCGACCTCGGCATTTGTCCAGCCCACCCGCTCATAGAGTTTCTGGATGGCGCCGATGGGAGCGATGGTGAACTCGGCCGGTACCCGGGCGTGCGTGGCATAGCCCACCACACGCGCCAGCGGCTTCATGCCAAGGCGTTCCGCCTCGCTCGCGGATACGAGCAGAAGCGCGGCCGCGCCATCGGAGATGCTCGATGAGTTGGCCGCGGTGACCGTTCCGTTCTCATCGCGGAAGGCGGGTTTCATCGTTGCGATCTTGGACAGATCGCACTTGCGCGGCGTTTCGTCCTCGCTAACCGTGACAATTTTGCCCTTGCGGGAGATGGTCACGGGCACGATCTCGTCCCGAAACGCACCGCCGTCCAGGGCGGCGAGGCTGCGCCTTACCGATTCGGCAGCGTAGTCGTCCTGCTCCTCGCGGCTGAAGCCGTAGCGGTCCGCGCACAACTCCGCGTACCAGCCCATTAGCTCCCCATCGTCGGGGTCACGGAGGCCATCGTAGAGCATGTGATCGAGTACGTGCGGCTCGCCCATGCGCACGCCGGAGCGCATGTCGGGGAGCAGGTAAGGGGCGTTGCTCATGGACTCCATGCCGCCTGTGATCGCCACCCGAGCGGCGCCGGCGCGGATCTGATCGCAGGCGAGCATCGCCGTCTTCATGCTCGAACCGCACATCTTGTTGACGGTGGTGCAGGGTACTGACTTTGGGACGCCGGCCTTGAGCGCGGCCTGGCGCGCTGGCGCCTGACCCAAACCCGCCGGCAGCACGCAGCCCATCAGTACCTCGTCAATATGCGCGGGGTCAAGTTGGCTCTCCCGCAGCAGCGCCTCGATCGCCGTGGCGCCGAGCTCGACGGCAGAGAGCGGTGCAAGTGCGCCGAGGAAGCTGCCAACCGGTGTGCGCTGCGCGGCGGCGATGACGATATCAGAGGCCATGGGTGTATAGCTCCCTTCCGATCAACATACGGCGGATCTCGCTGGTGCCGCCCCCGAGATCGTAGACCTTGACGTCGCGCAGCAGGCGGCTCGCCGGCGAGTCGTTCATATAGCCGCGGGCGCCCAGACATTGAATCGCCTCCAGCGCCGCGCGCACGGCGGCCTCCGAGGCGAACAGCAGACAGGCGGCGGCATCCTTGCGCGAGGGCCGTCCGCCGTCGAATTGCCCAGCCACTTCGTATGCATACGCTCGCGCGGCGGCCAGCTCGGTGTACATATCCGCGAGCTTGCCCTGCATCAGCTCGAAGGTGCCGACGGGCTGTCCGAACTGGCGGCGCTCGTGGACGAACGGCAGCACCAGGTCCAGCGCCGCCTGCATGATGCCGAGCGGTCCGCCGGCCAGGACCAGCCGTTCCGTGTCCAGTCCAGACATCAGGATCTTTGCGCCTTCGTTCACCTCACCGAGCGCGTTTTCATCTGGGATTCGGCAGTTCTCGAAGATCAATTCACAGGTGTTGGAGCCGCGCATGCCGAGCTTGTCGGTGCGGGGGCCGCAGCGGAAGCCGGGCATGTCTTTTTCGATGAGGAAAGCGGTGATGGAGTGTGAACCGTCCTCGACGGGCGCGGTGCGCATGTAGACGATCAGCACGTCCGCGTCGGGTCCGTTGGTGATCCATTTCTTGACGCCATTAGCAACCCAGTTGCCATCGCGTCGTTCGGCGCGGCAATGCATGGAGCCGATGACGTCGGAGCCCGCTTCCGGCTCCGACATGGCCAACGCGCCCACGTACTCACCGCAACATAGCTTTGGGACAAAGCGCTGCCGCTGTTTTTCCGCGCCGTGCAGGGACAGGTTGTGCAGGCAAAGGTTGGAATGGGCGCAGTAGGAGAGGCCCACCGATGGGGAGGCGCGGGAGATCTCCTCCATGGCGATGAGGTGCTCAGCGAACCCGAGACCGCGTCCGCCTTGGTCGGGGTTGACGGTGATTCCGAGGAGTCCTGCCTCACCCAACTTGCGCCACAGGTCGGCGGGGAAATCGTTGGTCCGGTCGATACTCTCTGCGCGAGGTGCGATCTCGGCCTGCGCAAACCGCCGCACTTCTTCCCGGAATGACTGCAACGCACGGTCCACGGGCGTCTAACCTCCTCTCCTTAGAGTGTAGCGAAGTTTGAAAATGCGGTTCACGAGGCTGTGCAGAAACGGCCTCTGGCGCGGTGCACGACGCACCGCCGCATCGCGCTGATGTGCGAACAGCGCGCGATTCTCAAATTTGCCCGGATTCACTTCGGGCAGGTCGCAGTCGAAAACGCCAGGGATGGACTTTTTCATAATCCTCTTAAACCCTGAACTAGACTTTATTGCAAGAGTCTTTGTTAACGCCGGGAATTTCTATTCGCGGCAAGGAGTACTGGTGATGGTGACCGTTGCTGCGGACGCTATTGCATTGCAGCAGTCACGCCCTCCGTTGCGGTTACTGACCGCGACATCGATCTTCGATGGCCATGACGCAGCCATCCACATCATCCGGCGCCTGCTCCAGGCGGAGGGCGCAGAAGTCATCCATCTTGGCCACAGCCGCGGCGTCGCCGAAATCGTGGCAGCCGCGCTGCAAGAGGACGTGCAGGGCATCGCCATCAGCTCCTACCAAGGCGGGCACATGGAGTACTTCTGCCACCTTGTCGAATCCTTGAAAGGATGGCATGCGGCAAACATCCGGGTATTCGGCGGAGGCGGCGGAACCATAACCCCGCAGGAAGCGGCGGCGCTCGAGGTCTTCGGCGTCGAGAAGGTCTACCTGCCCGAGGACGGACGACGCTTGGGCCTCCAGGGGATGGCCCGCGATCTGATGGAGCGAACACGCCGGGAAGCCGTGGACTACAGCCTGCCGGAACAGCTCAGCCGTACGGACGTCCGCGCTATCGGCCGAGCGTTATCCCTCATCGAGAACGGCGCCGAATTGGTGCGGCAGCTACGAATGAGGGCGGGCGAAACGCTTCAGGCCTGTCCCGTCATCGGCATCACGGGCACCGGCGGTTCCGGGAAGAGCACACTCATCGATGAACTGCTCAACCGCTTCCTGCAACGTTTCTCCGATCTGCATATTGCGATGATCGCGATCGACCCCACCCGGCAGCGGACCGGCGGCGCGCTGCTCGGTGATCGCATTCGCATGAACAGCACTGACGATCCGCGCGTGTTCATGCGCTCGATGGCCACGCGCCGCCCGCACCTCGCCACGAGCGCTGTGCTTGCCGACTGCTTGGGCGTGCTCAAGACAGTCGGTTTCGGGCTGGTGGTGGTGGAGACCGCCGGTACCGGCCAGGCCGACACTGAGATTGCCGATCTCGCGGACCTCTCCGTATATGTCATGACCGCCGACTACGGCGCGCCGATGCAGCTTGAGAAGATCCAGATGCTGGACCGTGCCGACCTCGTTGTGCTCAACAAGTTCGACAAAACTCTCGCTGAGGATGCGCTGCGCGACATCCGCAAGCAATGGCGGCGCAACCGTGGCGCTTTTTCGGTGAGTGAGGAGGAGGTGCCGGTTTATCCGACGGTCGCCAGCCGGTTTGACGATGCGGGCGTGGATCATCTGTTTGACGCGCTGTGCGCGAGGCTCAGGACATTGCCAGGAAGAGAGAGGGTCTTCGGCGAAGTGGCCGCGGAGACTGGCTCGGTCGACACACTGCCGGCCGCCCCGATCATCCCACCCGCGCGCATCCGCTATCTCGGGGAGATCGCCGAGCACGGGCGGCGTGAGCGCACGGCGATCGAGCAGCAGGTAAAGGCCGCCTCTGCCGCGCAAGCTTACTACCGCAGCCTTGCAGCCCTCGGAGATCCCGATCTGCCGCCACCACTTATCTCGCCGTCTTCCTGGATGGCGGAGGGTTGGGCAGAGGGTGAAACGAAACTACGCCTTGGCACCCCCTCACCCTCGCCGTCTCCACCTAAGGGGGGCGAGGAAATCAATGCGGCGGCGCTCAAAGAGCTGCGCCAGCGCTACCACGAAGCGCTGGATGCGCTGTTGGAGGAGGCGAGGACACTGCTCCGCGAATGGCCGCGGCGGCGTGAACAGTTGAAGGCAAAGCACTATCACTACCGGGTCCGCAGCGCAGAGGTCACCGGCGCCAGCTACACCGAGAGCCTGAGTCAGCTACCCATCCCCAAGGTGGCGGCACCGCGCTTTGAGGACTGGGGAGAGCTATTGCGCTTTCTGATGCTCGAGAACCTTCCGGGTTCCTATCCGTACACGGCGGGGGTGTACCCCTACCGGCGCGAGTTCGAGGAGCCGACCCGCATGTTCGCCGGCGAGGGCGGACCCGAGCGCACCAACCGTCGCTTCCATTACCTCGCCCGCGGCCAGAAGTCGATCCGCCTTTCCACCGCCTTCGATCCCGTTGCCCTCTACGGCGCAGATCCGGATGGCCGCCCGGACATGTACGGGTGCCTGGGCATGTCCGGCGTGTCGGTGGCCACGCTCGATGACATGAAGAAGCTGTATTCGGGTTTTGACCTTTGTCATCCCCACACCTCAGTGTCCATGACCATCAACGGGCCGGCACCGGTAATGCTCGCCTGGTTCATGCACACTGCCATTGATCAGCAGTTAGAAAAATACCTGCGGGCGGCGGGGAAGTGGCAGGAAGCCGAGACACGTATCGACACATTCCAGCGCGATAGGCCACGGCCGGTTTATCGCGGTGAGCTTCCGCAAGGGCATGATGGCCTGGGTCTGGGGCTGCTCGGGGTCTCCGGCCGCGACCTCATCGACTGCGACACCTACGAGAGGATCCGCGCCGACACCCTCGCCAGCGTGCGCGGCACGGTGCAGGCCGACATCCTGAAAGAGGATCAGGCGCAGAACGAGTGCATCTTCGCGGTGGAGTTTGCGCTGCGCATGATGGGCGACGTGCAGGAATATTTCATCAAGAACCGCGTGCGCAATTACTACAGTGTGTCAGTGTCCGGCTACCACATGGCCGAGGCCGGAGCGAATCCGATCACGCAGCTTGCCTTCACGCTCGCCAATGGCTTCACGCTGGTGGAGTATTACCTCGCGCGCGGCATGGCCATCGACGATTTTGCCCCCAGCTTCAGCTTTTTCTTCAGCAATGCCATGGATCCGGAGTATGCGGTCATCGGGCGGGTGGCGCGGCGGATCTGGGCGCGTGCCATGCGGCATCTCTACAGGGCCAGCGCGCGCAGCCAGATGCTCAAATACCATTGCCAGACCTCGGGCCGCAGCCTGCACGCGCGCACAGTCACCTTCAACGACATCCGCACCACGCTCGAAGCCCTCTATGCCGCCCTCGACAACTGCAACAGCCTGCACACCAATGCATTCGATGAGGCCGTTACCACGCCCACAGAGGAATCCGTGCGCCGCGCGCTCGCTATCCAGCTCATCCTCCACCGTGAGTACGGGGTCAACTTAAGCCAGAACGTGCTCCAGGGTTCCTATTTCATCGAGGAGTTGACCGATCTGGTGGAAGAGGCGGTGTATCGAGAGTTCGAGCGGCTCTCGGAGCGCGGCGGGGTACTGGGTGCGATGGAGAGCTTCTATCAGCGCAGCCGCATCCAGGAAGAAAGCCTGTACGAGGAAACTCTAAAACACGATGGCCGTCTGCCAGTGATTGGCGTCAACACATTTGTCTCACCACAGGAACCGGAGGGGACATCTGTGCCCGCACAGCTCACCCGCGCCGGCGACGAAGAGAGACAGGCACGCCTCGACGACGTCGTCCGATTCAAACGCAGCCATGCGGAGCAGGCGGCGCCTGCGCTTAAGCGACTGCAGGACAACGTGCGCCGGGATGGAAACGTCTTCGAGGCGCTGATGGAGGCGGCGGCGACCTGCTGCAAGCTTGGACAGATCACCCACGCCCTGTATGAGGTGGGCGGCCGTTACCGGCGGCGCATGTAGGTCATTGGTTCATCGCGGTCACCGCCGGGCCGAGCAGGGCCTCAGGACCAGGCGAGCGACCTGCGTCGGGGCACTTCAGGCCTCGTCCCCCTCGTCTGCATGAAGCAGATAGGTGTTCGGCCCGTGTTGCTTGGCGCGGTACATTGTCGTGTCGGCGCGATCGATAAGTGCGCTTACGGTATCGCCATGGAACGGAAACAGGCTGATGCCGATGCTGGCGGTGACAGTGATTACCTGGGCATTGACAAACACAGGCTCCGCCAGAACCTTCAGAGCGTTTTGCGCGACCTGGGCGCTGCACTGTTCGGCGAGTTGTCTGTCCGGAAAGTCGGCGAGGACGATCGTGAATTCATCACCGCCCACTCGAGCCACCGTGTCGGACTCCCGTACGCAGCCCCGAAGACGCTGACTGACCGTTTCCAACACCCGGTCACCGACCAAACGCCCCCGCGTATCATTGACCTGTTTAAAGTCGTTAAGGCCGATGTAGAGCAGCGAGGCGGAGCGCCTGTTCCTTCGAGCATGCGCGAGGGTCTGGCCAAACCGATCGTGAAACAAACGGTCGTTGGGGAGATCGGTGAGCGGGTCGTGATAGGCCAGATGATGCAGGCGTTCCTCCGCCAGCTTGTATTGCGCGATGTCATGGAAGATGGCCAGATAGTGAATGACCTGACCGGCGGAACCGTGTGCGGTTGACACGCTGAGTCTTACTGGATAAAGCAGCCCATCCCGTCGACGCTGCCATAGCTCTCCGATCCACGACGATGCGGTGCCGACGAGAGACGGGATGTTCTGCTCCGTATCGCTCTTGCCTCCGTCCCGATGCAAGAAGTTCAGTTTGCGGCCCCTCACCTCGTCCCGGTCGAAGCCCGTGATCCTCGAGTAGGCCGCGTTCACCCACAGAATGTCACCCGACGGATCAATAATGGCTATCGCATCGATCAGGTTTTCGAACAGCTCAGCGATCAGGTGGAGTTCATCGTTGAACTGCTGGGAGGAGAGATCCAGGGCCGCGTCCGCCCTTGCTGTGCTGGAGTCTTCGGTAAGCTGGGAGGCAGGCATAAGCGGGCGGGGGCCTAGACGGGACTACAGCGCGGCGGGGTGCCGCCGATTCGAGTTGTGGCCGCTATCGTGAAAGAACAGACCCCCTGTTACCTCCTCAGCCGTCGGTTGTGTGTTGGTGTCCATTGCAGGACTGTATGATCATCTTCCAGGGATTCCCTTGCAAGTAGGATTCAAGGGTAGACGACGTGTCGCCCACCCTTGGGGGTTCTGAGGCGCGCATGACTGGTAAATTGAATCTGCAGTGGCTGCGAAAGCGGGAACCCACTGAAAAGACTGGGTGCCTGCCCCGGCTTACAACATGCCGGGGCAGGCACCCGCCGGCATGACGATAACTTGTTCATCTATAACGCAAGGCTCCAGCGTCGACACACCGCGGCGAGTTCTTCCTGAGTTTGTGCTAGCAGAGCGGTCTCGGAGTCAAACAATGCCCCCTCTCCTTCACCAGCGCACTTATTCGCTGAGAGGTATCTTCCACGCCTATTGCGCGATACTGCTCGCGGGTCACGGTAAGACTCCGATGAAATCGGTGTGGGCCCTTGATGCGACGTGGCTTGCGGCGGGGCCGTGCCTGCTCATCTTAAGCTAGATCTGATTCTGCGAAGGGCGCGAGCTTTCGATTGGGCGACGATCATGTTTCAGGCCTATGACCCTGCTCGGGGTCGCCCGCAGGCTTCTGTGGGGCCACGGCAAGTTGCGGACCATCACTTGCCTATCCACTCGCCGAGCACGCCTCGGCTGCGATGCAATGTATTGATTTGTAGACTGAACGGATATTTCCTCGCGGCTTGCTTTGGGTGTGGCACGCTCGCTGCTTACAGCCCGATCGGCCTGTGCATGGATGCATGTGTGTCTCAGAAGGGAATCTGGTGAAACCTTTAATCTGACTCATAGAGAGGAGAGCAGTTATGACGAAGCAATCACGAGCGTTGTTGATCTCCGGAGCGTTGCTGTTGGGCGCAATGGCGCCGCTGGCCTCGATGGGCGTGCAGGTG
>JBQTIC010000126.1:0-5951 GCA_052388435.1 Chromatiales bacterium | reverse complement strand
CAGAACTCCCTCGCCCTGGCCCTCTCGCGCTTGATGCGGCAGAGGGGATTTGAGGGTCAGAACAGACCGGTGATGCTGCCCCTCTCGTCGATGTCGATCTTCTCCGCTGCCGGCGCCTTCGGCAGGCCGGGCATCGTCATCATGTCGCCGCAGATGGCAACCACGAAGCCCGCGCCGTTAGAGAGCCGCACCTCGCGGACATTGAGCGTGTGGCCGGCAGGCGCGCCGCGCACATTCGGATCGGCGGTCAAGGACATTTGTGTTTTGGCCATGCACACCGGGAAGTGGCCGTAGTGGTCATTCCACTCCTCGAGCTGCTTGCGGGCGGCATCGGCGAAGGTCACCTGGCCGGCGCCGTAGATCTTGGTGGCGATGGCGATGATTTTGTCAACGATCGAGTCGCTGTCGTCGTAGACGAACTTATGTTTGGCCTTGGACTTCTCGACGACGTCGACCACCGTGCGGGCCAGCTCCTCGGCGCCGGCGCCACCCTGGGCCCAGTGCCTCGCGACGACGAACCTGCCGCCCAGCGATTCGATCCTGTCCCTGAGCAGCTTGATCTCGTCGTCGGTATCGAAGGTGAAGTGATTGACCGAAACCACGCAGGGAAGCCCATAGTGATCGCGGATGTTGGTGAGGTGCTTCTCGATGTTAACCATGCCCATCTCCAGCGCCCCGAGGTTCTCCTTGTTGAGGTCCTCCTTCTTCACGCCGCCGTGGAACTTGAGCGCGCGGATGGTGGCAACAAGCACGATGGCCTGTGGATTCAGGCCCGCCATGCGGCACTTGATGTCGATGAACTTCTCCGCGCCAAGATCGGCGCCGAAGCCTGCCTCGGTGATGCAGTAGTCCGCGAGCTTGAGCGCGGTGCGAGTGGCGGTGACGCTGTTGCAGCCATGGGCGATGTTGGCGAACGGGCCGCCGTGGATGAACGCCGGGTTGTTTTCCAGCGTCTGCACGAGGTTCGGCTTGATGGCATCCTTTAGCACGGTAGCCATGGCGCCGTGGGCCTTCAGATCGCGCGCGTAGACCGGTTTCCGGTCGCCCTGCGTATAGCCGATGACGATGCGTCCTAGGCGCTCCTTGAGGTCCATGAGCGAGGTGGCCAGGCAGAGGATGGCCATGATCTCGGAGGCCACCACGATGTCGTAGCCGTCCTCGCGCACGAAACCGTTGGCGGTACCACCCAGACCGATGAGGATCTTGCGCAGCGCCCGATCGTTCATGTCCACCACGCGTTTCCACTGGATGAGGCGCGGGTCGATGCGCAGCTCGTTGCCGTGGTTGATGTGATTGTCGATCATTGCCGCCAGCAGGTTGTGCGCGGCGCCGACAGCGTGGAAATCGCCTGTGAAATGCAGGTTAATGTCATCCATCGGCACCACCTGGGCATAACCTCCGCCCGCCGCGCCGCCCTTGACGCCGAACACGGGACCGAGCGAGGGCTCGCGCAGGCAGATGATCGCCTTCTTGCCCAGGCGGTTTAGCGCATCACCGAGGCCGACCGTGGTAGTCGTCTTGCCTTCGCCGGCCGGCGTCGGGCTGATGGCGGTGACGAGGATGAGTTTGCCGTCTGGCTTTTTCTCGATCTCGCGCAGAAAATCCAGCGACAGCTTGGCCTTGTAGTGACCATAGGGCTCGAGGTATTTGGCGTCGATGCCGAGCTTGGTTTTCGCCAGTTCGATGATGGGCTTCATGGTCGCCTTTTGGGCGATTTCAATGTCCGACAGCATAGGCAGGCGCTCCTCACGAGAAGGTTGTTGCTGGCTCGATGGCGACCGGGCAGCGGATCCGCGCCAGGTCTTTTCCTCGCCCTTGATTGTTCACGCTGTTGCGGCGTGCGCGGCCCAGCTAGTTTAGCCTGATGCCACAGCCGGCGTGAACTGCGCGCCCGAAGAGGATCAGTCTGCCTCTGCCGGTGGCCGCTGCGAGACCAGGATTCCGGCAATACAAACGAGGATCGCTCCCACGGCGGCGTTAAAATCCGGGGTTTCACCCCAGATCCACCATCCAAACAGGGCGGCGAATATTACCGTTGAGTAGTTGATAGTGCCAATCCTGGCCGCCGGTGCGGTCGTATAACTATAGGTCAGCATGAGCTGGCCGAGGCTGGCGAACATGCCCGCCGCCGCCATCGCCAGCAGCACATCGCGGCTCGGCGCCTGCCAGGCCCAGGGAAGCGGCAGGGCGGAGACGGCAGTGCTGATAATCGAGAAGTAGAGCACGATGCGCAGGGTCGGCTCGGTCTCCGACATGCGGCGTATATTTACCATCGCCAGCGCCGCGAACACGGCCGATATCAGCCCCACCAGCGCCGGCGCCGACCAGGTACCCGGAGCGGGTTTCAGGATCAATGCGACGCCCAGCAGTCCTATGAGCACGGCCGAAGCTGTCTTGAGCGATAACGACTCCTTCAGCCACAGCGCGGCGATGATCGCGGTGAACACGGGTGAGCTGAAATTGAGCAGCACCGCCTCGGCGAGATGCATGCGGGCGATGGCGAAGAAGAAGCAATACATGGCTGCCAGCCCGAATAGCGAGCGACCGAGGTGTGCCGGGAAGCGCCGGGTGGCGAGCATGTCGGTGCCGTGACGCAGCAGCGCGGGGAGCAGGAACAGCAGGCCGAAGCCGTTGCGAAGGAATACCACCATCTCGTTACTGGTATTTGGCGCGGCCGCCTTGATGACTGTTCCCATGGCGGCAAACATCAGCGAAGCGCCGATGGCCGCATAGATACCGCGGATCCGGGTCTCAGTCATGACGGGACTATGGGGACAAAATGGCCGCCCATTCTACCGGGCCGAGGCCTGCGGTCGAGAGCGCGGCACTGCGCTCGGACGATTGAGAAAACGGTTCGCTTCTGGTAGCTTCGCGGGCCAAGTTTGATGCCCGCGGCTCACTGTTTTGACCGAGCTGAGGGTGCTGCGGCAGGGCAGGGAACGAAGAGGGCGACCATGGTTGACACGCGTTTCGTCTTCATCACCGGCGGTGTGGTCTCCTCCCTCGGCAAGGGCATTGCCTCGGCGTCGCTCGGCGCCATCCTGGAGGCACGCAGGCTACGGGTGCGCATGGTGAAGCTGGACCCGTACATCAATGTCGATCCCGGTACCATGAGCCCTTTCCAGCACGGTGAGGTCTTCGTCACTGACGACGGCGCCGAGACTGATCTGGATCTCGGGCACTATGAGCGTTTCGTGCGCTGCCGCACCAGCCGTGCCAGCAACTACACCACCGGCCGCATCTACGAGAACGTGATCCGCAAAGAGCGCCGAGGCGACTACCTCGGCGGGACGGTGCAGGTCATCCCTCACATCACCGATGAGATCAAGCGCTGCATCCGCGAGGGCGCCGGTGACGCCGAGGTGGCGATGGTGGAAATCGGGGGCACGGTGGGCGATATCGAGTCATTGCCTTTTCTCGAGGCCATCCGCCAGATGCGCATCGAGCTTGGGCAGCAGCACACCATATTTGTACATCTTACCCTCGTTCCGTTCGTACCGACCGCCGGCGAGATGAAGACCAAGCCGACGCAACACTCGGTGAAGGAACTGCGCTCCATCGGCATCCAGCCGGATATTCTGCTCTGCCGCGCTGACCGGCCGCTGCCGGAATCAGACCGGCGCAAGATCGCGTTGTTTACCAACGTCGAGCAGCGCGCGGTCATCTCCGCCATCGATGCCAACAGCATCTACAAGATCCCCCTCTTCCTGCACCGCCAAGGGCTGGACGCCATTGTGTGCGAGAAACTCGGCGTACAGGCCCCCGAGGCCGATCTGCATGAATGGGAGCAGGTGATCGAGGCGATGGCGCACCCGGGCGGCGAGGTTCGCGTAGCGATGGTCGGCAAGTACGTGCATCTGACGGACTCTTACAAATCACTGAGCGAGGCCCTCATCCACGCCGGCATTCAGACCCGCACCAAACCGGCGATTCACTACGTCGACTCCGAGCAGATTGAGAGTAAGGGCACGGCGTGTCTGGAGGGCATGGACGCCATACTCGTACCGGGCGGGTTTGGCAAGCGCGGCATCGAGGGCAAGATCGAGGCGGTGCGTTACGCCCGCGAGCGCGGCATTCCCTACCTTGGCCTCTGCCTCGGTATGCAGGTGGCGGTTATCGAGTACGCGCGCAATGTTGCGGGCCTGGCAGGCGCGCACAGCACCGAATTCAACCGTGACACCGCCCACGCGGTGATCGGCCTCATCACGGAGTGGAGAGGCGCGGACGGCAACATGCAGCAGCGCAGCGAACGCACGGATCTGGGCGGTTCGATGCGCTTGGGTGCGCAGGAATGCCTGCTCACCCCCGGGAGTCTCGCTCGGCGCATCTACGCCCAGGATTCGGTCTTCGAGCGGCATCGCCACCGCTATGAATTCAATAACCGCTACACAGGCATCCTGGAAAGTGCGGGGCTGCGCATCTCGGGTCGCTCCGCCGATGGCATGCTGGCGGAAATGGTAGAGATCCCCGCGCATCCGTGGTTCATTGGCTGCCAATTCCATCCTGAATTCACTTCCACGCCGCGCGACGGCCATCCGCTCTTTGCCAGCTTCGTGCGCGCCGCACTGGCATATCAGACGGCCAAGGCGCCCTTACAAAACCCGAATGTTGCACGGGATCACCCCTCTTTTCAGTCACAGAGTTCATGAATCGGGGTTTGGGGCCTGGTCAGCTTGGGATCCTATCCTTCCCATGGGGTTACCGGGACGCTGCCGGCTGCTTCCGCACTCGCGGCTGCGCCTACCGGCTCGCAGCCACCCGTCGGTTTCGTATGCCGCGCCCAATCTAGTGTGCAATACGCCTCGCCGTCATCGCGGATTCCCATGCAACACGCGGGTTAGAGATGCGGTTATGCAACTTTGAAGTCGGCGCCGACCGGCCTTTCTTTCTTATCGCCGGTCCCTGCGTCATCGAGGATGAGGCGCTGGTGATGGAGGTTGCCGATGCGCTCAAGGAACTGACGGAGCGGCTGCAGATCCCCTTCATCTTCAAGGCCTCCTACGATAAGGCGAACCGCACCTCGCACGAGAGCTTTCGCGGTCCCGGTCTGGAGGCGGGCTTGAGGATCCTCCGCAAGGTGCGCGAGGAACTGCAGTTGCCCGTGCTCACCGACGTGCATGAGGACTCGCCGCTCGACGAAGTCGCCGATGCCGTGGACGTGCTGCAGACCCCCGCGTTTCTCTGTCGCCAGACCAACTTCATCCAGAACGTCGCCCGTCAGGGCAAGCCGGTCAACATCAAGAAGGCGCAGTTCCTCGCGCCGTGGGACATGACGAACGTGGTGGCCAAGGCGAAGGCCACCGGCAACGAGCGGATCCTGGTCTGCGAGCGCGGGACGTCGTTCGGCTACAATTACCTCGTCTCGGACATGCGCTCTCTTGTCTTCATGCGCGACACGGGCTGTCCCGTGGTCTTCGACGCCACGCACTCCGTGCAGATGCCGGGCGGAAAGGGCAGCGCCTCCGGCGGCCAGCGCGAATTCATTGCGCCGCTCGCGCGCGCAGCGATCGCGGTTGGCGTGGCGGGATTGTTCATGGAAACGCACCCGCGACCGGAACAGGCATTGAGTGATGGTCCCAATTCATGGCCGCTGGCGCAATTGCCGGGGCTGCTGGAGACGCTCAAGAAACTGGACGCCATTGCCAAGCAGTAGTTCACAAGCAGCCGACCGGCGGGCGGTTGCCGCATCGCGTGCAAGCAGAAAAACCTCTGGGGAAAGACGGTCATGTCAAAGATCAAGAACATCGTTGCGCGCGAGATCATCGATTCGCGCGGGAATCCGACGGTCCAGGCCGAAGTGCACACCGCCAAAGGAGCGGTCGGCGTGGCGGCCGTACCTTCGGGCGCCTCCACCGGCGAGCGCGAGGCGATCGAACTGCGCGACGGCGACCAGAAGCGCTACCTCGGCAAAGGCGTGCTCACCGCGGTCGCCAACGTCAATGGCGAGATCC
>JBQTIC010000125.1:0-5435 GCA_052388435.1 Chromatiales bacterium | reverse complement strand
CTTCCGGTGCAGTGTTGAGCAAGCGATTGCCGTCCATCTCTTGGATGTCCTTGGCCATCGTCTCCTTCTGATGCTGTTCAACCGAGTACCAATCGGCCCCTGCAAAAAGATAGTCGGATTTCGGCATGCCGCAAAACCTGTACCAACTTATTATAGGGCGCAGGTTTGCTGTTGATCCTGGCCGGTTGCGCCATAACCTGGCGGGGAGAATTGGGCGGAAACGCCCGCGCGGCTTGACTTTAGTGCCGATAGATGTATATATATACAGTACTATGCAACCCATGAAAAACGGCACTCCTTTCCGTCGGCCCCATGGCGGCCCACGGTTGCCGCCACTGCAGGCGGCGCGACGGATGGAGCAGGTGCGGGAGCGTATCCGTTACCTGCATTACAGCATACGAACCGAGCAGGTGTATGTCTATTGGCTACGCGCCTTTATCCGCTTCCATGGACGCACCCGGCACCCCCGCGACATGGGTGGGCCGGAGGTGGAGGCCTTCCTCATGTGGTTGGCGAATGACAGGGGCGTAGCCGCCTCCACCCACCGGCAGGCGCTGTCGGCGCGCATCGCCTCTTCATCCACTTGCGATTCGTGAAGCCCGGTCACGTGCAGGGCGCTTTGGAGGCGAGGCAATGACGATCGCGCGACGCGTCGAGAGGCTTGAGAGTAAAGCGAGGCAGAGCCGTGCACTGGTGGAGATGGTGAAGGCGGCACATCCGCTCACTCGACACCTCCCTGTCCCAACGCCTGGGGACACCTTCAATTAACTCCCCTGTGCGAAGGATGCCGACAGGTGAGCAAAAAGAAGGCTACCAGGAAAACCGCCACGACCCGCGACACGCCTGTAAAACGGCGTGACCCTACCCCCCATGTTGGCAGGCTCGAAACCATCAACGACTGTCAAGGACGAATTCGCGAGGCTATACCGGGCTGCGCGTACCTCGAGACTCGAGCCGACGAAGGCCGCGAAACTCGGCTATCTGCTAAGCCAGCTCGCGGCTCTCATCCGCGATACGGACCTAGAGGCCCGTGTGGCGGCGTTGGAGAAGGCCAATGCACGCCCTTAGCCGTCGCGTCAAACCGCTCGAGGCCGAATACATCGGGCTGACCGAGATCGCCGGCGAGAGGAGTTCGGTCATCGCCTTCCCACTGCCGATCGATCTATTGAAACCCCTGATACAGGCCGCCGAGCCGCGCCGGGGCGATTAGAACCGGCCTTACGGACATTGGCCAGGAACCGCTTATCGCGCCCGGGTCAGGGTGGTGCGGCAACGTAGGTAGATTGTCAGACAGTCAGGAAAAAACCACCCCGAGCGACGATTAAGGCTCGCGCACTGGAGGTGGTGCCCAGTTCAGGACGGGATCGAGGACTCGACAGCTACTCAAAACCGCCGGTCGGCAGGTACCTGACCACGATCCTGTCAGCCTCTATCGTGATGTCCCCGTGCGCCGGCTGATGCACCCTAAGAAGTTCATCGGCGCCATCACGTTCACCAGCGGTCCCGGAAACGTCAGTGAAGATCATCCAGCCGTTTTCCCAATGAGGCGTTTCCGCACAGACGATCAGATCGGCGCTCGCGCAAGCGGTGACCGGGATCCGGCGCTTGATCGCCTCACTTCGCGCGTATTGCAGATCGGCAACAAGGTTGTTGGTCTCCGCAGTCAGGCGATTATCGGCGATGAAGTTCTGAAACGAGGGCACGGCCACAGTGAGAAGTATCGCCAGGACGGATAGCGCCACCAGCAGTTCGATGGTGGTGACTCCCCCGTTCCTTCGGGCATCGTAATCTGAACCGGCCTTCATCGACACAACTCCCGTCATAAACATGCCCGGCCCTCCCAACCGGGACCTGGTGTCCTTACCTTAGCGCTGTGCGCTTGTCATCCTTTGACCGCTAGTTGCAGCCTGTCCGCCTAGAGCTTGGCTGACCCGTTATAGCCACCTCGACGAGGCGACCGGTCTCGCCGGTGCGCGTGTCGCAAACCGTGAAGTCTGCGGGCGGCACCTCATCCGGAGGTTCCCCCTCTACCACTTCTGGACAAGGATCACCCGGATCTGGGTCTCCGTGAGCTTGGTGTGCAGGCACCGCCGCTTCCGCGATGGTAATGAAATGGGCATTCCCCGGATTGCCGGGTGGAATGTGGCAGATGGTGACCTTCGGGGTGGGTCCGGGCTCGCCACCTACAGCGGCATCCGCGTTCATGGCAGGCAAGACGGTCAGGAAAAACGTCGACATGCCGTAGAACAGCGCGGTAACCAGGTATCTCGATCGCGTGCTGTGGAGTTTCATGGCTCGACCTCCCAAGTATCTGCGGGGTTCATGTTGCTGAACTGAGGGTAACGCATCGCGTTTGGCGTTAGCCACTATGAAGCGTGATGCGAATCTCACTATTGAGAGTCTGGACTTGCACTCGAAAACAGATGAGTGCCCTGCAAGGCGATACGACAAAATCTTGACGCGGCAGCATCCGAAATCGTCGATGGATTGCAGGCCAGAATTTTGGCACGAGCGACGATGTACGTGCTGCCTTTGCAGTATGCGGCGCGGTTACCTGAGGAGCTGCGTGTACGGCCGCTGCCACAGCCCAATAGCTGCATGGGAGGTATGGTGCCGCGAACGCATCAGACTCGCGCAGCGGGAGCGAACAAGGTGCCTCCGGCGTATCGACCACTACCCCGAGTTCGACTCCACGTGATCTACTCAAACGTGGTATCGATGCCTTGGTCCGTCGCTGCGCCGACCGCTATCGCGAGCGGCCTGCGCCACCCAGTTGCCGATGGCCTGGGCCGAGGGTTCGAACTCCCGGGCCAGCTCCTCCGGATTACGCCCGGCACGGACCCGCTCGACCATCTGTCGCCGCAACTCCGGCGGGTACGGACTTCTTCGCTTTGACATCGTGGACTCCTCCTTCCCAAAAGATCGGATGTCCACGAAACGGGGTCAACTCTACCAAGCTGTCAATGGACGGCTTTGGACGGGAATAGGCGAAAAGCCTCGTGGTTATGCTACAGCGGTATGGCCAGACTTTGTTGGACAGCTTCGGATGGATCAATGGTGGTACGGGTGCGCTCGAACCAGCACCGTAACCGATTGATCTGCATCAATGTGCTATGACTGTCTGTGGATTTGCGCCCCCACATGTGCCCTTACGATCCGCTGGCTGCATCGATTTCGCATGTATGGTCCGCAGCTGCCTGCCGACCGATATCGGTACGGCTCACGTGCGCATCAACTTTTGGGTCGTGGGCACGACACGGTGAGCGTCAGATAAACCCTGTTGGACTGAACCGCCCGGGATCGGTGGGGTTAAGGGGAATGAAAGGCGGGCGTCCATGTCCGGAGAGGATAGTCGCAACGGTGGCGCCATGCGACAGGATGAGGATGGCGAGCGTCGTCGGCGGTGGTAGCCCGGGATGAGGCGCAGTACTTGGCATGAGCAGGACTTTGGCGTGCATCAACCCGAGAGGCTTAAGCGCGAGAGGAGCCAGGCGGCGCGGCGGGCAAGTACGTCGTGGTGGAGCATGTCGAAGGAGGGTGCGGACATCGCGATCAGGGCGGTGCGCGCGCCATTGCCACCGGCGTCTCGCGTCCACGCGCAGTCAAGGCAGGCTGCACCTGCACGCTGCGCCAGTGGCCGAGTCCACAATGCGGGCCGGTGTTGATGTCGAGCTTGGCCACCCGGCGCATGAAGGCATCGGCCTGCTCGAGTGCCAGCGGGTAGGGGGTGGGCATGGCGAGGGCGGCACGCGCCTGGGCCAGGCGCTCGCGCTTGTGCGCGGGGCCGAGCCAGCCGTAGTGGCGGATGCGCTTGAAGCCTGCTGGCAGCACATGGGTCAGGAAACGGCCGATGAAGCTCAGCCCATCGATGCGCACGCAGCGTTTGCCGCCGGAGGTATCGGCACGCACACGCCGCAGCACGGCCTTGCCCTTGATCCCGACGATGCGCTCATCGCTCACCGCCACGCGATGGGTGTAGCGGGCCAGATAGTCGAGCACCGCGGCCGCGCCGTGCCGGGCGGTCTTGGCATAGACCACCCAGTCGTGGCGCAGCAACCGGGCACGGCGCTCGGCGCGCGCCAGCCGGTCTGCCTGCGGAGCGTTCGTCAGCCGCCCGTCCTGCTCGGCCTTGTGCAGGGCCTGCAGGTACTTGCCCCGAAAGACCGGAGAAGAGGGCATGCACCGGCAACAGGAAGCGCTCGCCACGTTTGGGCGTGACCCACTGCCCTTCGGCGCTGAGCGCCCCGCACGGCACCCGCGCATGCACATGGATAGGCGTGCGCAAATCCTGCGTCCAAGTAGGCAGCACCAGCGTGAAGCCGCTCTGCCCGTCCAGCCAGCGATCGTTGGCAGCGAACTCGCTGATGGTTGCCGCGACGCTGGCAAACAGGGTGTCGTAGATAAAGCGCGGAGGGAAGCCGGCCAGCGCGTTGCGGGCATGCGGGTGTCTCCTCCCCGCTGCAGGCGAGCACCTCCGGTGCGACGGGGCCAACTGGCGCGGCTCCCGCTGCCGTTCAGTCCCGCGAGCGTCGCACCGTCCATCTCAGTCGAAGCACTACGTCGTTCCCTCATCGCGCCTTCCTCGCGCCTTCCTCGAAGCGGCTTCCCTCCCACGGCGCGAGCGGGGCTGAACGTCGTGTTCTACCGCGGGCCTGCACGGCGTCCAATGAGGCGCAGCGCTTACGGCCCGTCGGCAGCAACACAGGGTTAGCCCCGCGCTTCAACATGCTTCTTGACGACCTTCATCATCTCATCGGTAAAGGCTTGATCGCTAGTGAGGCTCGGAATCTCCATAGCGGCGATGATCGCCATCGCGTTCGAGAAGGTCAGAAGCTCGCGGACCTCATCGTCAGTGTAGTTCGGACCGACAAAGTCCACTGCGTTCCGGCGCGACACCTGCAAGCGGCCGCCGTGGGTATAGCTGCACAACGGCTTCCAAACCTGGTCATAGATACGCTGCAGCGTGTCGGTGTAGCTGCCGTCATCGTGACGCTTGAGTTGTTTGATCACTTTGTGCGGTTCAGGCGTAAAACGTCCGCCCTCAAACCGCTCCAGCAGCTCGTCGGAGGCGACATACATAGCCCAAAGGCCTACGATGCATCCATCAAACATTGGGCGAAGAGCGCGAAGGCAGAGCCGACAAGACGCTGCTCGATCAGAAGATTGATAGCGCGATGATGTTCGCATACGGCGTCGAAGCTTCCCGCGGCGATGCTACCTCGAAGACCGTCGGGGGCCTTGCGTCCCTGCATCGTAGACGCGATCCTGTGCGCCAGTTCCTGCGAACGCTGAAGCATTACCATGTTTCGCGGGGCTGAACGTGTCCCGATCACCCGCGCGAGCAAGGCAGCGACGCGCCTGTTCGCGTCGGCGTGGATCGGGTGGTTATGTGCCATTCAAAGCTGATATCGAGTGATATCCAGCGAGCCGTGAAA
>JBQTIC010000124.1:0-3485 GCA_052388435.1 Chromatiales bacterium | reverse complement strand
TTCTTGACGATGATCTCCACGCGCCGGTTCTTCTGCCGGCCTTCGGGGTTGTCGGAGCCGTCAGGCTTCTCGTTGGGCGCAACCGGATGCGATTCTCCCATGCCGCTTGGGACAAAGACGTCGCCCGGCAGCCCTTCGCGTTCGCTGAGCCAGGTGACCACGGACTGCGCGCGCCGTTCCGAAAGCTTCTGGTTATAGTGTTCCTTGCCCTTGCTGTCGGTATGACCGACCACCTTCACGCTCGCCCCCGGATAGGCGCGGATAATAGTCGCTGCCTTGGCCAGCTCCCCGGCGGCATCCGCGCGGATGTCTGCCTTGTCGAAGTCGAACAGCACATCCGACGACAGGTCGATGCGCACTTCGATTTCGGTCTCCTCGGCACGGAGATCCTGCATCGCGGCCTGCAGGTCCTCCACGCTGGCCTTTATCTCCTTGGATGACTTGGCAACGCCGCTCTGCAGTCCTACGACATCGAGCACGCGTCCTTGTACGTCGAGTACGCGGGCGTTCGCCAGCGCCGCCTGCGCGGCGCCGTCGGCGGCCGTTTCATCTTCGGACTCCTGCGACAGCGCCGGACCCGCCAGCAGGACGCCCAGCAGGAAGACCGCCGCGCCGACTCTACTTGTCGGTAATCGGCACATCCTCGAGAGGCTCGCAGTTCGTCAAGGTCAGGGAGATGGAGGCGACTTCTGCCGGCGGTGCCGGGAACTTGTACCAGGCCTTGTGCGTATCGCCGGCCTTGTACAGTTGGTGGGAGGTGTTCGACGACGACAGCCAGTTGTCGTCGCTGTCCTTCAGCACCTCGTACTTCTTGGCGCCCGCGGCATCGAGCACATAGGTTTCCCCGGGGTTCACGCGCGCCATTGCCCCGTCCGCAGCCGCCGTGTACCTGACCTTGGCTGTCAGCACCCCGGAAGCGCGTTTCAACTCGGTCAGCTCCACCGAGGTGTTGTCGTTGCATTCGCCGCTGGCGATCGCTTCCGCGCTCGCCGCCGTCGATGCCAGGCCCACGACGGCCGCGCAGGCCGCTGCGAGCGTGAACGTTGTAATCCGCGAAGTGAAAATGCCTCGCTCACTCATGGCAAGTCCTCCATCTCATGGGGTGACGGTGAAACGAACGCTGCCCGCGGGCTGGCCATCGATGAACAGCTCGACGCGGTATTCACCCGGCGGCCAGCCCGCATCGGGCCGGCTCAGCGAAAAGGTCACCTTGTTGCTGTCGCCGCCGCCAGTGAGCTCGGCACTGTCGATCTCGTAGTCGGGCGGCGCCACCGTGGTCTTCTCCGCGACCCACACGCTCTTCAGCTTGGTCCCCGATGGCACGTCAGCGAGCGTGGCGAGCAGAAAGATCTTCGGCGTGTCCGGAGAGAACTGGTGCTTGTCGGTTCCGCTCTCCCTGTCGTCAGTGAGGGCGACGTTCTCATAGCGCAGCTCGCCTGCCTGCACGGCCGATGAGATCGCGACCAGGACAATCGCGCCGCGATCATCGCCGCGATGAGCCGCCGGGCCGCGTGCGTCGTTCTTGTCGCAGGCATGGTTTGCCTCTGGATGGGCATGACTTCCATCACCCGCGCAGCACCACGGTGCCGGCGACGCGATCACCGAGCCGCTGTTTCTTGTCCGAGGTCCATATCAGGATGGCGCCGAGCAGGTAGAACACCAGACCATCCACCAGCCGCAATACGTTGCGCACGATGGAGGTCCTCCAGTCCGGCGGCGAGCTGCCATCCAGCCTGGCCACCTTCAGACCTATGAGGCGTTTGCCTGCCGTGGCCCCGATCTTCGCCTCCATCGCGATGTAGTAGAGGAGGGCTATGACCAGCCAGAGAAAAAACGGGCCGCCCTGGAGCTGGAAGCCCTCGGCGGTGGTGCCTCCCGTGACAAATGCGATGAGGTAGGCGACCACGAACAGGATGGCCGTGTCAATGATGGCCGCGACCGCACGCAATCTCACCCCAACGTACTGCACGGCATCCCTCCGCTGGCTTCAAGCGCAAGTATGGTCCGCGCCGCCGGGCTCATGCAAGGTATTTGCGCGCGTTCAGGTGCGGGATGGTGCTTTCGCAAAACGGGCGCAGTCGGCCTGGCGCGACCTTATCGCTGCAGGTTTGACATTGTGTCTCCGCGCAACAATCCTTAATGTCAGGGGGACATATGACAAAGCGGGTCGTTGTGCTCTTCGATGGGACGTGGAACAACAAGCGGGATCGCACCAACGTGATCCGCATGCGCGAATCCATCGCCAGCAGCGGCAAGAACGACCCGGTGCAACCGTCCTTCTACGAGTCCGGCGTGGGGACGCATTGGTATGACCGCCTGACCGGAGGTGTCTTTGGCCGCGGACTTTCCCGCAACATCCGTCAGGGTTATGCCTGGCTGTGCGAGGAGCATGTGTCGGGTGATGACATATTTATCTTCGGGTTCAGCCGGGGCGCCTACACGGCACGCAGCCTTGCAGGGCTGATCAGGAAATGCGGCCTGCTGAACTCGCCGGCGCCGGAACTGGTCGAGCACGCATATGAACTGTACCGCCGGAAAGATGCCAGCGCGGACAGCAGCGATGCCGTGACCTTCCGAGGTTTGCACTCGCGCGAAGTGCGGGTCCGGTTTATTGGCGTGTGGGACACCGTCGGGGCGTTGGGCATCCCGGTCTCACATGTCCCGTTCAGCCGTGACTACTATCGCTTTCACGACACTGAGCTCAGCAAGATCGTCGATTACGCTTACCAAGCGATGGCAGTCGACGAGCACCGCAAGGACTACGCACCGACGGTCTGGACGCGGATCAAACCGGAGAACAGGGAGGTCGAGCAGCGCTGGTTCATCGGCGCGCACTCTAACGTCGGCGGAGGTTACGGCAATGACCTATTGCCGAACCTGCCGTTACGCTGGATGCAGGATAAGGCCGAGGCTGCCGGCCTGCTACTGCGTGACAAGTGTGCCGTCGGGAGTGATGAACACCTGGCGGCGATCGGCAATTCCTACGCCGAGTTCATCTTCGGCGTCTACAAGATCTTCAGTGCCAGGTTCGACCGGCCATTCGGCCTCGGCGTGAACGAGAAGGTTCACGACTCCGTGTGGCAGCGCTCGAAGGCCCTGTCCGGCTACCGGCCACGCACGTTACAGGCCCACCCCGACCGGCCTACAATGCCTTGAAAGCTCGATTTGCCGCGCCTGATTTGGCGCCTCCGCTTGGAAACTCGCGATCTGTTAAGTATGGTGTGGCGAAAGGTAAGACGCTGTCGACTTCTTTCTTGCAACGCGGCATCTTAGCGGCGGCGCGATTGAGATCGCCAGAAGAACAAGTTGCGTCCTCACCCGTTCGCGCTGCCCTGTATCAAACACGGGACAGGCTCTCCTAGTGTGGCGTCCCACAAACATCTTCGTCATTCCGGCCAGGGCCGCGCGTGAGCCTTTAGCCCCAGCGAAAGCTTGGGGGGACGCGAGCCGGTATCCCCTTTCCCCGCCTGCGGGGGAAGGTAGGA
>JBQTIC010000123.1:0-18713 GCA_052388435.1 Chromatiales bacterium | reverse complement strand
CTGAGAGCTGACCATGGCGATGATGAGGAACGCGTCGCCTACGGCGTCCTGGCTACCGCTGACGCTGGCAGCCGCCGCCAGAGTCTATGTCGCCAGGATGTGCCGGCGTGATCGGCATCCGTACCCTAACGCAGGATTCTCCGAAGACGGCGGCGCCATTGGGCGACTCCTCGAGAAGGTGGCAGTCGGTACTTCCAACGATCCCTGAGAAGATTCACCCGAGTTCATCTGCAGTGATCGATGGTCAAGAACCCCGCTTCAGACGATCGAGTTCCCCCCGGGGGATAGGCCGCTTATCACTCACCACAAGACCATAGTGTGCGGCAAGTGCTGGTCTGACCGTCGTTGGGCGGCGACTGGCGTTGGCCGCTTGAGGGACGAGAGACGCTTGGCTACACGCGTTACCGGCACGGTCAACGCCGTCGAAGACGCTTTATTGCTGCGTCGTCGCTGGCACATGCGATCTGTCACCTGTTAATTATTGAAGCCATATTGACACGATGCATTCCCAACATCGACACTCACGGATAGTGCGTCCCTGTGGCATGCGCCTTGCTGTTACGCCCAGATGACCCAACCGCGGGCATGGCGCCGGTCGCGCGGGGTATCTCAATGCAGCATTTATGGCAGACCCCAAGACAGTTACTACCACTCATGTCACCCGACCCCATATGGACCTTGAAGGACAGGACAGGGGCTTACAGATTGCGAAACGTATAGACTGGAGATTCCTGTTGCCAGACCCGGAATTGCGAAACGTCGCATGCGTCGTTTCCGCAGATGAAGGTCTATTCCAGGCGCTCAGTCACTTCAGTGAATCATTATTTGTCATCGATCCGTCCAATGCGAAAGCTCATATAAAGGAAAGAGGAGCTACCTTCGATCTGCTCGTCGCCAGTGCCGTTGATTTCTGTGAGATCGAAGAGCTTGCGGCGTTGATAAAGCCCGACGGTTACCTTTACTGGGAGGTGGATCGCGGGCACTGGCTCAAGACATTAGGCCGCGCAGCCATAAGGGGCAGGCAGGGACGGAAACAAGGCTCAAGACATGCTACATCGGCTGCTCGCGTAGCGCTCGGCAATCCAAGGGACTGTGCCATCCTCTTGGAACAGATCGGGCTGACCGATGTACAGGTCAACTGGCATCGACCTGATTTCAGCAGGTGTCTTGAGGTCGTCCCGCTATATGAGACCAAGGCCCTTGAACATTTTTTTCGCGGACGGCAAGGGAGTCTCAAGGATGAACTGATAGCGACAATTGGAAGATTTGTGATAAACCGGGGTTGGTTGCCGCACTTGGTTCCCTGTTTTAGCGTTATCGCGCGCAAGCAATAGAAGATCACGAAGCATGAATGCGGTCGTGTCGTATCTGACAAACAACTGGCAACGCCTGCAATTGGAGGAATTCGGGTCGGGGAGACATCTATCCGGCGTTATGGCAACGCCACGATTTCGAGCGTCCAGTCATGTTCTTTTCTTCATTGTTGCTGAAGAAGATGGAGAGGTCGTCCTTGTTGCGAAAGTGCCCCGCTTGCGGGGAGATACCGCACGGCTTGACTGCGAGGCTCGTAATCTAAGGATGGTGCAGGCGGCGCGGACTGGTGGCTATCGCTCCATCCCCCGGCTCGTCGCCTATGAGGACTGGTCGGGAAGCAGGCTGCTTATAGAAACCGCCCTGAAGGGCGGCGCCATGAAACCAGCTTTCGTGCGGCGGCACTCGGACATGTGCCTCGAATCAATGATGTCGTGGGTGATTACGCTGCACCAGGACACGCGTCAGTACGATCAAGATAACCAATCCTGGTTTGATCGCCTGGCTATACAGCCTATGCAGCATTTGGAATCCGCCCTATGCTCCTTGCCGGATAACCACCACTCCATGAGCAGGCTGCGCGTGCTGGTTGAGCAACTCCGCGATGTTCGCCTGCCAACGGTGTTTGAGCATGGAGACCTCAGCTCCCCCAACATTCTGGTGGCGCCTGGGTCAGACGTTGGCATAGTGGACTGGGAACTGGCGGAACCCGAAGGCATGCCGGCCGGGGATCTCTTCTTCTTCCTGACTTACATTGCCTTCGCCACAGCCCGGGCTGGCACAAACAGCGTCTACCTCAAGGCATTTGATAAGGCTTTTTTTGGAAGAGATGCATGGGCGCATCCCTATCTGGCTCGATATTGCCAGCAGCTGGATATTTCACGGGGCCTGCTAAGGCCGTTGTTCGTTCTTTACTGGTGCAGATATCTGTCCACCTTACTGGCGCGCCTTAATGCATCGAATGCCAATCCAGCCATCCTGCCGAGCGACACGTTGGCATGGGTGAGATCGAATCGCTATTACGCCCTGTGGAGACATGCACTGGCTCATTCTCATAATCTATATTTCTAAGGGGGCGTATACGGAACGGGGAACAGCCCGCTGAGGACGCTCGTTCTTTGCGCCTGTTCGGCGCCGTCGACGTGTTGTTCCCGGGCACCAGGATCACCAGTGAAAACCCGATTCGTCTTCTTACTAAGAGAAGAGGATCAGCATCGTTGGTTTTGCTGATCGGCTTTGAGATGACATTGATGCAGGATCTATGTTTACGGTTGCCTTGATTGGACCCGACGGAGTCGGGAAAACAACGATCGCCAAACGGCTGGAAGCGTCGCTTCCGTTGCCTACCAAATATCTTTATATGGGCCTCAACCCTGACGCGTGCAACTACATGCTTCCGACGACGCGCTGGTGGGAGAAGAGAAAGGCGAAACGAAAGTCGGTCAAGGGCGCAATGCAAGATGACACGAAGCACATCCAGTCGGCGCGACGAAGCGACGAGCCAGGAAACCTTACGCACAGTTCGGCGCCGCACGGACCGCCGAAGCCCATAGCGGCTATTCGAGCGGCAGGCAAAGCGCTAATCAAGGGCGTTGGTCTTGTCAATCGAATATTAGAGGAATGGTATCGACAGCTTATCACATACCACTACTCTGGAAAGGGATATGTCGTCATCTTCGACAGGCACTTCATTTGCGACTTCTATCACCACGATATTGAACCTGAAGATGACGGTGCTTCTCTGAAACGGAAATTGCACGGATTTGTCCTGAGACATACGCTCCCCGAGCCGGACCTGGTTATCTGTCTGGATGCACCTGGCGAGGTTGTCTTCGAACGGAAGGGCGAGTTCACGCCGGAGTTGATGGAGGTGAGACGCTCCCAATATCTGGACCTGAGGCACGTTGTCAAGAACTTTGCCGTTATCGATGCCAATCGGGAACTGGATATCGTCGTTACCGATGTTATGGCCGTGATCCATCGCTTCAACCAGAACTGGCTCAACAGTGCACAAGACAAATAGTGCCGGAAACCGCGTGCTCGTCACCGATGCGGAGCGCGGATCGGCCATCGCTATTATTCGTGCCCTGGGTCGAGCCGGTTACCACGTAATCGCCGCAGACAGTAATCGAAGAAGCATAGGCTTTCGCTCGCGATATGTTTCCGACACGTTGGTGTACCCGCCACCGGAGTCTGATTCGCGGCGACTTACTGAGTCCCTGCTGGATGCAGCAACACGCTGGGCGGTGGATTTGATCATCCCGGTTACCGACCTGGTCATTCACCCCATAACGCGTGCACGCCACTTATTCGAACGGATTACCCGACTTGCGCTTCCGCCCAATGAACTGCTGGCTGTCGTCAGCGACAAGGACAAGACCCTGGAGGTTGCGCGAAAGCTAGGTGTGCCTGTGCCTCAGACCTTTGCGGTGGAGACCTCGGATGAAGCCCTTACGGTCGCTGAGGATCTGGGTTGGCCGGTTGTCCTCAAACCCGCTACCTCGGCAAAGCTGTCTCAAGCCAATGGTGTCGAGAAGTTCGGCGTGACCTATGCGGGCACGCCTGAGGAACTAAAGCGCCTGATGCAGAAATTCGAAGGCAGATGTCCGGTCCTTCTACAAGGTTACTGCCAGGGGGTTGGTTATGGAGTCGAGCTATTGACATACGAGGGCCAGCCTATCGCCGCCTTCTCGCATAAGCGGCTGCGCGAGTTTCCCGTGACAGGCGGCGCAAGCTCCTACCGGGAGAGTGTAGAGATCAATGACACACTTTACCGTTATTCCACAGGGCTTCTGAAAGAGTTGCGGTGGACTGGTTTGGCGATGGTTGAGTTTAAGGTCAACGGCTCTAATGCCGCGCTGATGGAGATTAACGGTCGCGTATGGGGATCCCTTCCCCTGGCGGTCGCCAGCGGTGTCAATTTTCCTCTACTGCTTACAAAGTTGTTCCTTGAAGGTCGCGATTCCGTAACACCCCAACAGTACAACGACTACAAGATCGGAGTGCGGTGCCGCGACTTGCAGAAAGACCTTATGTGGATTGCCTCAGTGCTTGCACAGGAAAGAAAGTATCCGTTTCTACAGATGCCCAGCCGGCTGCGTGCACTGCAGGCGTTCGCGGGCATTTTCAATCCGGCACGCAAACTTGACCTTCTCTGCCTGGATGATCCGGCGCCAGGCCTCGCAGAAATACCAAGAATCGTGGCAAAGCTTTACGAAAAGTCGCGCAGCCACAGCCGGTAAGCCGATGAGTATGCGATGAACATTCATTTCGGCAGATCTTGATGACAGTAGTTCAAGATCGCATCGGCACATTCGCCCGTGCCTCTGACCGATACTTCTTCATTCGCACTGGCGTAGAATCTCTCCGTTTAGCGGTCCTATCCAGTTCGCGAAACTCTGTGATGGTTCCCGGGCCCTCCTCGGAAGCCGAGACACAGCGTGCCTTCAGTACAACAAGCAGGATATAGATACAGTCCAGAAGGCCGCGCCCGCTATAACACAGAATGCGAGACTCTTGCTGAGACCAATGTTTTCGTTCGCGACGGTACCGTCGTCGATCTCCGCGTACGTCTCCTCTCCACAGCGCGTAACCAGACTACCCATATCAGCTCCTTTAGCCTGAGTGTGTACGGATAGTGTTGTACCTGATTATTACCTTTCCGTGACTATCGCACCTTGCAGGGGGGAACACACTGGTTCGTCCCACCACGTCCGGAGCCTCTGGGCGAAACGATGGGGACCGGGCGGTACGATACAGAGAGGGGAAGAGAAACCGGAAACGCCGCCTGGAGGCGGGTCGGCAGTCGCTCAAAAGGACAGGCCGGAAACAAAAAGCCCGCGAAGAAGGCCGGCGGCGAAAAAACCGATCGGCAGACCTGCCATCGAGAGCCAGCTTACCGCTTCAACGGCACGCTACTGCTGAAGAGTCTGAGCAGTACCCTGGCTGAATGGCTCCGCGCCACCACTACTCTCATGTGGCGGCGCTGCCCAGGCATCAGTCGGTTGCTACACCGAGAACGAAGAGCCGCAGCCGCAGGTCGTGCTGGCGTTGGGATTGCGGATGACAAACTGCGCGCCTTCGAGCCCCTCCGTGTAGTCGATCTCTGCCCCAACAAGGTACTGATAGCTCATGGGGTCGATTATCAGCTTCACGCCGTTCTTCTCGACCACCAGGTCGCCTTCTCCCTGCTCCGGCTCGAAGGTGAAGCCATACTGGAAACCGGAGCAGCCGCCGCCCTGCACGAAGACGCGCAACATGAGGGACGTGTCGCCCTCCTCGTCGATGAGCTGCTTGACCTTGCCGGCCGCGGCGTCAGTGAAAATGAGTGGACTGACAACCTCTTCTGCTACAGTGTTCACGCTCTGTTCCTCGCGAAATATTGCGTATCCTAGCCGCCAGAGTCCTCGGCCGGCACCGGCGGCTTGTGGCTCAGGGCCAGCGGCTCACGCCCGCTCTCCGAGGTATGTACCAGTTGGCCATTGACCTCGGCACCCATCGCCATCTCGATCAGATTGTAATACACATTACCTTCGATGCGCGCATTGGCGGCAAGTTCGACGTGCTGGCGCGCATGAACGTCGCCGACGATGACGCCGTTGATGACAGCATAGGGCACTCGCACATCGCCTTCGATGGTGCCGCGGTCGCTCAGCGTCAGCACCGAGCTGTCGTCGTCATCGGCGCTGACCGAGCCACGCACCGTGCCGTCCACGTGCAGGCCGCCGCTGAACTTCAGGTCGCCAGAGATCTGCGAATTCTGGCCGATAAGCGAATCGAGGCTGGTGGCCTTGCGCTTCTTGCGTTTTCCAAACATAAGCTAACCCTCTGCCTGAATGAGCGGTTTCCAATCGTAGGTCTTCTCTTCGCGCGGCTCTTTGGCCGCCCCCTCGCGGACAACCACCCGAACGCTTTCGGGGAAATAGCCCTCCGGCAGCGCGAAGTCGCCCTCTAAGCGATGGAAGTGCATGAAGCTGAACGGTAGCGTGCCACCGTCGGGATTGTCAGCGAGCGCCGCGAGGTTAAGCTTCCTGACCGCGGCATTGTCGCGCCCCAGTATTTCGATCAGCACGTCACCCTTGGACACCTTATCATCTTTGTTCAGGTTGGTTAACACCAGCTTGTAGTGATAGTGACCGCTTTCACCCAACGGGCTCACCCGCAAGCCCTGAATGCGCAGCCCGGTCGCCTTCTTTGCCGCGGAGACCACGGCGCGGTAGAACTCGACTTCCTCGCGCAGCTCGAAGGTGTCGTCCTGGAGCGCGCGCACGTGCCCCTGCAATCTGACCGAGGCCTCGTGATCGATCTGGGCGGCGCGCTCGAGGATCGCGACGCGCTGCCGCAGCCGCTCGTTATCAGCCTTCAGTTGCTCAACGGATTCGGCCTCCATGTCCGGTCTGGACGAACTCGCAAGAGCGGTCATGCGCGCGTAAAGCTGCTGCCACTGACCATACTCGAAGGTCACCCATCCGCCAAGACCCAGGAAAATGACGCCGGCTACAAGCAGCAGGAACTGGCGCAACGGATAGTGAGGGCGCACCACCAGTCGCATGGATCGCGTTTTCATGTGTAGTTGCGTGAGCCCGTTGCTACGGTAACAGCGCAAGAGCTTCCAGCCCTGTCGTCTCCGGCATTCCGAACATCAGATTCATGTTCTGCACCGCCTGGCCCGCTGCCCCTTTCACGAGGTTGTCGATCACCGACAAGATGACGAGGCGCGTGCCGCCCCGGGGGCGATGCACGGCGATGCGGCAGAGGTTGGCGCCGCGCACTGACCGTGTCTCAGGATGAGACCCTGGCGGCATAACGTCAACGAATGGCTCTTCGCAGTAGCGCTTTTCGTACACCGACTGAAGGTCGACAGAGGCATCGCTGAGCTCGCCATAGAGCGTCGCATGAATGCCGCGGATCATCGGCGTCAGATGTGGCACGAAGGTCAGGCTGACCGGCGCGCCGCCTGCTGCTTCGAGATTCTGGCTGATCTCCGGCCAATGACGATGGCCGGGCACGGCGTAAGCACGCAAATTGTCCGCCGCTTCGCCGAACAGGTTGCCCACCTCGGCACCGCGCCCGGCACCGCTTACACCAGACTTCGCATCGGCTATGAGGCGCGACCGATCCACGATGCCGCGCTCGATGAGCGGCAGGAATCCGAGAGTCACCGCGGTCACGTAGCAGCCGGGATTGGCCACCAGCCTCGCCTCGCGGATCACCGCCCGGTTCATCTCCGGCAGGCCATAGACCGCTGTGCGCAACAGTTCCGGGCAGGCGTGCGGCTTGCCGTACCATTGCTCCCATGCAGCCGGATCGTGCAACCGGAAATCCGCCGCCAGATCGATTACTTTCACGCCCGCGCTAATCAGCGCCGGCGCCATGGTCATCGCTGTGCCGTTCGGGGTGGCAAAGAATACGAGGTCGCAGGCTTGCAGAGCCGCCTCATCGGGCGCGGAAAAGGCCAGATCCAGATTGCCGCGCAAATTGGGGAACAGCGCCGAGACCGCCATTCCCGCCTCTGAGCGCGAGGTAATAATCCTGAGCTGGACCTGCGGGTGGATGCTGAGCAGGCGCAGCAACTCGACGCCGGTGTATCCGGTGCCGCCCACCACACCCACCTTAATGTTTCCTGTCATGTCCTGTCGAGAGCCCGCCGGGCGGACTGCCCGTCGCGAACTTCCAGGGGGACAATACGCCGGGCTGGAGAAGAAAAAAGCGGCCTCGGCCGCCTTCTGTCGTAATATTAGAGCCTGTCTCATATGTGGCCACGTATGAGACAGCTCTCGGAGGCCGTCTTGCCGCGCACAATTCGGGCGACGGTCGCGAGAGATTAAGTTTCCATTCAAGGAGTGTCAACCAAGCTGGTGCCGGAAGCGGCCCGACCAAAGGCCGTCAGGCGGGCGGTCATTCGCGCCCGAGGAGGTCACTATGGATGCGGTATCGAAGATCGCGCTGATGATGGGCGTGGGCTGGGCAAGCGGCATCAATCTTTACGCCGCGGTGTTCATGCTCGGTTTCATGGGCGCGAACGGCTACATCACCCTCCCTCCCGATCTACAGTTCCTCACTGACCCCATGGTAATGCTGGTCGCCGGCGTGATGTACTGCGTTGAGTTTTTCGCCGACAAAACGCCCGGGGTCGATACCGGCTGGGATACGCTCCATTCCTTCATCCGCATTCCTGCCGGCGCGGTGCTCGCGATGCGGGCCATGGGCGATGTGGGCCCGGCCGCCGAGCTGGCCGCGTTCATGGTCGGCGGCTCGCTCGCCACGATGAGTCACGTCACCAAGGCGGGCTCGCGCGTGCTTATCAACACCTCCCCTGAACCGTTGACCAACTGGACAGCCTCGATCATCGAGGATGTTGCCGTCATCATTGGTCTGTGGGCTGCGCTTAACCACCCGGTGGGTTTCCTCGTCGCTCTCGCCCTGTTCGTCGCCTTTGGCGTCTGGCTGCTGCCCAAGCTGTGGCGCGGTATCAAGGCCATCGCTGCTCGCGTAGGCACGTTCTTGCGAGGGAGCCCGCCCGCGGCGCCATCCAGCGCTCCACTACCCACACCGACCCCGCTGCCGAAGCCGTGAGGTTTGGCCTCAGCAAGACGTGGCCAGGCGCCATGGCGCTACCGCTGGCGGCCGCGCTCGCATGGCTGGGCTGGTCAGCGGCCACGGGCCCTAGGAGCGTACCCCCGGTCGCGCTCACCACCATTGCCGGCACGCGCATCGATCTGGGCGTGCGGCGCGGCAAGCCTCTGCTGGTCAACTTCTGGGCCACCAACTGTAAGACCTGCATCAAGGAGCTGCCGCAACTCATGGCGCTCCACCGGGACCTGTCCGAGCAGGGTTTTGCCGTCATCGGCATCGCCATGCCTTACGACCGGCCCGATTTCGTGCTGCGGATGACCGAGGATCTGGGCATTCCGTACCCTGTCGCCCTGGATCTCACGGGTAAGGCGGTCAGAGCCTTTGGCCATGTCAGCGTCACACCGACCAGCTTTCTCATCGATCCTGCCGGACGCATCGACCGGACCATCGTCGGTGAAGTCAATACCGAGGCGGTTCGCGCTCGGGTCAGGGACTGGCTCAAATCGTAGACTCCGAAACAACATGGCGTGGGTGAAGGCCTTCCACATCATCTTCATGGTGACGTGGTTCGCGGGGCTGTTTTATCTGCCACGGCTTTTCGTGTACCACACCCTGAGCAGCGACGCGGTGAGCACAGAGCGCTTCAAGATCATGGAGCGCAAGCTCTACTATGGCATCACGACACCGGGCGCCGTGTTGACCGTGTTGTTTGGTCTGTGGCTGCTCTTCGGGAATGGCTGGGCGCCCTACGCGCAGGCGCGCTGGATGCACGTGAAGCTCGTCCTCGTCGCCGCGCTCATCGCCTATCATGTGTATCTCGGCAAGCTGGTACGCGACTTCATGCGCGACCGCAATCGCCACGGTCACGTCTACTATCGGTGGCTCAATGAGCTTCCGGTGCTCATTCTGGCGGGCGCCGTGATCCTGGTCGAGGTGCAGCCCTTCTAGCCGCAGTGTCGGCAGCACCTCCACGAGCCATACGATGCCGCGAATTTCCTCTGGCCATCCCCCGGTCGTGCTGGCCATCGGCGGCCACGACCCCACCGGCGGCGCTGGCATTCAAGCCGACTTCGAGACGATCCATTCGCTCGGCGGGCGCCCGATCACACTGATCACGGCGCTGACCGCACAGAACACGCAGCGCTTCGAGGGCTGCATGGCCGTCGAAGTCGCGGCGTTGCGGCGACAGGCGGAATTGCTGCTACAGGACATCGAACCGCGCGCCATCAAGATCGGGCTTGTTCCATCGACCGCGATCGCCGAAGTGGTGGGCTCACTCAGCGCCAGCACCGCAGCGGCTCCCGTCGTCCTTGACCCCGTGCTCGCCGCCGGAACTGGCACTGCCATTGCCGACGAGGCCACGGTCAAAGCCCTGCGCTCCCTGCTGCCGCAGGTCACCGTCATCACGCCGAACAGCCACGAGGCGCGACGCCTGAGCGGTGAGGAGGCGCTGGACGTGGCGGCGGAGCGCCTGCTCGCCCTCGGTTGCCGACACGTGCTTGTCACTGGCACTCACGAACCCTCCGCCACTGTGGACAATACGCTCTACAGCGAGACGCGGCGCAGCACGTGGAGTTGGGAACGGCTGCCGCAGGTTTATCACGGTTCCGGTTGCACGCTGGCCTCCGCGCTGGCGACCCTGCTCGGTTACGGCTTTGACATTGAAGCTGCAGCGACGCTCGCGCAGGAGTACACATGGCGAACGCTCAAAGAGGCCCAACTCATCGGCCACGGCCAGTGGCATCCGCGCCGCATGCCAGATGAGCGCTTCATCGGGTAGCATGGCGCCGCACGTGCCCCGCCGCGGCCTCTATGCCATTACGCCTGCGGAGGGAGCGGATCCTGCCCGGCTTGCCGCAGCAGTTCGCTTGGCAATCCGCGGCGGTGCCGTGATGATCCAGTACCGCGCAAAGCGCGCCGCCAGCACAGAGCGGGCGCGGATGCTGAGAGAAATATGCCTCGACGCTGGCGTGCCGTTCATCGTCAACGATGACCCGCGGCTGGCGCGCGATATCGGCGCCGACGGCGTGCATCTTGGTCGTGACGACCCCCCGCTCGCCGAAGCGCGCACGTGCCTGGGCGGCACGGCGATCATCGGCGTCTCCTGCTATGACGACCTCGCGCGCGCCGAGGCGGCCGCCAGCGCGGGTGCCGATTATGTGGCGTTCGGCAGCTTCTTCCGCTCGCGGAGCAAACCGCAGGCCGTCCGCGCGCCGATGGAGCTGCTGAGGACCGCACGACAACTGCTCCGGTTGCCCATCGTTGCCATCGGCGGGATCACGCCGGAAAATGGCGCCAGCCTGCTTGCCGCTGGCGCCGATCTGCTGGCCGTTATTGACGGCGTCTTTAAGCGTGCCGACCCGGAAGCGGCCGCAAGGCGCTATTCAGCACTGTTTGAGTAAGTCGTGACCGGTCACTCGTAAGTGATCTCGTTGCCAGTTACCAGTTACGAATCATGAGTCACCAATGACCCGTTCCCACGAACTCTTTGCCGAGGCCCAGCGGTACATCGTTGGCGGCGTCAACTCGCCGGTACGCGCCTTCAAACACGTCGGCGGCGAACCTGTCTATTTCAGGCGCGGCGAGGGCGCGTATCTCGTCGACGAGGACGACAGACGCTACGTCGACTACGTCGGCTCCTGGGGACCGCTCATACTCGGGCACGCCCATCCGCATGTGATCTCGGCCGTGAAAGCGGCCGCTGAGGACGGTCTGAGCTTCGGCGCGCCGACAGCGCTCGAGACAGCCCTGGCGCGCAAGGTCTGCGCACTGATGCCGAACATCGAAAGGCTGCGCTTCGTCAGCTCAGGCACCGAGGCAGCGATGAGCGCCATCCGCCTCGCCCGCGGCTATACCGGGCGCGACCGCATCGTGAAGTTCGAGGGCTGCTACCACGGCCATGCCGACTCACTGCTGGTGCAGGCCGGCTCCGGAGCGCTGACCTTCGGCGTCCCGACCTCGCCTGGTGTCCCGCCGGCGCTGGCGGAGATGACTCTCACGCTCCGCTACAACGATCTCGCCCAGGTCAAGGATGTGTTCGCCCGGCAGGGCGAACAGATTGCCTGCGTGATTATCGAGCCAATCGCGGGCAACATGAACTTCATCGCGCCGGAGCCGGGATTCCTCGATGGTCTGCGCGCTCTCTGCGACCGATGCGGGAGTCTGCTCATCATCGACGAGGTGATGACCGGCTTCCGCGTGGCGCCGGGCGGGGCGCAATCTCTCTACAACGTCAAGCCGGACCTTACCGTGCTGGGTAAGGTAATCGGTGGTGGCATGCCGGTCGGCGCTTTCGGCGGGCGCCGCGAAGTGATGGATATGCTGGTACCGGTGGGGCCGGTCTACCAGGCCGGCACGCTCTCCGGCAACCCGGTGGCGATGGCCGCCGGGCTGGCCACGCTGGAAGTCGTATCAGAGCCGGGTTTCCATGACCGGCTCCTCGCCACGACAACGCGACTGATGGACGAGATGGCAGCGGAGGCGAAGGCGGCAGGCGTTCCCTTCGCCGCGGCACACGCCTGCGGCATGTTCGGCATCTTCTTCACGGAACTTGCATCCGTTACCCGATTCGAACACGTAATGCAATGCGACATCGAGCGCTTCAAGCGCTTCTTCCACGGGATGCTCGGCAAGGGGATCTACCTCGCCCCTTCAGCGTTCGAGGCCGGTTTCGTCTCGAGCGCTCACGGCGCAACCGAGATCGACAAGACTCTTGCGGCCACCCGGGAAGTGTTGTGTTCCATTGGCTAGGTCGCGCAGTGTGGAGGTGGCTATGTGGCGCCGTCTGACCACGGTGCTGCTGCTGGTCATGAGCAGCATGGCCATCCATGCCGACCAGTCCGACTCGCAGCTCGACGCACTGTTTGCCAAGTTGAAGACCGCGCCGAATGAGGCCGAATCGACAAACACCGCCAATGAAATCTGGAAGATCTGGTTCGAATACCGCGACAAAGATGTTGCGCGCCTGTTGCAGGAAGCCGTCGCGGCAAAGGACGCCGGTAATCTGGACAAGGCGCTCGAAATGGTCGACAAGGTAATCGAACGCGCACCGGACTTCGCAGAGGCGTGGAATCAGCGCGCCATCATCTATTACAACGTCGGTTACTACGACGCCTCCCTCGCGGACGTTGAGGAGACGCTCGCACTGGAACCGCGACACTTTGGCGCCCTCTCCGGACGGGGCATGTGCTTCATGGGATTACGGCAGCCCGATGAGGCCCTCGCCGCGTTCGAGGAGGCATTGGACGTCGCGCCGTGGCTGCCCAACGCGCGCCGCCATGCGGAAACGCTGCGGCAGCGGCTGGAGGTCCGCCGCCGCAACGGCCTGGATGGCTAGAACCCCTCCGTGGAGGTGAACAGGCCGACCCGCAGGTCTTCGCCGGTGTAGATCACTCGGCCGTCAACCTCCATCTCCGCGTCGCCGATGCCCATCACCAGCTTGCGCAGGATGACGCGCTTCATGTCGACCCTGTAGGTGACCAGTTTGTTCTTCGGTGTTACCTGTCCGGAGAACTGCACCGCGCCGCACCCCAGGGCGCGGCCGTGACCCGGTCCACCCTGCCAGGCGAGAAAGAACCCGATGAGTTGCCACATGGCGTCCAGACCGAGACAACCGGGCATCACCGCGTCGCCCGTGAAATGGCAGTCGAAGAACCAGAGCTGCGGGTGGATATCCAGTTCGGCCACCATCTGCCCCTTGCCGTGTCTACCACCCGCGCCAGTGATTGAGGTGACGCGATCGATCATCAGCATGGGCGGCAGCGGCAACTGGGCATTACCCGGGCCGAACAGCAGTCCCCGCGCGCATCTCAGGAGTTCCTCGCGGGTGTAGGCGTTCTGCTGCGGGAATGGGGGGCACTGCCGGGTCATCGGCCGCCAAGCCTACGGGAGACATCCCGGGATGGCAAACTGCAGGAATCAAGTCCTGAGCGTCGACGCCTGTACCCCGTCTGGCCTGTGGTGGGCGCTTGCCAGACGGCCCACCGCTCATCTTGCACCCTGGGTCAAAAACGCGCTTGGCTTGGGCTTGCACAGTGGCGCGAAGTTTGCTAAATGCCTGACAGGCCACATCGTGCTCCCCTCGCCCTGCCGAGGGCAGGAAAGATCACATCTCGGATCCGAACAAGAACCGCCCCGCGCCCGATGACCGGAATGGCCAATCCTACCCGCGCCCGTCTCGTACTGCTGCTGTGCGCGGTAACGCTATTCTTCGGTTCGGGCCTTTGGGCGGTGCTGATGTCACAGAAGCAGCAGATCGATTCGCTGCGTCGCGTACATCGCGAAGAGGCGCGGACCCAGTTCGACCGCCTGTTGGCGCTAAAGAGCGAATCCCTAAGTAACTACAGCTACGACTACTCCTACTGGGACGAGATGCTGAACTTCGTCCAGAGTGCGGATCCGGAGTGGGCTCGGACAAACCTCGAGGAGACCCGTCGCACCTTTGACGTCGACGCGCTGTGGGTCTTCGCTTCCGATTTCTCCCTTGTCTATGCCGACCAAGGTGACGTTGAGGGGGGCCCGCAGTCCTCCCCGCCGCTCCAGATTGATAGACTACAACGGCGGATTAGTCGCGATCCGTTCGCGCACTTCTTCGTCCGCACCAGTTACGGGTTACTGGAACTGAGCGCCGCTCCCATTCAGCCGAGCGCCGACATCAGGCGGGAGACGCCGCCACAAGGATATATGCTGGCAGCCCGTCTCTGGGATGAAGTTTACCTGACTCAACTTGGCGACCTCGTTGACAGCCAACTGCGGCTAAGGCGCCCGAATGACCATACTGCGCACCACATGGTTGAGGCCAGCGCCGGGGAGATCGCCTTCCAGAAAACCCTATACGGCTGGGACGAGGCGGTGGTGGCAACGCTGGAGATCCGCCGCGACTCTGTGGGCATCAGCCGCTGGCGCCAGTCATTGACGAATCAGTTCCTGGCCTTTATCGCCTTTGCGGTGCTGCTCCTTTCGCTCCTTTACCTGTTCCTCACGCGCTGGGTCAGCCGGCCGCTCGCGGCCATTTCCGACGCGTTGAAGAATGGGAACGACTCGGGTCTCAACCTTCTGAGCAAGTCGCAATCGGAGTTCGGCCGGATCTCGCGGATGATCTGCGCGTTCTTTGCCCAGCGCCACGAGCTGCTGGCGGAGATAAGCGAGCGTCGTCAGTTGCAGGCAGAACTGCTGCATGTTGCCCGCCACGACGCCCTTACCGGTCTGCCCAACCGGCATCTCTTCCGCGAGCGACTGGAGCAGGCGATCCTGCAAGCCGAGCGCCGCGGCAAGCGAGTCGCGGTGCTGTACGTGGACCTGGATCTGTTCAAGCGTATCAACGACAGTCTCGGCCACAGCGCCGGGGATCTGGTCCTGCGCGGTGTAGCCGAGCGTCTGCAGGAGTGTGTGCGGCAGAGCGATACGGTGGCCCGCGTTGGCGGCGACGAGTATCTGCTCTACCTTAACGACGTCAACACCACGGAGGACATCATTACCGTGGCGAACAAGATCCAGCACGCCCTGTCGCTCCCGCTGACGGTGGGCTCCCAGGAAACATTCGCGGCTGCGAGCATCGGGATCAGCTGCTACCCCGACGACGGACGCGATGCCGACACGCTGGTGAAGCACGCCGACAGCGCCATGTACCGGGCCAAGGAGAACGGCCGCAACAGCTTTCAGTTCTTCGATGCAGCCCTGCGCGAGCGCAGCACCGAGCGGCTGCTCATCGAGAATGCCCTGCGCAAGGCACTCGAGCGCGGAGAACTGCACGTGCAATACCAGCCGCGCGTGAGCCTCGATAACAATGCCCGCGTGGGCGTGGAGGCGCTCTTGCGCTGGCGCCACCCCGAGCTAGGGGAGGTCCGCCCGGATGTCTTCATTCCGATCGCCGAGGACACCGGGCTCATCGTCCCCCTGGGCATATGGGCACTGCGCGAGGCGTGCCGCCAGCACGTCGCCTGGCGGGACGCGGGTTTCGCACCGATCGGCATGGCGGTCAATCTCTCGGCCCGCCAGTTCCGGGAGAAAAATCTCGGCGCGGACATTCTGGCCGTCGTCGCAGAGACAGGGATGGATGCGTGCCGGCTGGAGCTGGAACTCACAGAGAGCGCCTTCGTGCAGAATATCGATACCGCCGCTGCGCTGATGCGCCGGCTGAGCGCGGAGGGGGTTCGCTTCTCGATTGATGACTTCGGCATGGGCTATTCGTCTCTGAGCTATCTGAAGCGCCTGCCCATTCACACCATCAAGATTGACCGTTCGTTTGTGCGGGACCTCGGCAACGATCCCGCAGAGGCCAAGCTTGTGGCCGGAATCATCTCCCTGGCGCGGGGACTGCGGCTGAACGTCGTGGCCGAGGGCATCGAGTCGCATCGCCAACTGGAGATCGTCCGCAGTCACGGCTGTAACGAGATCCAGGGCTACTATATCTGCCGGCCGCTGCCTGCCAAGGTACTCGAGCGCGAATTCTTGCGGCCCTTGCCGTCGCCGGAACAGCAGCCACCGACTTCTCAGGAACCTCGAGTCGCAGGAACTCCGTCTAGGCGCTGATCAAGTACCGGTGGATCGGCTCCCTCCAGCCGTGCCTCCTCGATGCCCGCCCGGGCTGTACGACCCTTGATCTTCACTTCTTTCAGTCTATAGTATTAGCACTACTCACTATTGAGTGCTAATAATTACCTTCTACTCACGCTATTCTGAGAGAATTAAACCATGAAGATCAGACCGATATGATCGCGTCCTGGTAAAGCGGTTGGAGGAGGGGAACGAATCCGCGGGCGGCATTCTCATTCCCGACAACGCGGCGGAAAAGCCCATGCGCGGCGAGGTGATTGCTGTCGGCAACGGCAAGCTGCTCGACAACGGAAAAACGCGGACTTTGTCGGTAAAGAAAGGCGACCGGATCCTGTTCGGCAAGTACTTGGGCACTGAGGTGAAAGATGGCAGCGAGTACGTCGTAATGCGTGAAGACGACATATCATGGCCATCCTCGAGTAGACCCAAGTCGTTCAAAGCAAACGCGGGCAGTTTCGCTTAACAATCCTGGAGGAGTTTGCAGATATGGCAGCAAAAGACGTGAGATTCGGTGACGACGCAAGAATGCGCATGGTGGCCGGCGTCAACACTCTGGCCAATGCCGTAAGACAGACGTTGGGCCCGAAGGGGCGCAACGTTGTGCTGGAGCGCAGTTTCGGCGCCCCGACGGTCACCAAGGACGGGGTGTCCGTGGCCAAAGAGATCGAACTGAAGGACAGGTTCGAGAACATGGGTGCGCAGATGCTGAAGGAGGTCGCTTCCAAGACCTCGGATGTAGCCGGTGACGGCACGACCACGGCCACCGTGCTCGCCCAGGCCATAGTGCGCGAAGGCATGAAGTCGGTGGCGGCGGGCGCCAATCCCATGGATCTGAAGCGAGGCGTCGATAAAGCGGTCGCCGCAGTGGTTGAACAATTGCAGGCCGTTTCCAAGCCGTGCAAGGGCAGCAAGGAGATTACGCAGATCGGCACCATCTCCGCTAACGGCGATGAGGCGATCGGCAAGATCATTGCCGACGCTATGGATAAGGTCGGCAAGGAGGGCGTGATTACCGTGGAGGACGGCTCCGGCCTGCAGAACGAACTGGATGTCGTCGAGGGCATGCAGTTCGACCGCGGCTACCTCTCGCCCTACTTCGTCAACAATCAGCAGAGCATGAACGTCGGGCTGGAGAACCCGCTCATCCTGCTGCACGACAAAAAGATTTCCAGCATCCGCGACATCCTCCCGGTCCTGGAGTCCGCAGCAAAGTCCGGCAAACCGCTGCTCGTCATCGCCGAGGAGGTGGAAGGCGAAGCGCTGGCGACCCTTGTCGTCAACAACATCCGCGGCATCCTCAAGTGCTGTGCGGTAAAAGCCCCCGGCTTTGGCGACCGTCGCAAGGCCATGCTGGAGGACATCGCCGTTGTCACCGGCGCCAAGGTGATCTCCGAGGAACTGGGTCTGAGCCTCGAGAAAGCAAGTCTCGATGACCTCGGTCGCGCGAAAAAGGTCGTGGTCGACAAGGAAAACACGACTGTCATCGATGGCGCCGGCAAGAAGGCCGACATCGAGGGCCGCATCAACCAGATCCGCAAGCAGATCGAGGACACGACCTCGGACTATGACCGCGAAAAGCTGCAGGAGCGTGCGGCCAAGCTTGCGGGTGGTGTGGCCGTCATCAAGGTCGGTGCCGCGACCGAAGTGGAGATGAAGGAGAAGAAGGCGCGCGTGGAGGATGCACTCCATTCCACCCGCGCGGCGGTCGAGGAAGGTATCGTGCCAGGCGGTGGCGTTGCCCTGCTGCGTTCGCTCGCCGCGGTGCGTAAAATTAAGGGTGCCAATCACGACCAGCAGGTCGGCGTCGATATTCTGGCCCGCGCCATGGAGGAACCGCTGCGCCAGATTGTCCGCAATGCAGGTGAAGAACCGTCTGTCGTGCTGGCAAAGGTTGTCGATGGCAAGGGCGCATTCGGGTACGACGCTCAGACTGGCGAGTTCGGTGACATGTACCAGATGGGCATCATCGATCCGACCAAGGTCGCGCGTTTTGCGCTGCAAAATGCGGCATCGATCGCCGGCCTGCTGCTTACCACGGAGGCGATGGTTGCGGAGTTGCCGAAGGAGGAGAAGCCGCCCATGCTGGCGCCCGGCATGGACGATATGTAAGACCCATCAGGGCTCCACGAGTATGTCTTAGACCCCGCCCATGGCGGGGTTCTCTTTTGGGTAAACCATCTCAATCCTCGGGAGAACCGGGCGATACCGACCATTAGGGAACCTCTGATTAAGTCAGAGGTTCCTGCGGCACAGGGATGTGCCGCCATCTTCGA
>JBQTIC010000122.1:0-8006 GCA_052388435.1 Chromatiales bacterium | reverse complement strand
CGCTTGACCGGTGCACGCCCCATGACGTGTACTTTCTGTCCGCGCCGTTGGCGACAGCGGCGTAAACCCGAGCAGAGTTCCACTTATCCATGCCGCGATCACTGTCTAAATTCGTGGGACCACCTCTTACAACGCGTTCAAGCAGTTACTCAATATTAGCAAATAGGAAATGGCCTCCGAAATTTGGACAAGGGTGTTAGCTCTGAGCCACTGTAACGACAGGGCTCATCCCACATCCATGTGGGAGCCCGCATCTCTCTAAAAATACCACGCAGCCCCTACGCCGATGGTCCATTGATCATCTTTACTGCGAAAGTTTTTGTCATCGGTAAAGAAATCCTCATTCGACTTATCGTAGCGCACTTCAGGACGCAACAAGAGCACACTTCCTCCGCCGAGACCGATCTTGGTGTTAAGGGTCAACGTCGCTTCCCAGAGGTGTTGTGCGACGCCTGTAGTGAAGCCATCATCGTCGTTGTAATACTCGACGCGCAGGCTTGGTTCGAAGTAATCGCTCCACTTGTAGCGCGCGTACCCTGTTGCACCCCACCATTCCGCATCCTTTACACCTAAACCGGCCGCGGCATTGCGCTTGTTTTCGTCCAACCCGTAATCGAAATTGACAAAGAAGTTCCAGCGGTCGAAGGGGCCGAAAAAGACCTGCGTATCGACAAGGTGCCGCCAGTCCGAATTATTGTCGGTTTGTTCCGATCCCCCGAGATAATTGGCGTAAATGGAAAGCCAAGGTGCCGGGATCCAGCCGACAGCACGGCCGAAGGTTTTGGCGTCGTTGTTGTCAACCGTGACGTTCCATCCATTCAGGACATAGAAATCGGTATAGAACGTATCGGTCCACGGGTAGCTTACGTGCACGCCCGTATCCTGAAAAGGAATGGCATAGGTGTAAAAGAAGCTGTGGCTGTAGTTCCAGTTTTTAACCGTTTCAATCGTTTCGCCTCCCCGTTAGTTGACCAAGGTCTTTGGTATCGGGAACGGTATAAATGCCAAGAACCGGCCATGCGGGAGGCGTGAGCTTTGCGGCGGGCGGCGCGGCGGCTTCCGCTGGCGGCGCAGCCTTTTCCACTTTTTCCTTTTCTTCCAGCTTTTTTTCCAGTGCCCCCAGGCGCGCCTTCAGTTCCTCCATCTCCGTTTTTAATGACGCTTTCTCTGGATCATCGGCTCCCTGGGCTACGGGACTTGAAGTAAGCAGCGGGATGCCAATGAGACCTGCGGTAATCAAGGTGGGTAGCTTGATGGCTTGCATCGTAGTTCCTTTGTGTGGGCTGTTTAATCGACGAATGCGCAACTTTTGGCCGCATTAACCGAGCCATCACAAATGTTGCTTTACGATCAAGGCGTTAACTTTTGGCCAAGATTCGTACACAACATGTGCGCACAAAAATGATGCAAGTTCGCACTAATGTGGCGCAATTGATCTTCCTTTCATCTTGTAGTCTAGTGATTCCATTGCTCTGTGGATCAATTGCAGGGACTATCGAATCGTTGCCTCCCCTAGTAACCAAAATAAGGAACAACATCATCAAAGCGAAAGCCACTACACAGCGCGCTGAATGTTCTCGCCGTCCGCCGTAATTGCCCGTCTTCAAGCAATCCCAACGACCCCGTTGGCAAGCCGCCCCGGTCTTACGTGGGTTGCAGCGCAGTCAGACAGACTTGAGAACACTCATCTCACAGGGTTGCCAGAGTGCGACGTTATCCCGTGCAGCGCCGCAGCTCCCGAAAAGCGTAATCGCATCTTCCACTATGTCTTCCACACTACAGAGCGGTTGCAAAAAAAAGCGGCGCCCGAGGGCGCCGTGTGAGTGACTGCCAGTCGCTGTTTGTTGTTATGGGAAGCTGAAGGTCCGCGATACCGTCAGCACCACGTGCGGCTCTATCAGGTCGCGGAAATCGCCGGGTTGCGGCGTGTTGGGGAAAAACGTCTCCAGATCCTCGCTTTCATCAGTCGCGTGATAGCTCACGTCCACCTTGAAGCCGGCGATGTCCTTGTAGACGCCGAAACGCCACCACACGTAATCATACCCGTCGAGCACCGAGCCATCCGGCTGGAGGATACCCAACTGCGACCCGGAGGATTTATCACCTTCTACAGTCTGGTAACCGACAGTGGCGCTGAACCCGACATCGCCCAGAAAGCCCAGAGGCACCAGCACTCCGCCATCGCCCTGGACGTGATGGGCGTCGCCGTCCTCACCGAAAAAATCGGGAGAGTAGTTGTATTTGAACGCGACCGACGGCGACCAGGCCGTGTCGAAGCTCCTGCTCACCAGCAGTTGCGCTTCGATGTAGTCAGCCTCCTGGCCGCCGCCCGGGTCAAGTGCCTTGTCACCTGGATTGTCCACTGAGTTTTCATCCTCGTCAGGGAACCAGTAATACAGACCCGCCACGTCGAAGCCCCAGCCGAACCAGGACCAGCGGTAGCCGCCGTAGCCGTCGATTTCGATATCTTGATCGGAGAACTCCGTGTTGGAACCCCACAAGCCGAGATAGAACCCGCTGTAGGTCCAGTCGATGCTTGCCTGGATTGCCGGACCGTCTGAATTCGAGATGCCGCGGAACATGTAGTCGGTGGTGCCCCAGACGGTCATGCTGAAGTTGGCGATATCCAGAGGACCGGTCGGGGACCGGCGTCTTCTTCCTGCGCGAATGCGACGCCGGCGTAAAGTTGCGAGGCGCCAAGCAGCCCAAGTGCAAGCTGGCGAAGTTTCATTGTTATTCCCCCTTGTTGTAGTAATGCGAGTGTAAAACTTGTGAGCGTGGGAGCGCAGCGAAGTTGAAATTATAGGCTTTGTTGTAAGTTAAGTACAATACGACCTTTCTGGTATATATGGATGTAGCATATACGCAACGATTCTTGAACTGCGTGGTCGTGCGTGGCCGATTCCCTCCGGCCCTTGATCGCAGTCCGTCAGCGGTAACGCGCGATGGCCAGATCGGCCGTTTCAATCTCTGGTTTCCGGTTGGAAAGAAGATCCGCGAGCACGCGTCCGGAGCCACAGGCCATGGTCCAGCCCAGCGTACCGTGGCCCGTATTGAGGTGCAGGTTGGCGTAGCGTGTCGCCCCGATCAACGGCGCGCCGTCGGGCGTCATCGGCCGCAGGCCGCACCAGAAATTCGCTTGATCGAGGTTGCCGGCGTGCGGGAAGAGGTCACCCAGCACGTGCTCGAGGATCGCCCGGCGCGCGGGACGCCGCGCGAGATCGTAGCCGGCGACCTCGGCAGTGCCGCCGACCCGGATCCGGCTGCCCAGGCGCGTGATCGCGACCTTGTAGGTCTCGTCCATGACCGTCGAAACCGGTGCCGCCGCCGGATCAACGATGGGTACCGTGATTGAATACCCCTTCACCGGATAGACGGGGATCGAGATGCCGATCGCTTTCAGCAGCAGTGGCGAATAGCTGCCCAGAGCCATCACATAGGCTTCGGCGGTAAGGGTGCCGGCGCTCGTTGCCACGCCCGTCACGCGGGTTGCATCAGTTAACAGACCTGTAATGCTGGTCTCGAATAAAAACCGCACGCCGAGGGCAGCCGCAAGCGGGGCGAGATTCTGCGTGAACAGGTGGCAGTCACCGGTCTCGTCATCGGGCAGCCGAAGACCTCCCGCGAACCGGTCCGAAACCACCCGCAGCGCGGGTTCGGCAGCAATGCAGCCGGAACGGTCGAGCAGTTCGAAGGGCACGCCGTATTGATCGAGCACGGCGATGTCGCGTGCCGATGCATCGAGCTCTGCCTGCGTGCGGAAGAGCTGCAACGTGCCGCGGGAGCGTTCGTCGTAGGTAATGCCGGTTTCCGCCCTCAGCGCCCGCAGGCAATCGCGGCTGTACGCGGCAAGCCGGAGCATCCGGCTCTTGTTTACCGCGTAACGAGCCGCCGTACAATTCCGCAACATCCGTGCAAACCACAGCCACATGCGCACATCGGGCTTGGGCCGGATGACCAGCGGTCCATGCTTCATCAGCAACCACCTTATTGCCCTGACGGGAACACCGGGTCCTGCCCACGGCGACGCACAGCCGGCCGAGATCTCTCCCGCATTGGCGTAGCTAGTCTCAAGCGCCGGACCCGCCTGGCGATCCACGACCAGCACCTCGTGCCCGGCCCTGCCGAGATAGTAAGCGGTGGTGACGCCGATGACGCCGCCGCCCAGAACCATCGCCTTCACAACTCGGCACCCCGCCAACTACTGGCCCTTGCGTTACTGGTGATCAACCGCCGCACCGGCGAGCCCCGTGACAAATCCCCCCGTCCCTCCTTTTCCAAAGGGGGGCGAGGGGGGATTTTTGGACCGGAGGGGCAACTAACCACTACGCAAAGCTCAATGCGGCGATGCAAAGTACAGCCGACGGGGCGCAGAGCTCCGCGATCCCGGTGATCGCTCCGTCACCGGCCCCGCTGACTCATTGTGGGCAAGACGAGCCAATCGAGCCAGTTCTTCAACTCCAGCGTCCGCACGGCGGGATCCAGCACCGTCTGATCAGCGCCGTGCCGCGCGGCAAGTACCGGATCATCCGGCCGATCGTCCAGCTCCTTCAGTTCGCCGGCGTGGCGTGCTGCGTCCGCCTCGTTAGTGAACAGGCGCTGTTGGACCAGCGCCGGCGCGTAGCGGCGCATCGTCACCGCGATGTCCGTGAAGGAATACTCGGGGTGATACTGGACCGCCCAGGCGACGCCCGGCCCGCAGCGGATCTCCGCTGCCTGGACCGCGCTCCAATCGTTCTCCGCGAGCACGGTGGTCCCCGGCGCCGGGCGCTCCACTTCATCGAGATGGACCGTGATCGCCGTATACGGATCAGGCTTGCCGGCGAGCAGCGGATGGCTCGCGCCTGCTCCTGTTCGACGGATCGGTCGTGCAATGCCGATCTCGCGGCCGTCGGGATGCCGGCGCACCGTACCGCCCGCCGCGACAGTCGCGATCTGAAGGCCCCAGCAGCTACCGAAGTAGGGGCTGCCGGAGGCGAACACCGAGCGCACGAGGTCGATCTGCCGCCCGATCGCCGGCCCGCGGTCGTAAATGTTGAGCGCCGATCCGGTCATGGCCACGCCATCATAGTCCCCAAGCTTCGCAGCGTCGGGGAGATCCGCCGCTTCGTCGGTCGGCCGGCAGATGTCTACGGCCGCATCGGCGCGGATGGAGCGCAGCAGGTCCGCATAGGCGTCGGCCATACGGCGCCCGCCGGCCGCCACCTGCCGCGCGCGGGCTTCGGCCGTGTTGCCATCGATGACCAGCAGACGAGGCGAACGCATCGCTGGCCTCAGAGATCACCGCGGAACGCAGCGCGGATGAGGCGCTCGCAGTCCGCGAGGGTCAACGGGCGGGGGTTGGTGCCTGCCGTCGGATCGCGCAGCGCATGCTCGGCGAGCGCGGGTATCTTCGTCTCCTCGACGCCGAGTTCCGCGAGCGTATGCGGCACGCCGAGCTCCTTGCGAAAACCGATCAACCAGGCAAGCACGGCGTTGCTGCCTCGCTCCGGAAGGTCGAGCATGCGCGCGAGGCGGTCCATCTTCTCCTCGATTACGGACCGGTTGAAGACCAGCACGTACGGCAGCATGACCGCATTGGTGAGACCATGGTGAGTGTCGTAGAAAGCCCCGACGGGATGCGAGACCGAATGCACGGCGCCGAGCCCCTTCTGGAAGGCGGCCCCTCCCATCGAGGAGGCGGCGAGCATCCGCGAGCGCGCCTCGATGTCTTCTCCGTTCCGGAAGGCCCGGGGCAGATACTCCTTGATGAGGCGCATGCCCTCAAGCGCAATGCCGTCAGCGAGCGGGTGGAAGCCTGGCGCGCAGAAGGCCTCGAAGCAATGCGCGAACGCATCCATGCCGGTGGCCATGGTAAAGAAAGGTGGCAGGCCGACGGTCAGCTCGGGATCTTCGATCGTGACCTTCGGCAGCATCAGCGGATGGAAGATGATCTTCTTCTCATGCGTGGTTTCATTGGTGATGACGCCGGCACGCCCGACCTCGGATCCGGTTCCGGCTGTGGTCGGCACGGCGATGATGGGTGCAATGCCCGCCGGATTGGCGCGCGTCCACCAGTCGCCGACATCCTCGAAATCCCATACTGGCCGTGTCTGGCCGCTCATGAAGGCGATGCACTTGCCGATGTCGAGAGACGATCCGCCACCGACGGCGACGACGCCGTCGTGATTGCCCGCCCGGTAGGCCGCGAGCCCGGCGTTGAGGTTCGACTCCACCGGGTTGCCCTTGACGTCTGCAAACACCGCGGTCGAAAGTCCACTATCCTCCACGAGCTTTTTTATGCGCGCGATGAGCGGGCTCTCGCGCAGCCCCCTGTCGGTCACGATTAATGGTCTCACCATGCCGGCTTGCCGTGCCACATCCGGCAGCTCCGCGATGCGCCCCGGGCCGGCGAGGACGCGGGTTGGATAGTTCCAGGCGCCCGTCAACACTGCCGTCATGGCAGCAATTCTCACGTTGCGTTGCGGAGGTGGTAGGACTTCGGCCGCGTCAGCATCTCGTAGCCGATAGCCGAGAGCGATGCGCCGCGGCCGGTATCCTTGACACCGGTCCACGCAAGCCCGGGGTCGCAGTAGTCGCAGCGGTTCATGAACACGGTGCCGGTCTCAACCTGCGCGCCGATCGCGCGCGCCGCGTCGAGATCGCTGGTCCAGATCGAGGCGGTCAGGCCGTAGGCGCTCTCGTTCATGAGGCGGATCGCCTCCTCGTCGCCCTGCACCCTCATGATGCCGACGACGGGTCCGAAGCTCTCCTCGACCATGACCCGCATCGAATGATTGACTTCGGTCAACACCTGCGGCGCGAGGTAGGGCGTGCCTTCACGGTTGGCGGGAAAGGCACGTGCGTCGAGGTGGGCCCGCGCGCCCTTCGCGAGCGCCTCGGCCGTCTGCTCGCGCACCACGGCGGCAAAGCGGGCGGCAGCCATCGGTCCCAGCGTCGTCGACTGTTCGAGCGGGTTTCCGAGCACGTACCTCGAGGTCAATGCGACGACACCTTCAACGAAGGGATCATAGACGTCCCTGTGCACGTAGATCCGCTCGATGGCGCAGCAGCACTGACCGGAATTATAAAAGGCGCCGTCGACGAGGTTCTCGATCGCGTGATCGAGCTTCGCATCCGGCCGCACGTAGGCCGGATCCTTGCCGCCGAGCTCGAGACCCAGCGTGGTAAATGTGCCCGCCGCGGCCTGCTCGATGGCCCGGCCTCCCGCGACCGAGCCGGTGAAGTTCGCGTGATCAATGGCGCCGTCGCCGAGCAGCCTTGCGGTCTGCTCGTGACTCAGGACGATATTGGCGAACAGACCGTCAGGCAGGTCCGCCCGCGCCATGGCTGCAGCGAAGCGCTCGCCGACGAGAATGGTCTGCGCGGCGTGCTTCAGGATGACCGCGTTGCCGGCGATGAGTGCCGGCACGACCGTATTGACGGCGGTAATGTAAGGGTAATTCCAAGGCGCGATCACGAGCACGAGCCCGAGCGGCTCGCGCCGGATGTAGCGCTCGAACCCCGGCCTGGGATCCGCCGGCGGAACCGGCGACAGCGCTGCTTCGGCGATCGCGACCATGTAGCGGACGCGCTCTTCAAAGCTGCGCCATTCGCCCCGGTAGCGCACCGGCCGGCCCATCTGCAGCGCGAGTTCCGGCACGATCTCATCGTTCATGGCGCGCATCGCCTCCAGAAAGCGCAGCATGGCCGCCGCCCGCTCGGCGACCGGAACACGAACCCACTCCCGTTGTGCCCGCCGCGCGGCGGCGAGCGTGGCTTGCAAGGCTGCGTCGGGCAACGCGGGCCGGCGGGCGAGCTCACGCCCGTCCACGGGCGAGACGCAGACGATATCGGTCATTGCAGTCCTTTCCGCTACGGTCGAACTCTCTCTGTGGCGTTAGGGAACCTCTGATTAAGTCAGAGGTTCCTGCGGCACAGGGATGTGCCGCTATCTTCGACGGCGGCAAGCCGTTGAAGATGAAGCAAAGCAAAAACCACGCTTTTTGCTTTGCGTGCTCTGAGAA
>JBQTIC010000121.1:0-19431 GCA_052388435.1 Chromatiales bacterium | reverse complement strand
CAGGAACAGTGCGAACCAGAGCAGGGACCATTCGGCGATGGAGAGGCCGAAAAACGTCCAGTCCACTTCGGCGCATTCACCGCTGCCGCGGAACACTTTGCGGAGCGTCTCCGTGACGGGCAGCGTCTGCATCCAGTACTCCAAGCCCGGGCCGCAGGCGGGCACCTTCTCCGGCGGCAGGTGCTGCAGCCAGACCTGGCGTCCGGCAAATACGATACCGGCGAGGGTCGACACAGAGGCCAGGCTCGCGTACACGCGCGCCCCGAGCGCCGCCGGATTATGGAGGAAGGCGACGAGGGCCGTGGCGCCCAGCAGGATGAAGCACACGCGCTGAAAGATGCAGAGCGGGCAGGGTTCCAGCCCCGTCACGTATTGCAGGTAATATCCGAAACCGAGCAACGCGGCGCAGATCAGAAACATTACCAGGAACATGAGCCGTGCGTGTTGCATTTTGGAACCCGCCTGCGGTAAGGCGTCAGAATAGTGCTGTTGTTTGGGGTGGACGCGGTGCAATCAAGCCGAATCGTACGGTGGTGGCGAGAAGCGCACCGCGGGACCGTTCACATCGTAAAGATGGATGCGGCCAGTGCCGACAAGTTCCATCTGCATGACGGCAGTTAGGGCGCAGCCGCCGTCGGGATGCGGCGCGGCCATGACCACCTCGCCTGCAGCGGCCTCCTGATCTGCGACGGCAAGACGCACGCCCGCAACGGGGACGTCATTCGTGTCCGCGTGACCGAGGTAGAGACGCTGCTTGAGCTGGCCGCGGTACTTGAGGCGCGCGATGATCTCTTGCCCTGGATAGCACCCCTTGCTGAAGCTCAGGCCGCCAAGGACATCGAGGTTCAGCATCTGCGGGAGAAATCTGTCGCGCGTGACCGCATAGACCTGCGGCAGCCCCGCCTCGATGTCCAGCAGACGCCAGGTGAGGGCGCCGACGGGACGCAAACGCGCGATGGCATCCTGCCAGAAGGAAGCGAGCAGTTCCGGTTCGCCGAGCAGCAGTAAGCGCGGCCGGCGATCCGGGAGGCGTATAGCAGTCACGCCTTGAGCGAGAGTGACCTCGTCTGCGGTTTGCGGTACGGCCACGAGGGACGAAGAAGTAGCCAAAGCCGCTGGACCACTGACGCCAATGGACAAGAGCTCTTTGCCACCCTCCGCGAGGCTCACCCGCGCGCGCAGCACATACATGCGCAGCCGTTTGAGCGTCGCGTCGATGAGGTCACGGGGCAATAGAAGCCAGAAGGCATTGGCCAAGCGGACGATGCGAAAGAGGGCGATCACTCGCCCCTGCGGCGAACACCACGCGCCGAGTTGGCTGCGCCCCGGCGCTAGAGCCTGCACATCGCTCGTGAGCTGCCCGGAAAGGAAACTCTCTGCATCCTCGCCCGCGACCTGAATGACCGCCAGCTCGGAGAGATGGGCGATGACGCCTCCATGCTGTGCCGCGGACGCCTCGCCGCCGGGATCACCGAAATCGGTCACCAGCCCCTCCTCAAGCCGGGCACCGCATTCGTGCAGTATGTGTTGCCAAAGTGAGCCCATCGATGCCGCTGTTAAGGATCCACAGCCGTGCGGATCCGCTGCACGATAGCTGCCAGCACTCTATCCTCAGGCTGAGCTCTACCGCTCAGCCAGCCCAACAGGTCGGGATCCTTCTCCTCGAGCAGACGGCCAAACCCGCACTTTTCAGGTTCGGATAGTGTGGAGTAGGCCGATGCCAGAAAGCGCTCCAAAAGCACTTCGAGCTCCTTGATGCCGCGCCGGCAGCGCCAGCGGATCTGCTTGTCAGGAATCATCGTCGCCATTGTACAGGCAGGACCCGGATCAGTCGGTGATGGCCACGGCCCCCAAATATGATACGGCGCTCTGATTGACCTGATCATCGTGAGCGGTAAAGATGCTGCCACACAGCCAAGAGCTTATTGCTTCCCCCCTCGGGAGGGGGCAAGCGGGGATGGGGGTGGAAGGTCGTGTCATTAATCGTAGCGTCCCGCCCCCACGGGACCCGCCGCCTTGCCGTCGGTAGTCATCTACTGGAGTTATCGGATACGGGGTAGCGCATGGCGGCTTTCTCCGATTACGCGCAATCGGTCGATCTCGAAGACCGCGAGCTTGAACAATACACCGAGTTCGCCTGCCGGCTGGCCGATGCCGCCGGTGCGCAGATTCTGCCGCATTTCCGCGCGCCGCTCGCCGTGGACAATAAAGGGAGTGCGGGTGCCTACGACCCGGTGACTGAGGCTGATCGCGGTGCGGAAAGTGCCATGCGTGAGCTCATTCACCGCGCCTTTCCTCAGCATGGCATCTTCGGAGAGGAGCACGGCTACGAGCGGGGCGAGTCGGCACTCACGTGGGTCATCGATCCGCTGGATGGCACGCGCAGCTTTATCACCGGCGCTCTGCACTGGGGCACGCTCATCGCCCTTTACGACGGCATGCGGCCTGTCATCGGCGTGATGGACCAGCCCTACACGCGTGAGCGCTTCATCGGCAACCGGCTCGGCGCGGAGCTGCGCACACGGGGAGCACACCGTGCACTTTCGACCCGGCGCTGCGAGCGGCTGGAGGATGCAGTTCTCTACACGACGCACCCGGGCATGTTTGCGACCAGCGAGGAGGGCGCCGCTTTCGAGCGTCTCGCACGACACGTCAAGCTCGTACGTTACGGCGGGGACTGCTACAGCTACTGCATGCTGGCGCTGGGCTGCGTCGACCTTGTCGTCGAATCGAGCCTGGCTCCGTATGACGTGCAGGCGCTCATTCCCATCATTGAAGCCGCCGGCGGCTTCATGACCACGTGGGATGGCGGCACCGCAAACTTCGGTGGCCAGATCATCGCCGCCGGCGACTCACGTCTTCACGCCCTCGCGACCGCCGTCCTGATATAGCCGCAGTGATGACTGCCACTCGCGCGAAGGGGATATCGTGCTGTTGTGGCTGCGATATTAGCTTCGAGGATCTTTTTGTCTCGACGCTAACGTTTTCATGTGGTCGAAGGTGCAAAGCCAGCGCTTCTTGACACCAGCCCAGAAAGAGTACTATAGTACTAAACATACTATAGAATCCATGAGGGGATTCACGTTTATGGGTAAGGAGGCGCAGCATGTACACGATCGAAGTCGATTTTGAAGTCTACAAGCAGCTTACGAATCGGCGAGCCACCGAGGATGTGACCTGTAACGACGTCATCCGCGAACTTCTTGGGCTTGGCAAGCCTAAGCCTTTTTCGACCGCGCTGGCAGCCTCGCAGGTCGCGAGAGATGATTGGATAACCAAAGGCGTAAGGTTTCCGGGTGGAACGGAGTTCCGGGCAACCTACAAGGGTCAGACTTATGCCGCCCGCGTCGAGGGTGGGAAGCTTGTACTCAACGGCAAGAGCTATGACTCTGCTTCTGCTGCCGCTGTATCTATCACCAACAATCCTGTAAATGGCTGGAGGTTCTGGGAAAGCAGACCCCCGGGTAAATCTTCGTGGCAACTTATCGAAAGCCTGCGTCGCACGTACGGCAAGGAGGCAACATGAAAGAGCAATACACGCATATCTCGGTCATCCTTGACCGCACGGGATCCATGGAGTCGATACGGGATGACACGATTGGCGGGTTCAACACGTTTCTAGACGAGCAGAAGAAACAGCCCGGAACCGCGACACTGACGCTCGTGCAATTCGACACCCAAGACCCATACGAGGTCATCCACAGCTTCAAGCCCATTCAAGAAGTGTCACCGCTCAGTCGCGAGACATACATACCGAGGGCCTCAACGCCACTCCTTGATGCCATGGGCCGAGGCATCAACGATCTGGAGGAGCAGATTTCGGACCTGCCAGAGGAGGTCAGGCCGTCCAAGGTTGTAGTTGTCGTTATTACTGACGGCCAAGAAAACTCCAGCCGGGAGTTTCACAGGGATCAAGTCGTCAAAATGATCAGAGAGAAAACCGAGCGAACAAATTGGCAGTTTGTTTTTCTCGGTGCAGACCTGAATGCCATCGGTGATGCCATATCTCTTGGGATTCCTGCGCACGCCGTGCTGCCATTCGAGAGAACTGGTGCGGGTACGGCCGCAGCCTGGGCTTCGCTCTCTGCGCGCACCTCTGAGTACCGAACAGCGAGAAGGAAGAAGATCGAGTTTGAGTCTAATGACCGGAAGCACCCGAACGACCCGAATAAGCACGAATGAACTCATAAACCCAAGCACCGCACAATTGCGGGGCAGTCGCGCAGCAATCCTCCATGTTTGTAACCCTCCGGAACCGTGTCATGCCTGACCGCGAAAAACTCCTGGAGGTCGAGCTCACGATTGAAGACAATATGTGGATGTGTGACATTGCCCTGCGGTGCTTGACCAAGGCTCGCACGACCGTAAAGCGGTTGTAACTAGCGCAAGCGTAGCGCGTGCCGGGAGCACGGTTGAGACTCTGCGTAGCGTCGCACGCTACCGTTCGAGGAGAAAAACAGGCAAAGAGGGGCGCGCGGGCGCTCTCCAAGCTGGTCCTCAGCCCTGGCGGGCGACCAGCATCTTCTTAATCTCGCCGATCGCCTTGGCGGGGTTCAGGCCCTTCGGGCAGGTCTTGGTGCAGTTCATGATGGTGTGGCAGCGATAGAGGCGGAAGGGATCCTCCAGATCGTCCAGGCGCTCGCCAGTGTTCTCATCGCGTGAATCGATGATCCAGCGGTATGCCTGCAGCAGGATGGCCGGACCGAGGTAACGATCACCGTTCCACCAGTAGCTCGGACAACTCGTCGAGCAGCAGGCGCACAGGATGCATTCGTAGAGCCCGTCGAGCCTGGCGCGATCCTCCTTGGACTGCAGCCGCTCGCGGTCCGGCGGCGGCGTGACTGTCTGCAGCCATGGCTTGATGGATGCGTACTGAGCGTAGAAGAGCGACATGTCCGGCACGAGGTCCTTGACCACCGGCATGTGCGGCAGCGGATAGACCTTGATGGCGCCGTCGATTTCGCGGATGTCCTTGATGCATGCCAGCGTGTTGGTGCCGTCGATGTTCATTGCGCAGGATCCGCAGATCCCCTCGCGGCAGGAGCGCCGGAAGGTGAGCGTGTGGTCGATCTCGTTTTTGATGTAGATGAGTGCATCCAGCACCATCGGACCGCACTTGTCGAGATCGATCTCGTAGACATCGAGGCGCGGATTCTGGCCAGAGTCCGGGTCATAGCGGTAGACACGGATCTCGCGCGGGCGCTTGGCGCCGTCGGCGGCGCGAATGCTCTTGCCTTCATTGATCCTGGAGTTCTTCGGTAGCGTAAACCGAGCCATTGAACGGGTTCCTGGAAGGGTTGCTAAGGGTGATTTCGTTCGGCTTTGACGACCATGTAAGCCATGTGCATGCTCACTAGTACACTCGCCTCTTCAGAGGGATAGGCTCGACCTCGTTGGTAAGGGTGTGCATGTGCACCGGGCGGTACTCGAAGCGCACCTCGCCCTGCTCGTCGACCCAGGCGCAGGTGTGCCTTAGCCAGCGGGTATCGTCGCGGTCAGGGTAGTCGTCACGCGCGTGCGCGCCGCGGCTCTCGGTGCGGCTGAGCGCCCCGCAGATGCTCACGATGGCGTTCTGGAGCAGATTTTCCAGCTCGAGCGTCTCAACCAAATCCGAATTCCAGATGAGCGAGCGGTCGGAGACCTTGACATCCTTGCATGCCTTCCAGGTCTCGCGCAGCTTGGTCAGTCCCTCCTGCATCAACGCTCCGGTGCGGAACACGCCGCAGTGTCGCTGCATGGTGCGCTGCATGTCGAGGCGGACCTTCGCGGTGGGTTGCGAGCCGCTGGCATTGCGCAGCTTGTCGAAGCGGGCAAGTATCTTGTCCGCAGTACCCACCTGCAGCGGCTTGTGCGGCTCCCCCTTCTTCATGTTCTCGCCGCACCAGTTGGCCGCGGCGCGACCGAAGACGATGAGGTCGAGCAGCGAGTTGGAGCCGAGTCGGTTGGCGCCGTGCACCGACACGCAGGCCGCCTCGCCGATCGCCATCAACCCGGGCACCAACGTATCGGGATTCCCCTCCTTGACCGTCAGCACCTGGGCGTGGTGGTTGGTCGGGATGCCGCCCATGTTGTAGTGCGCGGTCGGGATGACGGGGATCGGCTCCCTGGTGATGTCCACGCCGGCGAAGATGCGCGACGTCTCGGCAATGCCCGGCAAACGTTCGTTTATGACCTCGGGACCGAGGTGCTCCAGGTGCAGGTGGATGTGGTCCTTCTCCGGACCGACGCCGCGGCCCTGCAGGATCTCCATGGTCATCGAGCGGCTGACCACGTCGCGCGAGGCCAGATCTTTCGCATTCGGTGCGTAACGCTCCATGAAGCGCTCGCCCTCGGAGTTGGTGAGGTAACCACCCTCGCCGCGCGAGCCCTCGGTAATGAGGCAGCCAGCCCCGTAGATGCCAGTTGGGTGGAACTGGATGAACTCCATGTCCTGGCAGGGCAGGCCCGCGCGCAGAACCATCGCCGTGCCGTCACCAGTCTGTGTGTGGGCCCCCGTACATGAGAAATAGGTACGGCCGTAGCCGCCGGTCGCGAGCACGGTCTGCTGGGCGCGGAACACATGCAGCGTGCCTTCACTGAGATCCCAGGCAAGCACGCCGTGGCAGACGCCGTCCTCCGTGAGCAGGTCGATGGCGAAGTATTCGACGAAGAACTCCGCGTCGTGCTTGAGTGACTGCTGGTAGAGCGTGTGCAGGATGGCGTGACCGGTGCGGTCGGCGGCGGCGCAGGTGCGATGCGCGGTACCCTTGCCATAATCGGTAGTCATGCCGCCAAAGGGGCGTTGATAGATCTTGCCTTCCGGCGTGCGCGAGAAAGGCACGCCATAGTGCTCCAGCTCGATGACGGCGGGCACCGCCTCGCGGCACATGTACTCGATGGCGTCCTGGTCGCCGAGCCAGTCGGAACCCTTCACCGTGTCGTACATGTGCCAGCGCCAGTCGTCCGGTCCCATGTTGCCGAGCGCCGCGCTCATGCCGCCCTGGGCGGCAACGGTGTGGCTGCGGGTCGGGAAGACCTTCGTGATGCAGGCGGTCTTCAGGCCCTTGGCGGCCATGCCGAAGGTGGCGCGCAGGCCGGCGCCGCCGGCGCCGACCACGACGACGTCATACTTGTGTTCCATGAGCGGGTAGGCCTGAGTCATGGTCCGTCATGCCCCCAGCGAGATCTTCAGCACCGCAATGGTGGCGATCAGCGCAAGCAGCAACATGGTGAACTTGAGCAGCATCTGAACAGTTACCTTCACCCACTCCGTGTGAATATAGTCCTCGAAGATCACCTGCATGCCGAGCTGGGCGTGGTAGAACACGGCGATGATGAGCGCAAGCAGGAGCGCGGCGTTCAACGGTGAAGCCATCCACGTTACCGCTGTCGGGTAATCGTCCCCGGTCAGTTTGACGATGGCGACTACGAACCAGAGGCTGAGCGGCACCAGCGCAACCGCCGTGAGGCGTTGCATCCACCAATGGTGCGTGCCCTCCTTCGCCGAGCCGAAACCGCGGACAGCGCCCAGATTCGTTCGCAAACTCATGGAAGGCGTCTACTGGTCGGTTACCAAGCTGCCGCCCACGCCGCAATCGTGAGGATGGCGGTGGCGACCAGGACCGCATAGCCGGAGGCATACGCAGTGGGAATGTCGAAGCCCATGCCGGCATCCCAAAACAAATGCCGGATGCCGTTGCAGAGATGATAGAACAGCGCGACCGACCAGCCGAACAGGCACAGCTTCCCGAACCACGATCCGAGGCAGGATTGCGCTGCCGCATAGGCTTCTGGGCCTGCGGCCATGGCGGCCAGCCAGTAGACGAGAAGCAGAGTGCCCACGGTGAGCAGGATGCCCGTGGCGCGGTGAGTGATCGATAAAACCGACGTCAACTGCGGTCGGTATATCTGCAAGTGCGGTGACAGGGGCCGTTCGCGTTGGTTCATCACGTGTACCTCGAATCTTCGTTATTGACTCTGTCATGTCCCGCCGATGGCGGGCACAAGGCATCCGTGCCGCGTGCCTTGCGCGGCATCGATTCTCACAGGATCCCCAAATCCGGCGCGCCCGGAATGGGTCCAGGCAGCACTCGTGCGGCCGTGCTTTGCCCGGACGTCCAGCCTAAGCGGTTCTCCCACACCTTCTCGGCCCGGATGGCGCTACTTAGGTCACTCATCGTCATGCCGGGGCGGGCCTGCCCCGCCGTGCAGCAAGCCTGAGCAGCATCCAGTCGAAGATTGTTCTTACTGGGTTCGGGCTTTCCACCCGAACGACGGACCTCAAAACGATGCTAGTTATTCACAGTCTCCTTAGAAGTCCACGCACTTGCCGTTACGCTCCCAGTCTCCGTAACGAGTGGGCTCGGGCCCTTTCGGTCCTCCGAGTTCCCGCGCCTTACCGGCAGAAGTAGGCGCCGCGCCGGCCGTATCGACAGGCGATCGTGCTGCCTTGTCGTGATTGCCTTCGGAGAAAAACTCTTCAGCCATTGCAGCTACCCCCATAATCGGGCGCGGAGTCAGTATGTTTACAAACCTGACCCGTTTCAAGAGCCTGCACGTGGGGCGAACGTTGCGCCGCATCGCGCTTTCGTCTGTTGGCGGCGTCGGGTCAGTGTGGGGTACCCACGTCGCGCACCGGGGGGTGTCCAGTGCCGCGAATTCTCGACGTCGTCCTTGCGACTGCCGCGGGGCCGGCATAGCGTGCGCCAATGCGAGACCATGACCTGGCGTTTCTCCGCCCCATTCGCCTTCGCATCGGTCGTTCACGCTATCTCGCTGTGGTCGCAGCCGCGGTCCACCTCGGGGCGGCGGTCATAGCCTACCTTCTGCCGCTTCCGCCGTGGTGGCGGCTCGCCGTGCTCGGCGCGGTGATGTGGAGCGCCTGGCGTGTCTATCGTGTGCATCTGCGGCGCGACGGCGAGGCCGTCCGCGATTTGCTGGTGCGCAACGACGGCGTCTTCGAAATCACGACGGCATCCGGCACCCACGGCGCAACGCTCGCGAGCGCTGAGGTCGTGGAGCCATGGCTTACAGTCCTGAGGTTGCGGCGGGTTGACGGCACACGTATTTCGGTCGTATTGCTGCGGGACAACGTTGAGGCGCAGCAGTTCCGCCGGCTGCGCGTCCGTCTGCGCAGGCCTAATCCGCCGCGCGGCGATGCAGGCGCCGCTCGCGGCGGCGGGTCCTGACCGCGATCCACAGCTTGCGCAGCGGGGTGAGGCTGATCTGCCGTTCCAACACCGGGAATTCCTCGTGCTGCATCTCCCCGAGCGTCTTCACTGAGATTTCAGTCATGATCAATGCGGGGAGCTGTGACAGCCGGCCTTGTAGTGGCAGAGCCGCCAGCCCGTCCAGAATTTGCTTGCGCGCGTGTCCGGCAAGCAATGTCGCAAGCTCGCTCACGGCGGCGGTCGGCCGCTGCACGAGCAGGTCTTCGGCGATGAGACCATGCCGGGCGAGCAGATCCGCGGGGAGGCGGGCCATGCTTGCGGCCAGTTGCTCGCGCAGGCGGCACAGAGTTCCGATAAGACCGAGCGCGCAACCCAGATGCGCGACGCCACCTCGGACCTGCGGCTCGCCTCCGCCGAGCACGCGGGCGCTGAGTTCCCACAGTGTGCCTTCGATGCTGTGGTGCGCGGCGACGACGGCATCGATATCTGGCAGTGGTGTGCGATTGAGCAGTGCTTCCGTGGCCACGCCCAGCGACATCAGCGCCTGCAAGCCGGTGATCTCCGCCACTCCGCTGGCGGCGAGCGCAACATTGACGGGGTGTTCAGCGCGGCCGTGGGCGACGCGTGCGAGGTCTTCGCGGCACCACGCCAGCTTGACCCGCGCCACCCCGGGATCGGTCACGCGATACGGAATGCGGGCCAGTTCGGCCGCAAAGGCGTGCAGGCTGAACAGTCGTGCCTTCTCGGCGTCTGCGACAAACAGAGTGGCGTAGTAGAAATCGGAGCCCGGCGCCGCGACCTGTTCGCGGCAGTATCTGATCGCCGCATCAGGCTCCATCACAGGTTACTGGCAGAAACCCATGCAAGGATCTCGCTCGGGTGCTCGATAACGGCGTCGGCCCCCCAGTGGTAGGGATCTTCCTCGGGCTCTATGTAGCCGAAGGCGGCTGCGAGTATGCCCATGCCGGCAGCGCGAGCGGCCTGGGAATCGCGGACCGCGTCGCCGACATAGACACACTCGGCCGGAACCGAGCGGGCAAGCTGCGCGGCATGCAGCAGGGGGTCCGGGTGCGGCTTGCGGCGCGTCACCGTGTCGCCACTCACCACGCAGGCGACCCTCCGGTACAGTCCCAACTGTGCGAGCAGCGGCTCGGTCAGCCAGCCTGGCTTGTTGGTGACCACACCCCATTTGCCGCCCCGCCGCTCGATCTCGTCAACGACCGCCTCCATGCCTGGGAACAGGCTCGTTTCCCTGCACAGATTTTCGTGATAAACGGCAAGCAGACGCTGTCGCCGCCGCTCGAATCGCGGGTCGGTCTCGCTGGTTTGAAAGCCGAGCTTGATGAGAGCGCGTGCGCCGTTCGAGACGTGTGGCCGGATGGTGGCGAACGGCAGGGGAGGCAGGTCTTCCTCGGCGCGCACGGCATTGAGCGCAAAGGCGAGGTCCGGCGCGGTGTCGAGCAACGTCCCGTCGAGGTCAAGAAGAACAGTACTGTAGAGGCGCGCCATTGCCTTGTCGGACTATCCCGGCTTGCGACAATGCATGAGATAGTTAACGGCGGTCGAACGCGTCAGCGCGCCGCGGCGGGTAAAGGGGTTGTAGGTCATGCCGGAAATGTCGGCGATCTCCAGGCCGGCCGCACGTGCCCAACGGGCGAGTTCTGAGGGGCGGATGAAACGGCGGTAGTCATGTGTTCCCCTCGGCAGCAGGCCCAGCACGTACTCGGCGCCGAGGACCCCGAGAGCGTAGGCCGCGGCGGTGCGATTAAGGGTGGAGAAGAACACGTCTCCCCCCCCTCGGACCAGCCCGGCACAGGCGGTCACCAGGCCTGCCGGGGAGGGCACGTGCTCCAGCAGTTCGAGGCACGCAACGAGGTCGAAGCCCTGACTTTGGCGTGCAGCAAGCTCCTCCGCGGTCGCGCGTTGATAATCAATGGTATGACCCGCCTGCGTGGCGTGCAGTCGGGCAACCGCGAGGCCATCCTCTGAGGCGTCGATGCCGGTGACGTCGGCGCCGGCCACTGCCAGGACCTCGCTGAACAGGCCACCGCCGCAGCCCACGTCGACAGCACGGCGGCCTGCAACGGTTGCGCGGTTGAGGACGTAGCGCGCGCGCACAGGGTTGATATCGTGCAGCGTGCGATGCGGGCCGTCGCGGTCCCACCAGTGCGGCGCTGTACTGTCAAACTTGCTCAGCTCTGCGGAGTCGATGTTGGGCGCCATCATTACCGTTTAAAGCGCAAAACCCCGTCCCTTTTACCTGCGCCGGCGCGCGGTCGGATCCGGGCGGTTGCCGGGAGCTGTCGTGGGCCCGACGAGCGTGACCGTGTCCGGCTCGGCCAGGAAATAGCCCTGAAACATGTCGAAGTCCAGCGCGCGACAGCGATCCATCTGTTCCGCCGTCTCGATCTTCTCGGCAAGGAGCTTAACGTCGTGCCCCTTCAGCTCGCGTACGTGCTGCGGCAGGACGGCGGCCGGCACCAGGCCGATATCAACCTTGATGATGTCCGCGATGTCGATGAGTGGTTTGTGCCTGGGGTCATAGAAGAAGTCGTCCAGCGCGATCGCATAGCCGCTGGCCGACAATGTCCGCAGCCGAGCGAGCAGAACCTCATCCACCTCGATGTCCTCGAGCACCTCCAGGATGACCTCGTCCTTGCGCAGTGGCAGCGGGTCACCGGCGAGCAACAGCCCTCGAGTGACGTTGATGAAGGCGGGCAGTTCGCCGACCAGGTTGCGAAAGCCGATCCCGTAGAGGGTGTTATCGATGACACGCGAGGTGGCATCATCGGCATCACGAAAATCCGCGCGCTTCCCGGAACGGACGTCGCGGAACAGCAGTTCATAGGCGACGATCTTCAGGTCGCGGTCGAAGATGGCCTGACGGCCAACCAGTATCTCGGTGCTCATTGGTTCACTCGCGGTGATCGCAACGGCAGCGCCGTTCCCTGGGCCGTCGTTCGACGCACAGCTCTGCCGCGCGGCGGGTGGCGACCCCTGTTAGCGAAGGATCGCAGCAAGTACGGCCAGCGTCAGCCCCAGCGCCAGCAAGATGATCAACCAGCCTCGCAGGGGTCGCGGACGGTGCATCCGCAACGTCGGGTCGGTATCACCCGAACTGCGTTCCCGCACGACCTGTGCGGGCAGCGGCGGCGGAGGCGGTCGATAGGTCGTCACCGGGAGTTCGCCGCTGGCAAGTCCATCGAGCAGACGCGCCCGTGCGTGCCGATACTCCTCGAAGGTGATGCTTCCCTGCGCATAGTCGCGGCTTAATTGGCGCAGGTTGGTCACGCTTGCCGCGGACGGGTTGGCCGTGGAGGACACCGAGTTCATGGTGCGGCTTGCGGCTCCGTCTCGTTCGCTGGCCATAAACACATATCTCGAATCACAAACTATAGCTGAACTGGGGGACACTTTTGAGTGCGAGCCCGCGAGCTAGGGCGGCGAGGACTGTGGGGGCGCGGCATCGGCCTCCCCCTCTGATGCCAGCGTGCGATGGATTGCCAGCACGAGCACGATGGCGAGCACGATTGCCGCGAGCAGGGCGCCGGCGATGAGCAGTATATTGGGCAAGCGGTGTTTGCCCCCGAGTTCATCCAGAAAATCCCTGACGGAGCCCGTGCGCGCGTCGCGGGCGAAGGCGAGCGCATGGGTAAGTGCGCGCATCTGTTGGCGCGTCAGTCCCTTGATCGGGCCGGGCACCATCTTGCGGTCGCGGGCCTGATTGGCCGATTTCTTGTCGAACGGGTGGCGGCCAGCCAACAACTCGTAGGCGACGCAGGCGAGCGCATAGATGTCATCCCGCGGGTCGGGGTCGCCGTTGTTCAGCATCTCCGGACTGGCATAAGCGGGTGTCAGCGCCCCGAACTTGCGCGGGTCGAACAGCGTCTTCTCCATGTCTTCCCGCCGCTTGATCACGCGGGCGATGCCAAAGTCGATGACCTTGACGATCCCGGATTTGGTGAGGAAGCAGTTCGCCGGCTTGAAGTCCGAATGCACGATGCCATGTTCGTGGGCGTAACTTAAGGCCTCTCCGAGGCCGCGAATGATGGGGTAAGCCTCGGCGAAGCGCAGCCCCCCCTGGGGGCGGACCAGCTTGCGCAGGAACTGGTTGAGAGGTTGCCCTTCCATATACTCCATGGTGACGAACACCGTCTCGCCTGCGCGGTCGAAGTCGTAGACGGTGGCGATGTTGGGATGCGCCAGCCTCTGCTGCCGGCTCGCCTCGCGCTGCAGGGCGATGAACGCATCGGGATGTTTCTTGAAATCCTCGTTAAGCACCTTGAGGGCGACGTGCGGATTCCTGTCGCGTGCCTCGACTTTGAGCACGTCACGCCCCTTGTACACCGTACCCATGCCGCCGACACCGATAACCTCGTCGAGAATGAAGCGCTCTTTTATGACTGAGCCCAGGGTGAGCGGCTGCGGCGCCGGGCGGGACTCGCTGTCGTCGCCGGAGCGCTCGCCGGTGTCTGCCCCGATACGCAGGCTCGCCGCCGTCAGGTCTAGATCCAGTTCGCGCGTATCGATCGGGGCTATCGGCGTGTCCGCTTTCATGCCTCCACGAGCACCGTCGGTGCTACGCATCTCGTCGGAGTCGGAGACTGCCGGCCGCTCCGGCTGCGGAGCGGCTCCGTCCCGGGAGGATCCGCCGGTTGCGGAAGGGGAGGGTTGGCTCGCCTCCACCGCCCGGCGTGCGTGCGCCTTCAGCGTGGCAAAGGTGTCAGCCTCGATGAGGCCGCTGGCGTAGGCCTCAGAAAGTTCCGCAATGATTGGCGTGAGCAGTTGCGGGTTGCGGGCGAGATTCCTCCCGATGTGGTCTAGCAGAACCTCGCTCTTCAACGTCCCGCGCGCCAGCGCGCGCAGCGCGTCCCTGAAGCTAGCCACTGCGAACGCTCCAGTCTCCGCAGCTTGAGGTACGGCGTCCCATTCACGCCCTTCGTCCGGCGGCGTTTACATCAATGACCGCCAGTGAAACGTTGTCGGTCGCCCCCCGCGCCAGCGTCAGCTCGATAAGCTGCTGCGCCGCCGTGCGGACGTCACCGCTACGTAGAATACCGGTGATTTCCGGCTGGGTGACGTGCCTGTCGAGTCCGTCGGAGCACAGCAGATAACGATCGCCGTCGCCGAGCTCGGCGACATCTAACTCCAGAAACAGTTCCGGGCCCGCGCCCACCGCGCGGGTAATGAGGTTGCCGGCGGGATGCTGCGCTGCCTCCTCGCGGGAGATGAGCCCCTGTTCGACATAGAGCTCGATGTGCGAATGGTCGCTGGTGAGCTGCGTGAGCACGCCGCGGCGCAACCGGTAGGCGCGACTGTCCCCTGCCCACATGGTGACGCACAGATTTCCGTGGGCAAGTAATACCACCACAGTGCTGCCGCTCGTCTGCTGCGTCTGTGAGGACATCGTCACCAGCCTTTCGTTGACGGCCAGCAGTGCGTCCTCGATGCGGTCGACAAAACCGCTCAGACTGTCGCCGGGCACAAGGTCCCTCAGCGTGTCGACGATAAGGCGGCTGGCGAAATCCCCGGCAGTATGACCCCCCATCCCGTCGGCCACGACCCACAGCCCGGCATCCGCGCGATCGAGCAGAGAGTCTTCATTGACCTTGCGAACCAGGCCCACATGCGTGAGCGTGGCCGAGGTCCAGCGGAACGGATGCGGAATAGGCATGACGGTCAAAGTCCCTGATTGCTCGAGCGCTCGCTCACGATGGAAGGATCCCGGTCGCGCCTCATCGCCCGTGGCTGCGCGGCGTTCATCCAGAAGCGCCCGCCGGCCATTCTAAGCGAGCGGCGCGCGACTGCGGAATGCCGGACGGCTGACGCACGCAGAGCGGGCCACGTGACGCGAATGAGATTAGTCCCACCCGCTCGTCCACTTTGCCTACTCCGTGCGGTAACGGACTATTTCAGTGGGTAGTTGCTTGAAGGCCTTGCCCAGGCTGATCACGCCGGAGCCCGTCAGCGGCACCTCTTCGCGGCGCAGAAATGACTCGGTCCCGTCGTCGGTGCGGATGAACGTGCCGTTGGTACTCTGGTCGACGATATAGAACTTGCCTTTGCGATACTCGATCTTTGCATGCTGTCGCGAGGCGAGTGTTTCATCGACCGTGACATCGGCGCTGTTGCTGCGACCCAGCATTACGGCGGGCCGGTCCGGGTTGACGGATATGCTGCGGTCACGGTAGTTAAGATGCATCTGCGCTTCCGCGGGTCCGCTGAGCACCACGTTCGACGCCAGGCGGGTGACGTCCTCTTGTTGCCAGAGCAGCTCGCAAATATCGATCGTCTGCTTCTTGCCCTTCACTGGGACACGGTCAACGAACCGGGCGCTGCTACGCAGATTTGCAGAAAGCATCTCGATGGTCTGCTGTGTGGTGATGATCTGGCCGGCTTTGGCGAGGGATACCATGCGCGCAGCGATATTCACGGTGTCCCCGAACACATCATTGTGCTCGACGACCGCGGGGCCGTAGTGGAAGCCGACGCGTATACGCAGCGACACCCGCCCGGAAGCGGTGTATTCGGTGGCCGTGTCCTCGAGCGCATCCTGCATGGCACTGGCGGCGCTGGCCGCCTCTTCCGCCGAGGGGAACGTGCACATGACCTCGTCACCGATGGTCTTCACCAGGGTGCCATGGTGGTGCGCGACTACATCGCCGAGCAGATCCAGGCACTGCGTGATCTTGTGCCGCGCGGCCAGGTCTCCCAGGCTCTCGAAAATGCGCGTGCTGCCGCTGATGTCCGCGAACAGCACGGCGATAAAAGAGCTTGTGGAACTCATGAGCTGTCAGTCGCTCGTTGGAATGCGCGCTGCAGGGGTGGTGCTGCGGGGCCTCGCATAGGCTGCCACTAGAATAGCAGCAAAGCAGAGCGCATTCGACGGACGCCAGAGGGAGCGCTCGCGATTGGGTGCTTTGCACGGAATCTCCACTGCCTGCCATCAGGCCCCATCACGTCCTTCAGGGCATCCGCCTTAGACTTGCCGTCGCAGCAACGGCGATTCTTCCCGGATTGACGGGCAATGCTGAAGTCAACGCTGGGGCGGCGTAAGCGGCTGGCAAGGGGCATTCGCATCGCGAACGCCACAGACCGGTGCAGACGCTATGATCCCGGCCCGGTCAGAGCGCTGCGGGGCAGCGCCGCGCAGCTCCCTTTGGGCGATACTGCGCAGGTCGCTCACCGCGGCCTTGCGCAGGTCGCCCTGACGCGCCTTACATCGCCATCAAGGCCTTCGCGGCGCGGTTGTAGTCCTTCGGCTTGACCCAGAGGATCATGCCGTAGCGGCCGTCCCCGGATGCGACCGCATCAGCGGCGGTGATGTTGATGCCCTTCGCGGCCAGCGTGGAGATGGGTTGCTCAACGGCACCGACCTCGTCGGTTCCCTGGACGAGAAAGCCCTTCTTGGCCTTGCTCAGCTTCCATCCCTTCTTTCTCGCGACCTTCTGGATCGGGCCCAGCTTATCAGCCACCAGATCGATCTGGGCCTTGCCGCCCTTGGTCGGAAAGCCGGAGAAGGCGAGCAGGCTGATGCCGGCTTCCTTCAGGGCCTCCAGGATGCCGGCACCGGTGCCGGCGCGGCCGGCGGCAGTAACATAGCAGTAGTTCACTTTGTGCGCTTGGTAGGCCATTTGTTCCTCCCCGTGAGCAATTCGTCGTGGCAAAGCCATTAGCTTTCGATCACAAGCATAGACCATGCTCGGCATTCAGACAGGCGGCGCCGAGCAGGTCCTCGCGAATCCTCGTATGTTAAGCTTCGTGAATAGCCACTATGCGCGCACATGCCGTGCGCCAAGGTTTCTCTTCATGAGCCAGAAGAAATCTGGGGACACCGTGATGCCGTAGGTGGCCGATGAAGCAAGGGCCGCTGCTGTCCCTCCGGATAGCCGCGACGAACTGTTTGCGGATGGCACATCCGGGGCTTCGGACTTTCGCTTCGACAGCAAGACGGCGGCAGTCTTCGACAACGTGGTCAGCCGTTCGGTGCCGTTCTATGCGGAGATACAGCGGATGAGCGGCGAGATCGCCGTCGAAGGTACCAACCTGTTTGATCTCGGCTGTTCCACCGGCACGACGCTGCTTTACCTCGACCGCTCGGTCAGCCAAGGCGTCCGCTTCGTGGGCGCGGATAATTCCGCCGACATGCTGGAGAAGGCGCGAGAAGCTGCGCGCCCAGGGCCTCACGCGCGCCTACGACCTGCGGCTCGCCGACCTCAATCGCGAATACGTGCTGGAGAACGCCTCCGTTGTGGTGATGATGAACCTCACGCTGCAGTTCGTACGCCCGCTCTACCGCGAGAGGGTGGTGCGCCACGTCTACGAGGGTCCGCAGGAGCAGGGCTGCCTCCTGCTCGTTGAGAAGCAAACGATATCTGACAGCCTGCTCAATCGCCTCTTCATCCGCTACTACTACGACATGAAGCGGCGCAACGGTTTACTCGGAGGTGGAGATCGCGCAGAGGCGGGAGGCGCTGGAGAATGTCCTGATCCCGTACCGACCCGAGGAGAACCGCGAGCTGCTGCGCGCGGTCGGCTTCAAGTACTTGGAGGAATTTTTCCGCTGGTACAACTTCGCCGGGCTGATCGCGGTCAAATAGCGTCCGATGAGTTCTGCATCGCGCCCGAACGCGCGGCGCCCTCCATACGCCCCTGTTGCGTTGCAGCATTCCGCAGTGCAATACTTAAGTGGCAACTTTGCCGTCAAGGCATTGCAGCACGGGCAGGATACTCGGGCTTGGAGGGTGGCCATGCAGATCAATCAGAAGGTAGCGGTTATCACCGGTGCCGCAAGCGGTATCGGCAGGCAGGTGGCCCAGGAATTGACGGTCAGGGGCGCCAAGGCGCTGGCGCTGGTGGACCGCTCGGAGGCGGTCCACGAGGTAGCGACCTTGATCAACGGCCGGGCGGGCAAGAGCGTACATGCCGTGCCCTTCGTCGGCGACGTGACCGACGAGGGGTTCCGCCGCAGCGTCTATGACAGGGTCGCGGTGAGTTATGGATTGCCCACCATCTGTGTCCCTGCCGCGGGCGTGACGCGCGACGCGCTCAGCGTCAAGGTCGACAAGGCAACGGGCAAGGCGACCATCTACCCGCTGCAGGACTTCCAACTCGTGCTAGACGTCAATCTGATCGCGCCCGTCTACTGGGGTCTGGAAATGATCGCACGCATTGCCGAAGACCGGGCCCGGCTTGGCCTGAAACGCTGGCACCCGGACGAAGGCGTGCAGGGCACCATCATCTTCATCGGCTCGATATCCTCGCAGGGCAATAAGGGGCAGATCTCCTACTCCGCCACCAAGGCGGGCCTGGAGGGCGCGGCCGCGACCATCATGCTGGAGGCAATGTTCCACGGCGTGCGCTGCGGCGTCATCCACCCCGGCTTTACCGACACGCCCATGGTCCGCGCCCTGGGCGGGGACTTCATCGAGAAATCCATACTGCCGCAGACGTTGCTTCGCCGGCTCATCCGCACGGAAGAAATCGCCGACGCGATCTGCTTCATGATCTCCAATTCGGCGGTGAGCGGCGAGCTATGGGCCGACGCCGGCTGGCACCCGACGCCTTAAACGACCAGGTTGAGCCGCGCCACGTGTTTTCAGCCCTCGTATTTGAACGACAGCGCGACGCGGGCGCGGTAGGCGACGACCCTTCCGTCCTCGACCTTCATGTCGAGTTGTTCGACCTCGGCTACGCGCAGGTCGCGTAGCGTCTTTGCCGCCGTCTCCACGGCGCTCTTGGCCGCTTCCTCCCAGGACATCGGGCTGGTGCCGATGATTTCGGTGACCCGATAGATATGACTGCTTTGCTTCTTTGCCATAAGTCCCTCCACGGCGTGTTGTGGGGCGACCGACGACGGTCACCCATACCAGAAGTCTAGACCACTGTGAACGGCCGCTCCGGGCCGGCGAAACCCCGATCGGCGCGCGGAGGTGATCGGACCCCCGGCGGCTCAACGGTAGTGCACCCGTTGCATGTAGCGGGGGTGGCCGAAGTGATGATGCACATAGCACTTCGAATACCACTTCTGCCGGAACCACTAGGCCAGCAGGTGATATACGGGAGTTATTTTTCTGTCCGCGTTTTCATGATTGTACTCGGCGATGGCCAGAGGTTCGCCCACGTAGTCATTGGTCAGGGATATTTCATTACCTAGCGCAAGCCGGGCAACGCGCCGGCTATGCACGCGGCACACAGGTCCGGATTGTTGTGCGTCTCCAGCGTCAGCTCGCGCTGCACCGTCACGTCGGCCAGGTAGAGTCAGCCGCGCGGTTTCAGAAGG
>JBQTIC010000120.1:0-15298 GCA_052388435.1 Chromatiales bacterium | reverse complement strand
GCAAGCCGTTGAAGATGAAGCAAAGCAAAAACCACGCTTTTTGCTTTGCGTGCTCCGAGAAGTCCAGGATGGGCTTATTCAGAGCTTCCCTAATGCTTGCTGGAAACTTTTGTGGGATGGTTATCGGTTGAGACTGACACCACGAGCGGCAGCCGCGCAAAGCCCGTCAGCATCCTGTTAGATCTCTATCTGGTAGCCGACCTCGACAACGCGGTTCGGCGGCAGGCGAAAGAAGCTCGCGGCGCTCAAGGCATTCTTGGACATAAAGGCAAACAGGGCGCGGCGCCAACGCGCCATCTGCGAGCGCGCCGCACCGATGAGGATCAACTCTCTGCCCAGGAAGAAGGTCGTGTCCATGGGGTCGTAGCGAAAATACGGTGAATCGATCTGCTCGAGCGCGGCCGGGATGTCGGGCTGTTCCAGAAAACCATAGTTGATGTGGACGCGGTGCAACCCCGAACCCAGCGCTTCCAGCTCGATGCGCTCGCTCGGAGGAACGTAGGGGATGCGCTCCGTGTCGACCGTGAGCAGGATCACGGCGTCATGGAGCACCTTGTTGTGCTTGAGATTGTGCAGGAGGGAGCGCGGGATCCCCGTCGTGCTCGCCGTGAGAAACACGGCGGTGCCAGCCACGCGCGTGGGTCCTCCCGAGCCGGATAGACTGCCCAGAAACAGGTCGACGCCGAAGTTCTCCTCCGCCAGCTTTCTGCCGAGCAGCTCACGCCCCTTCTTCCAGGTGTCCATCAGCGTGTAGATGACAATGGCGAACAGAACTGGCAGCCAGCCGCCGGCGGGGATCTTGAGCAGGTTGGATGTGAAGAACGTGGTGTCAATACAGAGAAACGGAATAATGAATGCCACCGAAGCGAGCCGGGACCACTTCCAGACCCGACGGGTAGCGAGGAACAGGAGCAGCGTGGTGGCCAGCATTGTCGTCGAAACCGCCACACCGTATGCGGCGGCAAGGTTGCTCGAGTTCTGGAAACCCACCACCAGACCCAGGGTCCCGATCATGAACAGGATGTTGATCCCGGGCACGTAGATCTGGCCGATGGCTTTCTCCGAAGTCTGGCGTATGGTCAGGCGCGGACTGAAGCCGAGTTGCACCGCCTGGCTCGCCACTGAGAAGGCCCCGGATATGACTGCCTGCGAAGCGATCACCGTCGCCGCGGTCGCCAGCACGACCAGTGGCAGCAGGGCCCAGCCGGGCACCGCCTCGTAGAACAGGTTCTCCAGGACCTCAGGTGAACGTAGCAGCAAGGCGCCCTGCCCGAAATAATTGAGCGCCAGGCCCGGGAGCACCAGTCCAAACCAGGCATACTGGATCGGCTTGCGACCGAAGTGGCCCATGTCCGCGTAGAGCGCTTCGCCGCCGGTCACGACCAGGAATATCGAGCCCATGGTCATGAATGCCACCCAGCCGTTCTCGACGAAGAATTGCACCGCATGCACGGGGTTGAGCGCCTTCAGCACCTCGGGCGTCTGGGCGATCGAGCTGACTCCGATGACCCCGAGCGTGGTGAACCACAGAACGATGAACGGCCCGAACACTGCACCGATGCGCGCCGTGCCGTGTCGCTGAAACAGGTAGAGAACAATGAGGATCAGCAGCGAGATGGGGACCACAAACGGCTGGAACAACGCAGTCTGGACCTTGAGGCCCTCCACGGCACTCACGACCGAGATGGCCGGTGTGATCATGGCATCGGCAAAGAGCAGAGCCGCGCCGATCAGTCCGAGGACGATGAACAGCGGGCGGCTCGCCGCGCTGCTGCGCGTCCTGCCCACCACCAGCGCCATTAGCGCCAGGATACCGCCTTCGCCGCGGTTGTCCGCGCGCAGGATGAATCCCACGTACTCCACGGAGATGATGAGGATCAACACCCAGAAGATGACGGACAGCACGCCAAGGACGTTGGCCTCGTTGACGGCGATGGCGTGATGCGTGGCGAGAAAGCATTCGCGCAGGGCGTAAAGCGGGCTGGTACCGATGTCACCGTACACGACCCCCAGAGCCCCCAGCATCAGCGCCGCCAGGCGGGTACGGTCGTAGCGGATGCCAATCGTTACATCACGCTCCATGCGGTCCTGTTCCAAGGACTGTATCGCCATGATCAAGTCACCGACAGCGCGCGCCCGCCGCCTCCGACAGATTAAGCCAGGACGCCAAGCAGCATGACGCTGCTCCGCATTGCAGGTCCACTCGTGTCCTTATCCTGCCGAAGCCGCGCAAGGCGCCGAGAGTATAGAGGAATAACATGGGCGAAAACAGTTTGCCCGTGCCGTCGCGACAAACGGCGCACGCTATTTCGATTGCCTTACCTGCACAGGGACGTGGCTGAGCTTCCCATAGCCCGCATGCTGCGCGCGCTGGCCAGCGCACATGGAGAAGGATGTCCATCGGCTGCCACATTGCGGCCTAACCGCCGATGATCACGCTCTCCTTGAGAATAGCGATGAGCGGCGCAGAACCGTACCCCTCGAGAATATTCGCGACCATAATGCAGGTGCGAGAATGAGAAGCCCACTGAACAGTGCCTTCGATCCATTGCGCGTCAACTCCTCAAGCTTGCGCCGAATGAGATCGGCCCGATAGGCGAAAACATTCTGAACCGCCACAGTGATGAGGATCGCCGCGTCGATCCGAGTCGGCAGCGTATCAAGATAAAAGACCAGCGCGAAGTCATTACGCGAGGGCAGCTCCTTTTGCCTTGGAACGGCGACGGGTCCATCGAATTGAACAGTTCAACTCGCGAACGTTCACCTCGATAGGGTGCACCGCCTTCGCCGCGGCACCGCGAGATCGATCGGTGCGTTCATCAGCCAGGGCGTTCCGCGGCCAGTCGTTCGTTGATGCATTGGAAGTATGCCTCCTGCGCGCGCAGATCGGTTTCCTCGCCGCGCGCCGCGCTGAGTCTCCACAGCAGCAGTTGCAGACGCCTCGCTACACCCGGTCGCTCCGCGTCATCGACCACCGCCAGCAACTGCCTGAGATGATGGATCTCGCGGCGCGTCTCGACCTCCGGCGGGAGGCAGCCCGCATTCTTCAGTACCCGATAGGCGATACGAAGCTCCTCGGCGACCAGACAATCGTCGTCCAGATCGAGCGGCTTCCCGACCCCTGGCAGGTTGTCGAGTTCCCCGCGTCCAATCGCTTCCGCGATCCGCGCCTCCGCGATGGCATCAAACAATAACACGCGTTCCTCCGTGCCCCCCCGGCGACTTTGAGCAATTCAGTAAGTGTTCATGCGGCGCCCGGCAAACTTTAATGTAATACAAAGTGTGCTTGCGATCACAAAGGCGCTGCAGCACGCTGGGTAAACTGCCGCTATAGAGTTTCCAACTGTTCGTATTCCGACATCAACTTATGGAGGTCCACATGCGAAGATTGACGCTAACTCTCGCCATCGCAAGCCTGACCCTGACGGCCTGCGGGACGACACCTACCGAACGCGGTGTGAGCGGCGCGGGGATCGGCGCAGGCGCCGGCGCCGTCGTCGGCGCGGTGACCGGTCTATCCGTCGCTCAGGGCGCTCTGATCGGTGCCGCAGCCGGCGGTCTGACCGGCGCCCTTACCCGCCAGGATCAGATCAATCTCGGCGAGCCGGCCTGGAAACAGCGGCAGACCGCGCAGGCCGCGCCAGCTCCGGCGCCGGCACCCCAACCCGCACAGTACGCGCATGCGAATACCGATCCGTACACGGTGCGCGAGATCCAGAGCGTATTGCGCCAGCTAGGCTACTACCAGGGAGCGGTTGATGGCATCGCCGGGCCGAAGACCACGGGTGCCATTCGCTCTTACCAGCAGCAGTACGGCCTCGCTGTCGATGGACGTGCCAGCAGCCAGCTGCTGAACCACATGCGACAGAACGGATACTCGCGCACCAACGCTTAGATACCCGTCTGCGAGCGGGGGCAGCGAAGCCGGCACATACGTGCCGGCTTTTTTATGGCATACGCTCGCGCGTGGGGGCGACTCGGGTCGGTTACTTAGGGACTTGGGTTCGTCTTCAGGCACTTCTCGAGCTCTTCCATCACTCGATAGAAATCCTCGAGTCTCTTGGCAAATTCGGGTTGATAGTCAGGTGGCCGGCCAGGTGTATGTCCTGAATTGTGATAATCGGTTTGGTACTTGTTCATCCACCAGATGTGCAGCAACTCGTGGTAAATGGTGGCTGCCATCATGGACGAACCATCTTCAAGAGTATAAGAGAAGCCTGCATCGTGCCGGGTCGTAGAAAGGAAGCCCTCACCGGTAGGCGTATCTGCCTGGTTTGTGACTGACACGGTATAGACGGCGGAATTCCTCCCCATACACGGTCCTCACTTTGCGCTGTGCCTCCTTGCCGCGCGCAAGATCACAGCAGGTGCAACAGCCGTAACCGTTGGTGCCCATCCAGCAACGGTCGCAGTTGCGACGCATTTTCCTCTCCCACTCGAGTTTCTTCCCCTCGATTGTCGTAGAAAACTTATGCGTATGATCCCAACAGTCCGCACCACATTTATCGACGCGAGAAGTGCTATCGACGAAGACGCAGACCTGTGGAGTATCAGCTCTTGCGGGCACCCAGGCACGCGATTGCGAACAGTAAACAAATCGTCACCGTCACCTTGCAAGCGGTCGCGCTGTCCATGGCAGCCTCTCCGAGGTCGCGCTTGGAGTGTATAGGAAGTATGAACCACGCGTTTATGTCGCGCCATGAGGACGGATGCCCGCTCGCGCGGGCGGCCGCCGCGGAACGCCGTGCCGGTGAAGCGTGTTACAGGTAAGTGCCGTGTGGGAGCGAGCCCCGTTTGGGGTGCTGGCGTGGCCCCGGCACGACGGTGCCTGTGCCGGTGGACGGCTTAATGTTCGAGACGACGCCGAGCCGCTGATGCTCTACACTTCCATCTCGCACGCGTGGTCGCGTGTCGTCCTGAACTGAGCCTTCATAGAGGTGACGCGATGACGGCTATTTCTTGGCTTCTACTTGGGTTCACGGCGATCGCGGTGGTGGGGATCGGCGTGGCAATCTGGTACTCCCGCAGCGGTTCGGGTGAATCGGCGTCCCCGGTTGGGCGTCAACGAGAGAGGATCGCGTCGGAGATGGATGCCGCCGACGCACCGCTATCGCCGACGTCAACTACTGCTGTACCGCCACCTGCTTCGGCGCCCACTGCCCCCGCGACGGGCTCGCCGACGGCTGGGTATTACGACTCTCAGAACGTGTGGCACAACTATCCGTCCATCGCCCCTCCCTTTGGGGTGGAACCCGATGGAGCATGGAAGCACGCACCCTATGACTTTGACTGCTCTAGGGCGCAACCGTGTTGGTGCGCAGACAAAAAACACTGCTATCAAGGGCACTAGCCAGGCCTTCGGGAACTCCTGTTCGCCATCCAACGGATGAGAGGCTTTATGACACTTAAGTACCTACTATCCTTTTTTGTTAGTCGTATTCCTTCCCGCCTGCACATCGGAGTTTGGAACCGCAGCTGACGCCAAGGCCATGCTGGAGAAAGCTGTAGCAGAACTCAAGAAGGACAAGACCGCTGCCCTCGCCAAGTTCAGTTCCGGTGAAGGCGGATTCAAGAACCGGGATCTGTATCCTTTCTGCGCCGGCACAGATGGCATAGTCACCGCGCATCCGACAGAACTGGGCAGGAACCTCAATGAGGTAAAGGACAAGGACGGCAAGGCGTTCGGCCAGGAAATGCTCGAGGAAGGGAAATTCAACGAAGTGGCCTACATGTGGCCCAAGCCCGGCAGCGCCGAGCCTGCCCAGAAAGTGAGCTACATCGTTAAAGTGGGCGATCAGATTTGCGGCGCGGGCTATTACACTCGGTGATCCGAGCCGGAGAGCAATTATGAAGACAGCATCTCTTTCACTGCTGCGCTTGTGTTGCTCTGTCCGGTTATCCTTGCGCGACTAACTAGGGTCGCATCCTGATGGCTGCGGTCGATCGGCGTAATAGCGCAGACTCAATGACGCCGCGCCTGCCCCTGTATACGGGGCGACTGAGCCGCGCTCAGGGTGATGGCCGTGTCCACCGCACTCGCAGCGTGACGAAAGCCAGTACCAGCGCCGTCAATGGATACAGCGCGGACAGCAGATAGAGTTCGGCAAGTGGCAGTGAGCCGCGCAGGGGCGCCACCACAAAGGTTCCTATGCCCACACCCAGCATCAACGCCGCTATCATGACCGACGCGATCAGGGCGGTCGCGCCCGGATAGCTTGCCGACGCACGGGCGATGGTGAGCGGAAAGAAGGCCGAGCAGGCCAGTCCGGCGAAACCGAAAACGGCTATGCCGCCGGACGCAGAGTTCGCCAGCGGTACCAGCAGGAAGGCACGCCCATCAGTACCGGCAGCGCCAGCCAGATCCGCTCCGCTTCCAGCTTCAGCACCAACACCGAGACGAGCAGGCGCCCCACCGCCAATGCACCCCAGAACACCGACAGCGCGACCGCCGCGGTGGCAGGGGCCACGCCGCGATCCTCCTGCAGATAGATTACCGCCCAGTTGCTGAACGTGCCTTCCGCAAAGGCATACAGGATCGCAATGGCGACGAACAGCCACAGTAAAGGCGAAGCGAAGATCGTTGAGAAGTCAGATCCCTCCGGTGGTTTGATCGAGTCGGTTGGCGGGAATCGGATCGCCGCGGCGAGCAAGGCGAGCGCACCAGAGGAGATGGCGAGCCAGAGCGGGAAGTGTTCCCATGCGCCAGCACCCAGGAATGACGCGGCGAGCAGCGGTCCTGCGGCCAGTCCCAGCCCCAGCGCCGTGTGCAGCGCGACCAGCGCCGCGTCGCGCCGTTGCGGGAACATGGCCAGGGGGTAGGTGTTGAGCGGCGCGCTCGACAGTCCGAATGCCAGCCCCAGCGTCGAGGTCGCCGCCAGCAGCACGGCGAACGCGGCGGCGCCGGCGAAGAAGGGACTTGCGCTCACCGCGGACTGGGAGATCGCATTGGCCAGCAGCGAAAGCCACAACAGTCGCTTCAGGCCGAGTCGCCTCGCCAGAACACCACCGAGCAGCGCCGCGAGCGCAGTGCATCCGACCTGGGGCAGGAACAGGATTCCGTAGCGCGAATCAGAGATCCCCAGCGTCTCTTTCAGTGCCGCACTCAAGGCGGGTACGCAAACCAGCGTCAGGCCCTGCAGGAACCCGGCCGCGTAGAGGACCAGCACGGCGAGCCGCTGCGATGCAGCGCGACGCGACGGCCTGGTGACCTCACGCGCTTCCATGGGATGTTTACCCTTCAGTCAAGGGCTCCCCACCGTTCCCGCCCGCTGTCATCCGTCCCCGCGTGCGAGCCTTGCGACCCTTCATGTTGGCGCTGACACATTGTTCGCAAAGGCGATGTGACCGGCGGGCCCCTTCGTGCGGGGCTGTAGGGAAGATACTCGATGTTGGGCGAGAACAGCATCGCGCGGTTCCATTCGAAATTGTGCCGATCGTGCAGACCACGGCGCCACCGCTGTGATGCGCGCGCCGCTGCCGAGCGCCGAGGCGGTATTCCCCGCTCTGCCCAGCGCCGCGTTGACACGCACATCGATGACATGCGTGCGCATCTTCTCCAGTGCGGAGGCGATTATTAATAATCCAGCCATCCAAAGCTTTCATGGCTCTTTTCCAAGCGCCCCTTCAGTGAATGATATTCCTGTAGCACCTGGTCCAGTGAGATCTCAGGGACCATCGCGCCGTCTCCCGGCGCCAGCACACAACGCGCCTGGTCGGAGATGGGGCGGTACTTGGTGTACTCCCTGTAAATATTCGCGTGCAATGAGATGATGGGCTTATTGAACGCCGAGGCGATATGCACGATTGAAGTATCCACCGTCAAGATCAACTGTGCATGCGCCACGGCCGCCATGGCATCGATGATGGAGGGGGTTGGATAGAGAAAGATATTCGCCGTACGCTGACCAATCTGTTCAGCCTGCGCTTTATCTCGCGGCAGGCAGCAGAGCACAAAGTGAGCGTCGTCCTCGTGCGCTATCGCGTTGAGCAGTGCTATCCATTTTTCGGTTTGCCAGGTGCGGCCCGGGATCGCGCCTGAAATATTTACAAAGTAATACGAGGAGATCACCTGTTCCTTAAGGAACGCAAGGAGTCTCTGCCCGGCTTCAGGTGCGACGGCGAGCACCGGCCTTGCGCCTTCCGATGCTATCTCCAAAGGCTTGAGTGTCTGTAACGCCCGTACCGTCGCATGGACGCCGAGTTGCTCTGTGTGGGGTTTCACGGAATGGGTGAAGACCTGGCGTTTATCAGTTTCGTTGTAACCGATGGAGATCCTTGCCCCGCCGATCTTGGCGAAAAACCGGCTCTCCCTGGAACGGTGGTCCTTGGGATCGATCCAGATGTCGAAGTTCGCGCTGCGCAAGCTGTAAAGTAGCTTTAAAGTGCCTAGGGGTTTCTTGGTGTAAACATACAGCCTGTCAATGAAGGGATGATGGCGAACGACTTGATAGTTATTGCGGCCGGCGAGCAAATGGACCTCATGCGCGGGGTTATCTTGCTTCAAGGCCTGCAATATCGGTGTGACAAGCACCAGATCCCCGATCCTTCCCAGGGCTACCACCAGGATCTTTTGTGGTTTCATCCGTGACTAGCCTGCTTTGCGCGGCAAACGATCATCGAGGAGCGGTTCCAGGTATTGCCCTACGGCAACAAGAGCCAAAGGGTAAGAATTCCAACGCGATTCTGCAATCGGCTGATCTTGCTGATCTGGGCGTCCGCCCAGGAGTGAACGGTGCTCATTTCGGGGGGCGATGGTGGGGTTGCAGTGTTAAAGGGGTGACTCAAAGGTTGGCTTCTGGCGCATTGGGCAAGCGCGTGTGTGCCGGTCAAAGGATCTCGACCGGACGATAGAAGAAACTAACCCGGTGATGGCCTGTTCAAACTCGCAGCCGGTGCTAGTTCACTGCGGCGGCCCCTTGACGATCATCGCCGCCATCGAAGACTTCGTGGTAATCGCCAAGAACCTCACCCTCTCGGCTTGCCCGCCCGTCATCTTCGCTCCGCTTTCCATGCTCCGCTTGCTGTCCAGCCAGTACCTTGTGCTGGCGTTCGCGGCTCCTAGGCCCGGCGCTCACCCACCCTGAGTGCCCGCACGGGCATTCGCATTACTGCCAACGGGCTGATCTCCCGCTCGCCCAATCCGGCTCAGCCCTCGTGAGCCGACAACACCTCTGGCCCGCACCGTCCAGGGCAGCGTCGTTCCCGTTACTCAACCATTTTATCAAGTATAATTGATAACATATTGTCACTACTGTAATATGTTGACTTCCATCGGTGGAGTATCACCATTGCGGCTACGTCAACTAAATTTGCGTCGGCGCGGGGCCCTTGCAATCGGTCTGCTGCTACTGACGACGCGTACCGCGCTCCCCGCGACTGCCGGGCTGCTTGCCGACCTGACCACGGAGGGCGAACCGGCTCTTGATTCGCATCTTGGCCGCTTCCCCGAAAGGCCCTTGGCTGCATCGGTAGGCCCTCAACGCAGCGATCCGCCGGTGAAGCTGGCGCCTCTTGCCGCCTCGGCGTCGAACGGCGGGATCTCCTCTGCCTTGGGAGGCGGAGCCAGCGCCGATGCACTACAACCTTCGCCTCAGCGTACCCGCGGCTACATTGCGCTGCGCCTTGGCCGTTCGCTCTTTCTGGACGACAGCATCGCCGGGGATTTCCATATTGATCAGAGTTTCGGCCTGCCGCTGTATGCAGCCTCGCTCGGGTTCAACTGGGGCAGCCACCTGGCCATGGAAGTAGCGACTGAACACTATGAGGGCGACCTCGAGGTTGACGGCATCGGGAAGGCCGGCGAGTACACCGTCTACACCATCATCCCGCAGGTGCGTCTGCGTTATCCGCTGTCGGATCGACTGACGCCCTATCTGGTCGGCGGGGTTGGTCTGGGCGTGAGTGAAGAAAGCGATACAACCAGTCTCGGGGCCAGCACGGCATCTCCCCGCCTGTCCGGGAACGATACCGCGACCATTTATGTCGCGGGCGCCGGTGTGGATTATTTCATTGCCGACAATATTGCCGTGAATCTGGAAGCGAAGTACGTCATGCACGACATTGACGTCCGGATCGACGGAGCACCTGCCGAGGCGGATCTGGATGCATTGCTGTTAGGAGCCGGGCTGCGGTTGCATTACCCCGGACCGGCGTTCGAGGGTGGAACGACGGCGGCCTCGGGCGTCATCGACAGATGGGCGCTGTGGCCCTATCTCGGCGTCCGTGTTGGGAGGCCGTTCATTCTCGATAGGCACGCCGTTGCGGGATTCCAGTTTCGGGATGAAGATCCCGACCCCGTGGCGGGTGTATCGCTGGGAACCAACCTGGGCCGTTATCTGGGATTCGAGCTTGCGCTCGATCAGTACGCAAGCGGCGTCGTGAGCCCCCCGGGCAAGGTCGGAGAGTACGATGTGTGGAACCTCATCCCCACACTACGGCTCCGCTACCCGCTGCTCAACGACAGACTCGTTCCCTATCTCCTCGGGGGTATCGGTGCGACATACACCGAGGAAAATGATACGACTCCGCTGGCGGCGTCCAATGCGTCCCTGGCATTCAGCGGCGCTGGTTGGTCGTTGTCGGGGACAGTCGGTCTGGGGACGGAGTACTTCATCGCCAACAACATGACGGTCGCACTGGAATCGAAATACGTCATCACGAATCCCGACGTTGAAGCCGCGGGCACGCGGCAGGACTTCAATCTCGAAGCGGTATTGGTGAGCCTGGGTCTACGCGTCTTCTACCCCTGAGGTCATCTGTCCGCTGCCGCGCTGCCAATGGCCTGACATCCTAGACCGAGCATTCGCGTGTTCGACAACTCATCCGCCCGGCGATACTTTCCTCGTCTACGAAAAAAAGCGTTTAAACTTCCTCCAGAGCCTCCGTGCTGAGCGCCGGGCGCTGCCGCTCGACGCGGCTGAACTGAAGCCGGTATAACTCGGCATAGAGGCTTCGCCGCTTGATCAACACAGCATGAGAACCCGATTCGACAATGTGCCCGTCGCGCATCACGTAGATCCGATCGGCGTTTTGGATGGTGGACAGGCGATGGGCGATCACCAGGGTGGTGCGGTTCGACATAAGGACTTCCAACGCCGCTTGCACATGGCGCTCGGATTCGGAATCCAAGGCCGAGGTCGCCTCATCCAGGATCAGGATCGGGGCATTTTTGAGCAGGGCTCGGGCGATGGCGATGCGCTGCCGTTGTCCGCCGGAGAGAATCACACCTTGCTGGCCGACCACGGTGTCAAAACCTTCTGTAAGGTTCTCGATGAACTCCAGGGCATGGGCAGCCCTGGCCGCTTCCCTAATTTGCTCACGGCCCACAGGTTCGCGGCAGCCATAGGCGATGTTATTCGCCACGGTGTCGTTGAACAAGGTGACTTCCTGGCCCACATAAGCGATGTGACTGCGCAAATTGGCCAGGCTGAACGCCCGGATGTCGTGGCCTTCGATGGTTATCTCACCTTCGGTCGGTTCGTAGAGTCTGGGCAATAGTCGAATAAGAGAGGTCTTGCCGCTGCCCGATTGTCCGACCAATGCGATGGTTTCCCCCGGCGCGATAGAGAGATGTATACCCTCTAACGCGTGATCGCCGTCATCGCGATAGGCGAGGCCCACTTTTTTGTACTCAATACGGCCCCGTACGGTGGGGAGTTCCAGCGTGCCCGTATCGCGCTCGCGTTCCCTGTCCAGGACTTCGAAAATGCTGTCGCCGGCCGCCATGCCACCCTGCACGACATTCAGGACCTGTGTGAGGCGCTTGATGGGACTGAGCATCATGGTCATGGCGGCGACGAACGCGACTAGGCTGCCCGGCGTGATGGTGTGGCGCACCGATTCGAGGGAAACCGCGTACAGAATCGCAGCGAAACCGGCAATATAAATGAGCTGGATAATCGAACTGCCAAGGGCGTCCGTGGCTATGAGCTTTATTTGCTGGCGTCGGTTCCGCTCATTCTCCTGCGCGAACTTTTCCGCTTCGTAGCCCTTGCCGTTGAATACCTTGACGATGCGTTGCGCATCGATCGCCTCTTGGGCCACGTGGCCAACCTGACCCATGGACTCCTGGATGCGCATGCTGATTCTACGGAAACGCGCATTCACACTGCGGATACCGATCCAGAGCACGGGGCCGACCACAAGAAGAATCAGCGATAGCAGCGCGTTTTCATAGATCATGAGCGCTGCGAGACCGACGATGCTCAGGCCATCCCTGATCACTATCACCATGCCTCTGGTCAGGGAACTGGCTACCTGCTCCGTGTTATAAAGCAATTTCGAGAGCAACTGGCCGGATGACGAATGATCGTAATAGGCGGAGGGCAGATTAAGCAGTTGGTCGAATAGATCTCGTCGCAGATCGGCGATGACCCTTCGGCCCACCCAGCCGGAGCAATAATCTCCCAAAAAACCGGTAAGCCCCCGCGCCAACGTGAGGCCGATCAAAATGAACGGCGCTTGGCGCAAAATGGCCGGGTCGTTCTCGATGAAGCTGCCATCAACGAGCGGCTGGAGGAATTTGGCGAAAGCCGGCGTCACGGCGGCATAACCGATCATGGCGATCGCCGAAATGAGCAACATCTTCCAGTACGGACGTGCGTATCCAAGAAGGCGGCGGTACAGGGCGATGCCGTCGCGATAGATGGGCTGATCGTGAGAGGTAATCATGAGTCAAGTTCTCGGATGAGGCGCATGACGGAAGTTCCCCCAGGACGCGCTGTTGCGCTTAGTGTCTCAGCCCCTGGCGCTGTTGCCCAGCGCTTCGGTTTGCCGGGAAGACGCAGCAGCTCGGTTTTCATCCGGGCTTTCTTCAATGCTCGCTTCATCCGGATTAGGTCTAATTTTCACCCCCGACATTTTGGCAGAGCCGCGCGCCGCTTTATAGTACTAAGTTAGTTTCCACGAGCTGGCGGCTAGCTTTTTAGATCGCCAACACATTACTTCCTGGACAGCAGAGGGCAGAAGTTATTTCTGTCCAGCCAAGGTTAGGCGAGCACCCTCATGGCATCCAAATGCGTTAGCACTTCGGCAGGATGCACTACAACACATGCACCGCCCAGATTGACCGCTTGCTCAGGCAAGGATCCCAACAAACCCGTGAGCATGGGAGAAGAATCCACGTAGATGGCCACTGTCGGCCGCCCGAGCGCGACAGCGAGGTGACTGAGGCCCGTGTCCACTCCGATGACGGCGCGTGCACCGGCGAGCACCCGGGCCAAATCCCCTAAACCTAAACGGGGCAGTACCCGGGTAAAACCGTTGCGGCCCGCGATGGCCTCGGCGCGCAAGCGCTCCCTCTCGTTTCCCCAGGGCAACAAGGTGGCCATATCGTAACGGCAGAGGTGGGTAGTCAATTCCCTCCAATAGCCAGTTGGCCACTCTTTGGTGACACGGCTGGTGCCGTGGAGGCAGACGACGTAGGGTTGGGACAGGTTCGGGGTTGTAATATCAGCGATAGAGATTCCATAGTCGGGCAACCCCTCGCCCGGACTCACCCCGAGCGCGAGAGCCGCCAACAGACGATTGCGCGTCACCGCATGGAGGGATCGTGGGACCCCAAGACGGCTCCGGTAGAAAAAGGTGGCCAGCGGCTCCCGTGCGCTGTGACGGTCATGGCCGCTGACGGGCCCGCGAGCGAAGATAGCCATGACCGCGCTCTTGATCAGTCCTTGACTGTCCAGAACACAATCATACCGCTCGGTGCGCAGATCATGCAGGAACGCCACCGTCTCGCGGTATGCGCGGGCGGCCGTCAGCTGTCCTCGCCAGCGCCGCCACGCCACCGTTAATACTCGGTTCACCGCGGGATGGAGCCGCGGCACGTCAGCGAAGTTCTCTTCCACCAACCAGTCGATGTGAAGCTTTGGCAGTGCCCGGCGTAGATCGGTAACCGCCGGCAGCATATGCACCACATCGCCCAGCGATGAGGTCTTGACGACCAATATCCTCATGGATCTCTACGCAACCGAAGGAACCGGCTCGGCAAGCAGGGTGTCTGCGCCTGCGATCACGCGCGCAGCGGGTAACTGATACGCACCCAACTCATCCCCATGCGAAAGCGCAAGTCTTTGGTGTCCCGAAAACTGCCCCAGCGTTTGGTGTAGTAGTTCATCAAGGTTCTCGCGTTCTCGGTGGTGCTAGCGCCCAAACACCAGGGTTCCTTCAATGCCCTTGGCGTGGACGCGACCGTGCCCACCGGATAGTGGTCCGCCGTAACACACCCAGCGCAGGGTGCGGGGCACGCCCACCGGGGCCGACCCACTCAGCCGCCACTCGGGTCTTCCCCTGAGCATCGGTGACATGGATGTTGCCGCGAAAGCGAATGACCTAGTCAAATTGAAGCTCGTGCTTTAAGAGATGATACAGCTTCTGGTCCCCAAAACCGCGGTCGGCCCCGCTCAAGACGTGAGCGCCCTCGGGCAGCACTTCAGACAAACGCACCAGAACCGGGTATTCGTGGCATACGCAACAACAGCCGGCGCAAGGACTCGACCGGTACTATCTTGGATCGTCCTGAGCGATACTCGCGGCAGGGTCTTCGTCTTGTTACGTCCTCGCCCCTAAGGAAGCTCTGAATAAGCCCATCCTGGACTTCTCAGAGCACGCAAAGCAAAAAGCGTGGTTTTTGCTGTGCTTCATCTTCAACGGCTTGCAGCCTTCGAAGATGGCGGCACATCCCTGTGCCGCAGGAACCTCTGACTTAATCAGAGGTTCCCTAACGGCGAATATCGGAAAACGCGGAACCAGGATTGTGAGCTATTCCGCCTCTGCGATACTTGTTATTGTCACCGCCTGAGTTGGTTGTGCCACCGATGCCAGGAACCTGCTGCACGCGCCGCAACAGATCATCCGGAGAAATGGCCGCCATACACGGCCGACTGCTGTAGCACGTATCGGAATGTGCGTCGCACGTGCATGGACCGCCTCGGATCACTTGCTCTGAGCGATACAAAGGAGCGGCATGAGCAAAGGAGTTGTCGGTGCCGAATAGCCCGATCACCGGTACTCCCAACCCGGCGGCGCAATGAAAGGGACCGGTGTCGCCGGAGATGAAAAGTCTGGCCCGCTTCAACACCGCCAGCAACGCGGCCACATCCGGCAGCACCGGCAAGACGGAGACGCCCGGCGCCGATTTGCGCAGCGCTTCCAGCAACAAACGTTCACGCGCGCTGTTGCCGGACATAAAGACAAGTTGGAGACCGGCAGCGGAAGCCAATTTATGAAAGCCCGCCCAGTGTGCAATCGGCCAGTCCTTCTTCGCCTGTCCGGTGGCGAGATGACAAACAATCTTTTTGTC
>JBQTIC010000119.1:0-33860 GCA_052388435.1 Chromatiales bacterium | reverse complement strand
GCGCGGTATCGTCATGGCCGCTAAGAGCGCAGAGTGGCAGCTGGCGGCGCAGGGGTGCGCGCCCCGCTTGCCTTGCGTGGCTCCTATGTCAACACTGGTATTAAACGAGTCACCAGACCCTGGTGATGGTTGTGCAGGGGGAGGGCGTGACATGGATAACAGGCTCGAAGCCGCACCAAAGATTCAAGCCCGGACCGCAGCAGAGGGCGTGCAACTTCCGGTAGGCAAGTACCGCTTTCTGTTCGCGGGCGACCCCGCTGCGCGGCTTCCCGCCTTTGCGGGGTCGGCGTGGCGCGGTGCGTTTGGCCATGCCCTGAAGCGCGCCGTCTGCGTAACCCGTTTACCCTGCTGTTCCGAGTGTCTGCTGTATCGAAGCTGCGCCTACCCTTATATCTTCGAAACCCCGCCGCCGTTGCACGCCGCCAAGATGCGCCGCTACGTGGCGGCCCCGCATCCCTTCGTCATGGAAACCCCCCTCAACCATGGGAAAGGCGGGGGGCTGGACACGATCGAAGTGGGTCTGAGCCTGTTCGGACAAGCTAACCGTTGCCTGCCGTACGTGGTCTATGCTTTGCAGCGCGCCGGTCAGGACGGGATCGGCAGAGGGCGCGTCCCGCTGCAGCTCACGGCGGTCGAACAATCCTCAGACCTCGGGGATGCCTGGCAGATCATCCACAAGCCCGCTGCACCTCTCGAAGCCCTGCCGCCCGCAATCCCGGATGTGCCGCCGGTTGTGGAAGATCTACGGGTGCGGCTGCTCACTCCACTGCGCATCCGGCGCGCAGAGTCGCTCGTGAGCGAACACAATTTCACGTTTGCCGATTTCTTCAACGTGCTGTTGCGGAGGATCTCAATGCTCACTTATTTCCATACCGATACGCCGCTGGAGACTGACTTCAAGGATCTGGTGGAGCGTTCACGGAACGTGACCATCCACAATGCACAGCTCCGTTGGTATGACTGGACGCGATACTCCTTGCGTCAGCACACCACCATGCAGATGGGTGGAATCATCGGTGAGTTTCAGGTTCCTGCAGAAGCCATCGAGCCTTTCTGGCCGTATCTCTGGATCGGCCAATGGACCCACGCCGGCAAGAGCGCAAGCATGGGCCTTGGGCAATATCGGATCGGCCCTGTAGGAGCGAGCTTTGTGGGAGCGGGCTTGCCCGCGAGGATGCGGGAGCAGGCTTGATGGGCGTGAGCTTGCCCGCGATGGAGGAAACACCACAAGCTTGCCGGAACAGTCAGAGAGCGATCCCTAGTCCACAATGCGGCCCATGAAACCGAAGGCAAACCTGTCCACGGAAACATCAACAGGGCGCCGCGCCCGCGCGGCGCGGTCGAAGACCATAGAGGCCAGGGAAGGCTCGGTTTCATCCCCGCCGGCGGCACGCACGGACACCACACCAGATCCGGGCGTGCCGTCTTCTTACCCTCGCCGCATCCTGCTCTCCGTGACCGGACTATCGCCACAGGTGGTCACTGAAACCCTCTACGCGCTGGCATTGAATGCAAGTCCGCCTTTCCTACCCACCGAGATCCATCTGATCACGACTCGCGAAGGCGCTGAGCGTGCGCGACTGGCGTTGCTTTCCGATGATCCGGGATGGTTCCATCGCCTGCTCAAGGACTATGGCCTGCCTCCGATCGCGTTTGACCCGACTAACATCCATGTGCTCGACGACGAAGCGGGCGGCGCGCTCGATGATATCCGCACACCCGGCGACAACGAGCGCACAGCCGATTTCATTACCGAGGCGGTACGCGAGTTCACGGCTGACGCTCATAGCGCCGTACACACATCCATCGCCGGCGGGAGAAAGACAATGGGTTTCTACCTCGGTTACGCATTGTCGCTCTTCGGCCGCGAGCAGGACCGACTCTCGCACGTGCTCGTCTCCGAGCCATTCGAGTCGAGTTGGGACTTCTTCTATCCGACGACCAATACCCGCGTCATCACCACTCGCGACAACAAGCTCGCCGACACGCGCAATGCGAAAGTCACGCTCGCGGAGATCCCTTTCGTCAGCCTGCGCCACGGGCTGCCCGATAAACTGCTCGAGGGGCGGACAAGCTTCAGCGAGACTGTTGCCGCAGCCAGGCAAACCCTAGGCCCTCCCGAGCTTGTCATCGATCTCCGCGGGCATCGCATCCGCGCCGGCGGTGTAGTGCTGAGCTTACCCCCGGCCGAGCTGGCTTTCCTGAGCTGGTTTGCACGCCGGCGGATAGATGCAAAACCTGATCTGGCCTGCCCGAGCCAGCGCGTACCCGAACGCCAGTACGCCGAGGAGTTTCTGTCCGAATACCGCCGCATTATCGGTCCCATGGGTGACGATGACCGGACGACGGGTCGGCTCTCGGCTGGAATGGACAAACAATTTTTCCTGGAACGCAAGTCTCGCCTGCACCATCGCATCAGAACCGAACTCGGAAAATCTGCCGCAAGGTCCTACCTCGTCACCGGTCGCGGCACACGGCCACAACGCTTTGGGATCGCGCTTGATCGCAACGCGATTAGCTTCGATCAGATTGTCGCTGCATGAGGCACGCAAGTGTTCCGGAACTTCTGGACCGCACGCTATGAATGACACTCGAATCAAATGCCCGAACTGCGGCACGGAGATCCCGGTCTCCGAGGCGCTTGCTACGCAGATCCGAAGTGAGCTTGAGGCCACGCTGCAGCGGCAGAATGAAGAGCGGCTCAAGCGCGCCGTCCAGGAAGCCGAGGCGCGCGCCCGCGAACAGTCAACCCAAGAGCTCAAGCTACTCCAGGACCAGCTCGCCGAAATGCAGCGGAAAGCGAGACAGGCGCAAGAGGCGGAGCTGGCTTTGCGTAGGGAGAAGACCGCCCTGGAGGAGCGCCAGCGCGAACTGGACCTTGAAGTAGCGCGCAAGCTCGATGCGGAGAAGCAGCGTCTGGAAGAGAACATCCGCAAGACGGTAAGCGAGGAGCAGTCGCTCAAGGTTAAGGAGAAGGACAAGCAGATCGAGGACCTCAAGAAGCTCGTCGATGAGATGAAGCGCAAGAGCGAGCAGGGCTCACAGGAACTGCAAGGCGAGGTACTGGAACTCGACATCCAGGTCGCCCTAGAACGGCAGTTTCCCTACGACTGCATCGAGCCCGTTCCGCACGGCGTGGCTGGCGCCGATCTGATTCAGAAGGTCCGCAACAGTGTGGGTCAACCTTGCGGCACCATCATATGGGAAACCAAGAACACCAGGCGCTGGCAACCGGCGTGGCTCACCAAGCTCAAGGATGACCAGCGCGCGGTCGGCGCCAATCTCGCCGTCCTCGTCTCGGTGACGCTACCCGAAGAAATGCGCGGCGGCTTCGGCCAGATTGACGGTGTCTGGGTGGCGAGCCTCGGCGTCTGGCGGCGCTCGCCACGGTGCTGCGCGAACAGCTCATTCAGGTCGCCTTCGCCCATGCTGCCTCCGAAGGCAAGAACGAGAAGATGGAGATGCTCTACCGCTACCTCGCGGGGGACCAGTTCCGAAGCCGCGTGCAGGGTATCGCTGAGGCCTTCAGCGCCCTGCAAGCGCAGATCGCCGCCGAGCGCCGTGCCATGGAGAAGCAATGGAAGGAACGCGAGAAGCAGCTCGAGCGGGTGATGCTCAACACCTCGGGCCTCTACGGCGAGATGCGCGGCATCGTGGGGCAAAGCATCGCCGCCGTGCCCGCCCTGGAACTCGACGCCACTCCGCTGCTTGAGAACGAAGAATGAACCGGCAGCCGACAGCGTTCTTTTCCTGCGGTCATCGAAAGAGCGCCGGGATGGCTTACACGCGAGGCGCTGTCCGGCTGAGGGCCGCCGCCATGCGCGTCTGCCAGCCGGGGCCGCTGGCCTTCCAGCGCGCCAGCGTCTCGGGCGCAAGCCGCAGGCTGATGGACACTTTCGCGTCCAGTGATTTCGGCCGGCCACGCGGTTTCAACAGGCGCACTGCCGCCTTCTTGCCGATGAGCTTGGGCAGCACCTCGGAAGCCGGACGGGCGCGCTTGAAGTCCGCCGCCGTCCACTCCGGATTCTCTTTGTCAATCAATTCGGGGGTTTGCGTTTCATAACGTCGGGCCTCTCTACGATTGGCCTTGCGCAGACTGATGACATGGATCCTGCCGGCGCGAGGCGTGAATACCAGCATGTGCAAGGCGATCATCTATGAAGCCCAGCGCCTGGAAGCGCTGTTCTCGGTAATCCCTGCGCGCATCTTCCACAATCAGGGCACTGGCCCAATCGAAATCCGCCGCACGCGCCAACGACAGACCGCGCCGGGCGATGTTCCGCGCATCCTTGGCGGGGTCGAAACTGATATCCATGAACGCAATGTATATCTGTATATACGGAAAAACAAGCCGAGATGCGGCCTACGCGTTGGCTCGCCGCAAGCTTGTCGGAGCGCACAAGACGCGGAACGCTGAGGGACAATTGCAGCCCGGAGTAACCACGATGAGAAAACTCGAATACCAGGTCACCTTCACCATCCCCGCCTTCCTCGGCAACGCCGGACAGCAGGCGCAATGGCGTACCCCGCCCTTCAGGACACTGCTGTGGCGGTGGTGGCGGGTGAAAGTGACTGCTGAGTGCAATTCAAGCACCCAGGAACTGCGAGAGAATCAACGCGAGCCTTTCGGCTATCGCGACCGGGAGAACGCCGCATGAGCCTATCCTCATTGCCGGAGCGTCTACGGCCTTATTTCTGGGACACGGATTTCGACACCCTCGACCCGGCGCAGCATGGCCGCTTCATTGCCGAGCGGCTCATGGACAAGACCACACCGGAGGGTTTCCGCTGGCTGCTCGCACATTACTCCCGCACGGAACTGCGTGACATCGCGGCGATGAGCCGTCGCTTGCCAACGCGTGACCGCAACTTCTGGAGACTCTACCTCGATGCGGACTGAGGTGCTGACACCTGAGGCGGCGCGGCTCGCCCCGGTACTTTGCGGGGCGCTTTCACGGTTCTCTTTCACGCTTGCCGGCGGGACAGGGCTCGCACTTCAGCTCGGGCACCGGGTGTCGGTCGATTTCGACTGGTTTTGCCCCACTGATACCTTTCCCCGCGGGCTGGCCGAGCGCCTCGCTGCGATCGGACTGCCCATCGAGATCATCCAGGACAGCGCGGACACCGTCGAATGCATGCTGGCGGGTGTGAAGTGCAGCTTCTTTGTTTTCCGCCCGACTTTCGCGGCACCGGCCATACCATCGCCATCACTGGCACAGTTTGAACCGACGACCTGATGAAGAAGGGATTAAGACTCATCACCCTGATGAAAATCATACTCCTGCCCTTCCGTTTGAACCGACGACCTGATGAAGAAGGGATTAAGACCACTCCGCCGGCATGTGCCGGCGGCGGCGGTCGAGTTTGAACCGACGACCTGATGAAGAAGGGATTAAGACCCACCACCATACTAAAAAGATCGTCATGTTTCTTTTCGTTTGAACCGACGACCTGATGAAGAAGGGATTAAGACGGCACATGCCGGCGGCGTCGGTCGAACGTCTCGGTTTGAACCGACGACCTGATGAAGAAGGGATTAAGACGCATCGCCCGTCTCCGAGTAGTCCTCCGGCTCAGGTTTGAACCGACGACCTGATGAAGAAGGGATTAAGACACCGAGACTGCGAAGGGGTGGCCATCGTCGTATGTTTGAACCGACGACCTGATGAAGAAGGGATTAAGACCCGATCCCCATGATGATCGCGACGATCGCATCGGTTTGAACCGACGACCTGATGAAGAAGGGATTAAGACACCGACGAGATTTTTGACACTACCGTCCGTGGTGCGCCCGTTCGCGGGGGCAATCGTTCACTGGACGAACGCCTTGATCCCGCTCACCCTGATGAAGAAGGGGCGAGGACAACTGAACGGCGATGAATGGCTGGTCATCGTCTTTTCGTACGGGACAAGGGTATCCCGCCCGCAGTCGCGGCCCCGCACTATTAACATTGACATCAGGGAGCGCGACGCGCGGCTCTAGCGGATCCAGACAGTCTTGGCGTTGACGAACTCGCGGATGCCATGGTGCGAGCACTCGCGGCCGTAACCTGAGGCCTTGACCCCGCCGAAGGGCAGCCGCGGGTCGCTCTTCACCATGCCGTTGACGAAGCTCAGGCCGCATTGCAGCTCGCGGGCGACGCGCTCGCCTCGCGCAGTGTCTCGCGTCCATACGCTGCCACCCAAACCGTAGCGTGAGGAATTGGCCACGGCGACGGCTTCAGGCTCATCGCGTACGCGAATGACTGTCGCCACCGGCCCGAACAGTTCCTCATTGAACACCCGCACCGCCGGTGTGCAGCGATCGAGGATCGAGGCCCGATAGAACGCGCCGGGGCCGTCCAGGGGTTCGCAGCCGGCCATGGCCACCGCGCCCTCGCGTACGCTCTGCGTCACCTGCTGATGCAGCTCATCGCGCAGGTCGCGACGCGCCAGCGGCGCGAGTGTGGTGTTCTCGTCCAGTGGATCACCAGGCTTGAGCGCCTCGACCCCCGATTTGAACCGCTCCAGGAACTTCTCGGCAATGTCATCTACCACGATGAAGCGCTTGGCGGCGATGCAGCTTTGCCCGGCATTGAGGAAGCGGGAGGCGACCGCATTGGACACTGTGAGTTCGAGATCGGCATCTTCCAGGACGATGAAAGCATCGGAGCCGCCGAGCTCGAGCACAGACTTCTTGAGATTGACGCCGGCGCGCTCCGCGACCTTGCGCCCGGCGTATTCGCTGCCCGTGATCGTGACCGCGTGCACGCGCGCATCATCCAGCACCTTGGCCACCTGCTCGCTGCTGATAAGCAGAGTGCGGAAGACACCGCTCGGGAAGCCGGCTGCGATGAAGACGCTCTCAATGGCGAGTGCGCACTGCGGGACATTGGCCGCGTGCTTGAGCACGCCGCAGTTCCCGGCCATGAGAGCCGGCGCCGCGAACCGGAACACCTGCCAGAATGGAAAATTCCAGGGCATGATGGCCAGCACAGTGCCGAGCGGCTGATAGGCGACATAGCTGCGCCCCGCGTCAGTCTCGACAATCTCATCGGCAAGAAAGCGCGCGCTGTTCTCCGCGTAGTAGTCGCATGCTGCCGCGCACTTCTCCACCTCGGCGCGCGCCTCCTTGATGAGCTTGCCCATCTCGAGCGTGATGATGCGCGCGAATTCCTCGCGCCGTTCACGCAGGACCGCCGCGGCCCTGCGCATCAACGCCGCGCGCCTATCGAACGATGTGGCCGCCCACCGAGCATGTGCGGCGTGTGTTTCCGCGAGCGCCGTATCGATCTCCGCGTTGGTGAGCACCGGGAACGACCTGATGCGCTCATCCGTCGCCGGGTTGATGCTCTCGAACTGCATGACCCACACCTCAGATATTCGTGCTTGCGTAGCCGGCAGCGGCCACGGGCTAGGTCTGCTCCCACGGCAGGCCACGGAAACGCCATCCATTTGCCGTGCTGCGGTGATTATCCACGTCCCTGTCGCCTTCAAACCCCTCTTCGACGTTGTAGACCCGCGTGAAGCCATGCTTCAGCAGCTCCTCCCCGGCGGCGAACGAGCGGTTGCCGCTGCGGCAGATCAGCAACAGCGCTGTCTGCTCGACCGGCGTCGCTCCGCGCCCCTCGAGCGCGCGGCGTACCTCACCCTCGAAATCCGGATTCACGCTCCAGTCCGGATACTCTCTCCACGGGACATGGATCGCACCGATGGGATGACCGACGTAGTCGAACTCCACCCGGCTGCGCACATCGACCAGCACGGCCGTTGCATCCGACGCAAGTACCTCGTAAGCCTCCTGCGGGTTGACTCGGACTACCGTTGCCATGTGCCTCGTCGCTAGATGGAGAGCGCGGTGGCGCGTTGCCGTGGACTGTAGTGCGCGCAAGCGGCGCTGTAAAGTGCAGGCCGCAGTTTGCCGCTATAATCCGCCGCGATGACAAGCAATAGCGACACGGCGGCGGCTGTCGATCTCGGTTCCAACAGCTTCCACATGATCGTTGCGCAAGTCGCTGACGGGCGGCTCAAGGTTGTCGACAGGATGCGCGAGATGGTGCGCCTGGCCGGAGGTCTGGATAACAGGAACCGGCTGAACGAAGAGGTGATGGCGTGCGCCGTTGACTGCCTGCGCCGCTTTGGTCAACGCCTGCGCGGTGTGCCGAGGACGAGCGTGCGCGCGGTCGGCACCAACACGCTGCGCAAGGCCCGCAACACCGCCGAGTTCCTCGCCCGGGCGGAGCAGGCGCTCGGCCATCCCATCGATGTCATCTCCGGTCACGAGGAGGCGCGCCTCATTTATCTGGGCGTCTCGCACAGTCTGGAGGATGACAGCCGCCAGCGGCTGGTGGTCGACATAGGCGGCGGCAGCACCGAACTCATCCTCGGCCGCAAGTTTGAGCCCCGGCGCATGGAGAGCCTGCACATCGGCTGCGTGAGCCTGAGCCAGAAATATTTCCGCGACGGCAGGATCACCGCCGAGCAAATGCACGCCGCAGAGATCGCTTCGCTCCAGGAGCTCGAATCCGTTACCAGCGTGTACCGCAAGATCGGCTGGGAGACCTCCATCGGTGCCTCCGGCACGGTGCTCGCGATCCACGATGCGGTCCGAGGCGAGGGCTGGAGCAAGGACGGCATCACCGCCACCGCGCTCAAGAAACTTTCCAAGTCACTGGTCGCTGCCGGACATACCACCGAGATCAAGCTCGAGGGCGTCGCCGCCGAGCGCGCGCCGGTATTCCCCGGCGGTGTGGCCATACTCTGCGCCATCTTCGATGCCCTCGGCATCGAACGCATGGATGTGGCGGGCGGGGCCCTGCGCGAAGGTCTCCTCTATGATCTCGTGGGCCGGATGCGTCAGGACGACATCCGCGAGCGCACGGTACTGGAACTCGGAAAGCGCTATCAGATCGACGAGGCGCAGGCAAGGCGGGTAAAGCGCAAGGCGCTCGCGATGTTCGACATGGCGAAGGAGCCATGGAAGCTCGACGACGACGAGTACCGGCCTGTGCTCAAATGGGCAGCGTGGCTGCACGAGATAGGATTGTCGATCTCGCACAGCCAGTATCACAAACACGGGTGCTATCTGCTCAACAACCTCGACATGCCAGGCTTCGCCCGCGGAGACCAGCACCGCATGGCGCTCCTGGTGCGCACGCATCGGCGCAAGTTTCCGCAGGGTGAATTCCAGGCGCTGCCCGACGACGAAATTGAGCCGATGCGCCGGCTATGCATCCTGCTGCGACTTGCCGTGCTTGTGCATCGCAGCCGGACCGATGCTGCCGTGCCGCGCATCGAGGTGGAAGCTGCCGACACTACCGTCAAGCTGCGCTTCCCGGAAAGCTGGCTCGACGCGCACCCGCTCACAACGGCCGATCTCGAGCAAGAAGCCGAATACCAGAAGGCCGCCGGCCTGCGACTCAAGTTCAAGTGATGGCGATTTTTGCGCTTGCGTGCCAATGGCTTCCGGCATTAAATGACCAGTCCTGAACCCGCCCCGTGACCAAGCCCGCCGTGGAATCCCAGAGCCCGGAGATCATTGAAGCGACAGTGGTGCGTGACTCGCCGCGCTCGCCGCGCAGCCGGCCAGGCTGGCTGCCGCTGGTCCTTGCGCTCGCCGCGCTCGTTGCCGCCGGCGGACTCTACTTCAAACTGAGCAGTGATCTGGCCGCGAACGCGCGCCACAATCAGGAAACGGTCGATGCGCTGCGGGCGGAACTGCAGGGCGTCGACGCCCGCATGGCCGAGACGGGCGCCTGGCGGCCGCCGCTCGATCAAGTGCAGGCGGAGATGGATCGCAAGCTCGGCGAACTCTCTGACAGACACTCGGCGCTGGAACAGCAGGTGACGCAGGCGCTCGCCGTGCAGAGCGCCGCGGAACCGGCGAACGACCGGCGGTGGCTGCTGCGGGAAGTGGAGTACCTGCTCATGGCTGCAGAGCTGCGGCTGCAACTGGAGCGCGATGTTAAGACCGCCTCCGCCGCCCTGGAGGCGGCGGATCGGCGCCTGGGAGAGAGCAGTGATCCGACGCTCATTCCCATTCGCGAACAGGTAATCGGCAACCTCAACGCGCTACGCGCGCTGCGCCCGGCGGACATCTCGGGGCTGGCCCTGGCGCTCGCGGACATTATCGGCCGCGCCGAGGGACTGCCTCTCAAGGCAGCGGAGCTCGAGCAGGTACGGGAGACCGGGAGCGATCCCGCTGCGACACCGGAAAGTATTGCAGCTACGCCGGAACGCGACTGGCGGGATGCGCTGCACGCAATGTGGAAGGACCTGGTGGGGCTGGTGGACGTCAAGAGCATGTCGGTGCCCGATGATGTCATTTTCGACCCCGGCAAGCGCTATCTGCTGCAACAAAACCTGCGGTTGGAGCTTGCCGCCGCGCGGCTGGAACTGCTGCGCCACGATACACAGAACTTCCGCGCGTCGCTCGCGCGCGTCGAGGATCTCCTCGATCGCTACTATGACGCGCAGGCGCCGGCCGTGACTGCCGTCATGGAGACACTAAGGCCGATGCGAGAGATCGAGCTGGCGCCGCCGCTGCCCACACTGGCGCAGCCGCTGGCCCTCGTGCGCGCCCAACTCGACGGGACCGCCGCCGCGGGCGGTCCCTCCTCCTAGCCGTAGCCGGCGACCCATGCGCTTCCTCCTCGTCAGTCTCTCCCTGCTCTTGCTCGCAGTGCTGCTGAGCGGACAACTCCTGAAGGACACCGGCTTCGTCGTCATTGGAGTGCACGGGCACCTCGTGCGTACCAGCTTTGTCGTGTTCATTGTGCTGATGCTCCTCGCCGTGATCGCCGGCCTGTGGTCATGGCGATTGCTGCACCGCCTGGGGCGCGCACCGCGCGATCTGCGCAACTGGTCGCGGCGGCGGCACCAGGAGAAGGCAGAGTACGCCCTCAATGCCGGCTTTCTTGCCCTGGTCCAGGGCGACTGGCGCGAAGCCGAGCGGCACCTAAGTGACGGCGCGCGACGCAGCGAGAGGCCGTTGCTGCACTACCTGGGGGCCGCGCGCGCGGCGCAGGCTCAGAAGGCCCCGGATCGACAGTCCTTCTACTTGCAGATGGCGAAGGAACAGGGTCCCGACGCCGAACTGCCTGTACTACTGACGCAAATGGAGGCGGCCCTGCACGAGCAGCGGCTCGAGGAAGCACGCGCGGCACTTGATCGGCTACGCGAGATCGGTCGCAACCACGACCAGGTACTGCGCATGGAACTTGCCTACCGCCGCGCCACTGGCGAGTGGGCTGGGCTGCTGGAGCTGATGCCGAAGCTGGCCAGGCGTAACCTGCTGCCCGCCGAGCAGCAGGGCGCAATCGAGCGCGAAGCCATCGAGGGCCTCCTTGCCGAGGCCGAACATCGCCAGGACCCTCGGGAGCTGAAGACCGCCTGGGAGCGCCTGTCAAGAGCGCGCCGTCAGTCCCCTGAGGTGGTTGCGCGCTATGCGCGTGCGCTCGCCCGCGGTGGCGATCCGGGTGGCGCATACGAGTTCGTCTACGGTGCGCTGAAGAAGCAGTGGAGCGGCGAACTTGTGCGCCTCTTCGGCGAGCTGCGGGCTGCGGATGGGTTGCGGCAGCAAAAGATCGCAGAGGACTGGCTCGCCAAGCACGCAGATGAGCCGGAGCTGCTGCTCACGCTCGGCCGTCTGTCCCTGCGCAACGGTCTCTGGGGCAAGGCGCGCTCTTATCTTGAGACGGTCATCGAGAAGGCGCCGTCACCGGAGGCCTACCGTCTGCTCGCCGAGGCGCTCGAGCAGCTCGGCGATCGCGACGCAGCCCTGCGCTCGCATCGCCAGGGACTGGAGCTCGCCACCCTGGCGCGCCCCTCCACCCTTCTACCCGCAGGGTCAGGGATTGCGACGCCAGCGCATCAGTCAGCGGCGAACTCGAAAGCATCGGAGTAGATTCGATCCTGCGGCATGCCGCGCTGCCGGCACACCTCCGCCACCGCTTTCACCATCACCGGCGGGCCGCTCGTGTAGATTGCGTGGCCGGACAGCTCGCCATGATCGGCGGCGAGCGCCTCGTGCACGAATCCCGTGCGGCCGCGCCATTGATCCTCCGGCATTGGCTCGGACAATACCGGAATGAATTGCAGGTTCTGATATTCGCCCGCCCACCGTGCCGGCAGATCGGAGTACAGGTCGCGGAGCCCTCGCACGCCCCAATAGAGCGTCATCGCCTGCGGCAGGCGCTTCAGGAATGCATGGGCCAGGATGGCCTTGATGGGCGCGAAGCCCGTGCCGCCGGCGACGAACAGCATGGGCCGCCCGGCATCCTCGCGCAGGTAGAAGCTCCCGTAGGGTCCGCGTATGCGCAGCAGTTCCTTCTCGCGCAAACGCTGAAAGGCATACTCGGCGAACACCCCATCGGGATAGTAGCGCACGTGCAGTTCCAGCAGCTCATCATCATGCGGCGGATTTGCGAGCGAGAAGGATCGATGGCGTCCGTCGCGCATGAGGATGTCGATGTACTGGCCCGCGCGGAAGGCGAGCCGCTCACTCTGCGGCAACTGCAGCCAGATACCCATGACGTCGTGACTGAGTCGCCGCAGACGCGCCACCCGCGCCGGCAGCGTACGCACCTCCTGCTCTCCCACCCGATCGACCTCGCGCACCTGAAGGGTGATGTCGCTGCGCGCGCGTGCCTGGCAGCACAGACACCAGCCCTCCCGCCGCTCGGCCTCCGTGAGCGCGCCCAACTCCCGGTCTGCGTAGCCAACCTCGCCGGCAAGCAGCCGCGCCTTGCACGCACCGCACTGTCCGTTGCGGCAGCCATACGGGAATGCCCGGCCTTGCCGGAGCGCGGCCTCCAGGAGGCTCTCCTCCGCCGAGGCGACGAAGGTCTCGCCGCTATCGGCAAGCGTGATGCGATAGGACATATATGAAGCAGACTAAGCGGCCCAGCGCCCGCTCTCGCGGAGCAAGCGTTCAATCACAGGTCCGATAATAATCTCCATGGCGAAGCTCTTCTTGCCGCCCGGCACCACGATGGTATCCGGCCGGGACATGAACGAGCCCGAGAGCATTTCCAGCAGATAACGGAAATCCGGAAGGATCTTCTTGCGGTTCGCGATGTGGATGACGACCAGGCTCTCGTCGTTGCTCGGTATCTCGGCGGCCGCGAAGGGATTGGAGGTGTCCACCATGGACACCCGCTGGAAATTGATATCGGTCAGCGAGAACTGCGGGACGATGTAGTGCACGTAGTCGTGCATGCGGTGCAGGATGAGTTGGGTGGCCGCCTCGGCGGAATAGCCGCGCACCGCCTTATCGCGGTGGATCTTCTGGATCCATTCGAGGTTGATGATGGGTACCACTCCGATGAGCAGATCGACGTATTGCGCAACGTTCACCTTGTCGGTGATGAGCCCGCCGTGCAATCCGTCGTAGAAGAGGAGATCCGTGTTGCGCGGCAACGGCTCCCATTCGGTGAAGGTACCGGGTGGCCGATCGTACCGCAGCCCTTCCTCCTGGGTGTGGATGTAGTGCCGCCGACGGCCCGAGCCGTGTGCGGAATAGTCGCGGAACAGCGCCTCCAGTTCGTCGAAGAGGTTGCCTTCGGGTCCGAAGTGGGTCACCTTCTCGCCCAGGGCCCGCAGACGCTCCATCTCGCTGCGCTCGTAGCGGTGGAAGCTGTCACCTTCCACCGCCGCCGCACGAATGCCGTCGCGCCGGAAGATGTGTTCGGAGGCGACCTTGACACTGCTGGTGCCGGCGCCGGAGGAGCCGGTCACGGCGATAATGGGATGTGCTTTAGACATTTCCGATAGGTGTCATTAAGGCGGATATAGGATAATCGAAATTAGTCCCTTGAGGCCGCCAACCGTCACGACCCAGGCCACGCCCGGCCGCATCCTTTACGCCCGTCTGCTCGCTTATGTGCCCCTTCAACGTGTCGCAGGTGGAGCAGGCGAGAACATCGCGCTGGTCATTCAGGAAGTGGTGCTCTTCAACGACACTGTCCGCAGCAACATCGCCTATGGCACGCTGCGCACCGCTGCCGAGACCGACATCGTCCGGGCAGCCGAGGCCGCGCGCGTGATGGAGTTCGTGCGGATGATGCCAGAAGGACTGGACACGCTCATTGGTGAGAACGGACTTCGCCTCTCAGGCAGGGGCGCCAGCGCCTGGCCATCGCCCGGGCCCTGCTTAAGGACGCGCGGATCCTTCTGCTGGACCAGGCGACCTCAGCGCTTGACACGGTGTCCGAGCGGCACATCCGCGACGCGCTGGAGACCCTGCGTCGGGATCGCACCTCTCTCATCATCATCGCGCATCGTCCCTCCACCATTGAGAGCGCCGATCGCATAGTCGTGCTCAAGGCGGGCCGCATCGTGGACAGCGGGACACATGCTGAGTTGTTGCGCCTGAACGGCGCCTACGCGCAACTTTACCGCACGCAGTCGCAGGAGAACGGCGGCCCGCGCGAGGACGCGCTCGCGGCCGCGACTCGCTAATCGCTGATGCGGTTGCGCCCGGCCCGCTTGGCTCGGTAGAGCGCCTCATCGGCAGCCGCGATCAGCGATTCCGGGCCCTGGCCGGGACGCAGCTGCGCAATCCCCACCGAGATGGTAACGGCAGGGAGCACGCGCCCGCTCAGCTGCGCGATGCTCGCCTCGCTCGCCGCCACGCGCAGCCGCTCAGCCACTATCAGCGCTTCCTCCCGCGTCGTACCGGGTAGCAGCGCGAGTAACTCTTCGCCGCCATAACGCGAGAGCGTGTCCTCGGGACGCAGGTGGTCGCGCAGAACTTTGGAGACTACCGAGAGCGCGCGATCGCCCGCGACGTGGCCGTAGGTGTCGTTGTATTCCTTAAAGCGATCCAGATCGATCATCAGCACGGCGAGCGGCTGATCTCCGCTCTCCGCCCGCTGTATCAGGCGGCGCAGCATGCTGTCCAGCCAGCGGCGGTTAAACAGTGTAGTCAACGGATCAATGGTCGCCTCGTACTCGTATTCGCGGAGCAATTCGCGAATGCGGTGGATCACCGCGTTACCGTAGCGCAGCCGCTGCGCCAGGATCTGCAGCAGGTTGAAGGCGACCGTGTGCGATGTGCGGACGATGCTCCACAAAACCTCCTCTTCGATCTGCAGCACACGGGCATGCTCATGGGCGATGACGTATGCGGCGGCGCTTTGACCGTCAATGATGGCGATCTCACCAACGCTCTCACCGGCTCGGACCATCGCCATCGGATAGCGATCATCGCTGTGCAGATGCACCCGCAGGCGTCCGGAGAGGACCAGATACACTCGGCCGTCCCTGGAACCGGCCTGGATGAGGGTTTCGCCGGCTCGGAGCTCGCGGATGGGACACTGGGCGAGGAGCGGCTGCAGCGCCAGTGGGTCCGCCTGCTGGAATAGATCGAGGAGGGCGATGTCGGCGGGGGACAGCTGGCCGCCGTGCGTTGGCTGATGCATGGACTCGCTCATGTTGCTCCTTGTCCCGCCGCCGCATGCTGGCGCGGGGCGGCCGGAAACATAAATCAACATCTTTATCCCCGGAGTCCGGCCTGCTTGGGGCAGGCATCAGCACTTTCCCTGATTGTCATTCTAACCAACTAGTTCTACTAGCCGAATTTCCGTACCGCGATCGTCAAGGCTCTGGCGTTGTCGGGATTCTGCGACGACCCGTAACGGGTCTGCGCGTAGAGTTCCGTGATGGCTCGCACATCGGCGCCCAGCCTGGGCAGCGAAACGCTGACGCGCCGGGCGAAGTCGAGCGGCCCTTCGTGTGCGGCGCGCGGATAGCCCAAGCGGGCGAGCTTGCGACAGAACCGGGCATAAGCACGCTGCGCCATATCGCGCCGCGGCAGCGTCCCCCGCAACGCGATCGCCGCGACCACGCCAAGCGCTATGGCCAGGCCGGCGAGCAGTCCCAGTACGAGCGACCGGCGATTAGCGCCGACGCCGAATCCCTCGAAGAGCGCCTCCTGACGACGCGCGTTGTAGCCGATAACCCAAATGTTCCAGCGGTTGTTGATGGCATCAAAGGTGTGTCGCACGGGCCGCCACAGCGCGCGCATCGCGGTGCTCTCGTCCAGTACCGAGGAGGGGTTGCCCACTGCCAGTGACAGGGCCTCCTCGATGCCACGCGCAACGCGCGTCGGCGAGACCGCCGCGGTGGGGTCCACCCGCACCCAGCCGCGCCGGCCGAGCCACACCTCGGTCCAGGCATGCGCGTCGCGCTCGCGCACGATGAGGTAATCGCCGACGGGGTTGTAGTCCCCGCCCTGGTACCCGGTCACGACGCGAGCCGGCACGCCGGCCGCGCGCATGAGCACAGTGAACGCCGCGGCGTAGTGCTCGCAGAACCCCTCCCGGGTCGAGAACAGAAACTCATCGACCGCGTCGCCCTGAATCTCCGGCGGCGTTAGCGTGTAGTGGAAGGGCTGGTTGCGAAAGTAGTCGAGGGCCCGTTGCACCAGCGCGGCATCGCTGCGCAGCTCCGTCCGCCACTTGTGCGCAAGCGCGCGCGCTCGCCTATGCGCGCCAGCGGGCAGTTGGGTCGCTTCCCGCAGTTCCTCGAAGTTCGCCTCCGCGACAAAAGTGTGCGTGTACGACTGCGCGGCGTAGCGCATGCGCTCGGAAACGGGCCGATCAGTCACCACGCGGAGGTCGCGCGTCAGGCGCGCGGCGGGTGGCAACGAAGACGGATGCTCGAGGACATACAGCCAGCGCTGGTTGTGCGCCTCGAGTGTGACACTGTACTCGTAGCGTGGGCCTTGCGCCCCGATCGGCGGCGCCGGCACATTGCGGGCGGCGCTGCCCGGCGTCCAGGTGCGCCCGTCGGTCGTCACCATGACGGGGCCGCGCCAGTACAACTCGTTCTGCGCCGGTATCGCAGCCACAAAAGAGACGCGGAACGCGACGGCGTCCGAGAGCGTCAGCTCGCTCAGTTTCCCCGGCGACATCTCTTCGCTTAAGCCCGACACCGCCGAACGCACGTCCTTCGGCAAGTGCCACAGCGGCTTGCTCGGGCGCGGGAAGAACACGAATGCCACAATCATCAGCGGCAGCGCCTGTGCCATTAACCGCGCGACCAGCCGCAGACGATCAGCAACCGGCAACGAGCCGCGCGGGTCGTTAAAGGCGACCAGGCCCGCGATAAGACCTCCCACGGCCAGCAGCATGTACAGCGCCGAGGGGATCCCTTGCGAGTAAAAGAAGTGAGTGACGACCAGGAAAAAGCCGAGAAAGGCAGCGAGGTAATATTCGCGTGCGCGTCCCATCTCGACGAGCTTCAGCCCCAGCAGGATGATGAGCAGGGAAACACCGGCATCGCGACCGAACACGCCCCCGTAGGCTCGATAGACACTGACGAAGGCGGTCAGCGCGAGCACATACTTGAGCAGAACCAGGCGTCGGTGGTTGCGGTCCGGCAGCGGCCAGCCGCGCCACGCATTGAACAGCCTCCAGAGGGCGAGCAGTACAAAACCGCCGCTCACCCACCAGGGCTGGCGCAGGGCATGCGGCAGCACCACGAGCACCAGCGCGCCAATGAGCCACTCCACCGGGCGTGTGGGGATCTTTGCCGGCACCGGGGTATTCAAGAGCGGAGTCCGTGCACGGCCAGCGCCTGCAGGCACCTGTCTCGGTGCACGCCTCCGATGCCGAAGTCGACTGCGTCACCATGGAGCTCGAGGTTGTAAGGCAGTCCGCGGTGCTCCGCATCGAGTATCCAGCGCGCGAGCTGCGATAACTGTGTCTCGATCTCGCCGAGAAACGCCACATCCTGCTGCCTCAGCCTGACGCGCTGCTCGCCGCTGCCGGCAAACTTCTTGACGTGCAGGCCGCGCTCGCGCGCGAGCACCTTCCAGGCGATGTGCCGCAGGGAATCACCCGGCCGGTAGTCGCGCAACCCGGCGAAGTCCTCGTCCCCCGCTTGCTGCCCGCTTTGCGAGGTAAGTAGTGGATCCGGCAGCACCGGCAGGGGCAGAACGCCGATCGGGTGTGGATAGACCACGCAGCTCGCATCGCCGTGCCAATACATCCAAGCGGTACAAACCCCCAGCGGGAACCGCGACGCCAGGCGCAGGCGCGGCAACGGCAGCACCCCGCGGCGGGGGGCCGCCAGCGCCAAGCGCACGGTGTGGGAGGTCAGCGGCGACAGGTCGAAGACGAGCGCCACCGCCGTGGCCTCGTCGGCGGGGCGGACTTCCAGCGCGTAGCGAGTCGCTGCCTGCGGATTGTGAACATAGATCTCAAACACGGCCTCCTCGCCCGCGAAGACGGGCGCCGCCTTGGCGCCCAACACCTCCACGCCGACGACGTTGCTATAGGTGTGCAGCACGCTCACCACCCAGATTCCGGCAAGCAGGAATGTCAGCAGGTAACCCAGGTTGTTGTTGTAGTTGATCGAACCCAGCAACATCACTGCGAGGACAAACAGCAGCAACAGACCGATGCGGTTGGGAAGCACTGCGAGGCGCGCACGGGGTTGTCCCAGCGCAGCGTTCGCCTCCGCGCTGCGTCCGGCCGCGACCACGGAAACGTTCATAAGCTGAAGCAGAGCTATGGGATGGGCACTTCGTGCAGCAGCCGGCTTGCGACATCGGCAGCGGACGCCTCGTGGGCGCGGTCGTTCGCGCGCAGCCGGTGCCCGACCACCGCGGGCAGCACCGCCTGGACGTCCTCCGGCAACACGTGGTCCCGGCCGGTGATCAGCGCCCAGGCCTGCGCCGCCCGCTGCAGACTTAAGCCGGCACGGGGAGACAACCCCGTGACATAGGCCGGCGATCGGCGGCTGTGCTCGATCAGATCTTGCAGGTAGTCGATGAGGGCGTCGGAGACGTGAACTTCAATGACACGCTGCTGTATCTCGGTCAGCGCCTTGGCCGGGAGGATCGGCTCGACCTCGGCTACCATCTCGCGCCGGTCGCGGCCCTTCAGCAACACCCGCTCCGCAGCGCTGTCCGGGTAGCCCAGCTCGATGCGCATGAGGAAGCGGTCGAGCTGCGATTCCGGCAGCGGGAAGGTGCCGATCTGATGCGAGGGATTCTGCGTGGCCACAACGAAAAACGGGATCGGCAACACGTGCGTGCGCCCCTCAATGGTGACCTGACGCTCCTCCATCGCCTCCAGCAGTGCGCTCTGCGTGCGCGGCGTGGCGCGGTTGACCTCATCGGCCAGCACGAGCTGGGCGAAGACAGGACCGGGGTGGAAGTTGAAACGACCGGTCTCCTTCTCGTAGACCGACACGCCCAGTATGTCCGCGGGCAGCAGATCGCTGGTGAACTGAATGCGCTGGAACGAGAGACCGAGCACCTTGGCCAGCACGTGCGCCAGAGTCGTCTTGCCGACGCCCGGCAGATCCTCGATGAGCAGGTGGCCGCGTGCGAGCAGACAGGCGAGTGCGAGCTTCACCTCATGCTGCTTGCCGACCACCACTTCGCCGGCGGTGGCCACCACGGTGTCCAGGACCGCCTTCTCGTCCAGCAGCTTGGGAGAGAGCAGAGTGCTCATGTCACTTAAGAATCCGCGCCTGGGTCCGAAATAGGAGCATAGCCGACTCGGAGGGCCGGCAACAGGGCATCACCACAGAGGGGGGGAGCATGGACAGTTTCAATCTCATTGTCATCGGCAGCGGTGCGGCCGGCCAGCGCGCCGCCATCCAGCGGCCAAGCTGGGCAAGTGGGTCGCCGTCATCGAGAAGAGCATCATCATCGGCGGCGCCTGTCTGCACGTGGGCACGATTCCGAGCCAGACCCTGCGCGAGCGGTGCTGTATATCACCGGCTGGCGCCAGCGGCGCACCAAAATAATTCACTACGACCCCTTTAAGGAAGCTCTGAATAAGCCCATCCTGGACTTCTCAGAGCACGCAAAGCAAAAAGCGTGGTTTTTGCTTTGCTTCATCTTCAACAGCTTGCAGCCTTCGAAGATGGCGGCACATCCCTGTGCCGCAGGAACCTCTGACTTAATCAGAGGTTCCTTAGCGCTCCTGTTACGGAATGACGTTTGCTGTTCATACGTAATCAGGCAATCACTTGCCTCAGAGATTCATTAACCGGCTTTCGTCCGTTATTTGCCGCCGACCGCCATGCCCTCGATCAAGACCGAGCCTGTCTGTATCGCCGAGGTCATCTCCACGTCGGCACCCACGGCGAGTATGCAACGGAACATATCCTTGAGATTCCCGGCGATCGTCACCTCCTCCACCGGAAACTCGACCTCGCCGTTCTCCACCCAGAAGCCGCTCGCGCCCCGCGAATAGTCGCCGGTCACACCGTTGACACCAAAGCCCATGAGTTCCGTCACCAGCAACCCGCGGTGCATGCGTTTCATCAGCGCCCGGAGATCTTCGTCATGATGAGTCACGATCCAGTTGGTGATGCCGCCCGCGTTGCCGGTGGTGGCCATGCCGAGCTTGCGCGCCGAGTAACCGCCGAGCACGTAACTGCAAAGAACACCATCGCTGACGATGTCGCGGGTCTGCGGCGTCACGCCGTCGTCGTCGAACGGCCGGCTGCCGAGCCCGCGTGCGAGGAATGGCTCCTCCCGAATGCTCAACCAAGGAGGGAAGATCGTTTTGCCAAGATGATCAAGCAGGAAGGAACTGCGGCGATAGAGGCTCCCGCCGGAGATGGCGCTCACCAGATGCCCGAATAGCGAGGTAGCCACGCGGGCTTCGAACACCGCCGGAACATCGGTCGTCGGGATCTTTCGCGCGCCCAGGCGCCGGACAGCACGCTCGCCCGCCCGCCGCCCAACCTCCTCTGCTGTGCGCAGCGCCTGCGGGTCGCGCGCCACCGCATAGTCATAGTCCTGCTGCATGCCGCCCTCATTGCTCGCGATCACCGAGCAGCTCAGCCGATGCGTGCTCGAAGGCCAGGCACCGGCGAAGCCGTGGCTGTTGCCGTAGGCATGGATACCAGCGGCGGTCCTCACGGTCGCGCCATCGGAGTTGTTGATGCGCGCATCGACTCCGCGCGCGGCTGCCTCGCACGACGTGGCCAGAGCGATGGCGCCCTCAACGTCGATGTCCCACGGATGGCAAAGGTCGAGGTCCGGAAGCTCGTGTGCAAGTTGTGCCCGACCCACCAGACCGGCGCAGGGGTCTTCACCGGCGTGCCGGGCGATCGCGCGGGCTGCCTCCGCCGTTTGCCGCAGTGCCGGCCCGGTAAGATCAGAAGTGCTCGCGGAACCCTTGCGATGGCCGTTGTACACGGTGACTTGCAGCGTCTTGTCGCGCTGGTGCTGCAGGGTCTCGAGCTCCCCCATGCGCACTGTCACCGACAAGCCGGCACTCTGGCTGAGTGCGGCTTCGACTGCCGTGGCGCCGCAGGCGCGCGCGGCGTCAAGCGTCCGGGCGATGACACCGAGCGCCTGCTCCGGTGTCATCGCCGTGTCCGAGGCTGTCGCACTCATGATCAGCGCCGGATTGTATCGGATCAAGCGAGGCTGTTGGCGACTCCCGCGGCCCTGCCTCTGCTCCAGCGATGGTCACGAACCCCCACCATCCGTAAGGTAGAATCGCGGCATGGATGTTTCTGCGATTCTGGATCCCCTGAACGACGCCCAGCGCGAAGCGGTCACGGCGGCCCCAGGAAACCTCTTGGTGCTTGCCGGCGCCGGCAGCGGCAAGACCCGCGTCCTGGTACACCGGGTCGCGTGGTACATCGCCACGCGCGAGGCAAGCCCGCAGGGCATACTCGCCGTCACGTTCACCAACAAGGCCGCCGCCGAGATGCGCGGTCGCATCGAGCATCTGCTCGGCATGCCGGCAGCCGGCATGTGGGTCGGCACGTTCCACGGCGTCGCCCACCGGCTGCTGCGCGCTCATGCGCGCGAGGCCGGCGTGACGGATAACTTTCAGATCCTCGACAGCGAGGACCAGCTGCGCACCGTGCGGCGCGTGATCAAATCGCTAGGCCTTGAGGAGTCACGCTGGCCGGCGCGCGAGGCGCAGTGGTTCATCAACGCGCGCAAGGACGAGGGACTGCGCGCCCGCCAGTTGCAACCGCAGGGCGATGCAACGCTGGAACAGTTCATCCGCATCTATCACGCCTACGAGGAGACCTGCGCGCGTACGGGGGTGGTCGACTTCGCCGAACTGCTGCTGCGCTCACTGGAGCTCTGGCGCGGCAACGAGGATCTGCTGCAACACTACCGCGAGCGGTTGCGCCACCTGCTGGTAGACGAGTTCCAGGACACCAACAGCATTCAGTACGCGTGGCTGCGCTATCTGGGCGGAGCGCTGGGCTGCGCCCCGCGCGATGATCGCCGCAGCCTTTTTGTCGTCGGCGACGACGATCAGTCGATCTACAGTTGGCGCGGGGCGCAGGTCGAGCACATGCAGCGCTTCGCGAAGGACTTTCCCAGTACGCGGCTCATCCGTCTGGAGCAGAACTACCGCTCCACCGGCAACATCCTCACGGCCGCCAATGCGCTCATCCGCCACAACGCCGCTCGGCTGGGCAAGGATCTGTGGACGACGAGGGCGCACGGTGAGCCCATCCAGATCTACAGCGCCTTCAACGATCGTGAGGAGGCGCGCTTCTGCGTCGAGCAGATCGCGGGCTGGCAGGAGCGGAGCCGGCACCTGAGGGAGGCGGCGATCCTGTACCGCACCAGCGCGCAGTCGCGTCTGCTGGAAGACGCCCTGCGCGAGGAACGGCTGCCCTATCGCGTCTACGGCGGTTTCCGCTTCTACGAGCGTGCCGAGGTCAAGGACGCGCTCGCCTACCTGCGCCTGGTCGCCTACCGCGACGACGATGCCGCCTTCGAGCGGGTGGTCAACACGCCCATGCGCGGGATCGGCGATCGCAGTCTGGAATCGCTGCGCCAGACCGCGCGCGGGGAGCGAGACTCACTGTGGCAGGCGGCGCAGCGCCTGCTTGCAACCCGGGAGCTGAGCGCGCGGAGCCTGTCCGCTTTCGCGGCGTTCATGCAACTCATCGAAGTGATGGCTGAAGAGACGCACGGGCTGCCGCTGGGCGAGGCGATGGACGGGGTCATCCGCAGGAGCCGCCTGCCGGAGCATTACCGCAAGGAGAAGGATGGCCGGGGCGAAGAACGCGTGGAAAATCTGGAGGAGTTGATTACGGCCGCGCGCGACTTCGAGGCGCCCGATCCGCTGAACGAGGGGCTGACTCCGATCCAGGCCTTTCTCGCGCACGCCGCGCTCGAGTCAGGCGAAGGACAGGCCGAAGCGCACGAGGACAGTGTGCAGCTAATGACCCTGCACTCGGCCAAGGGACTGGAGTTCGCGCTGGTGTTCCTCGTCGGCATGGAGGAGGGACTGTTCCCGCACCAGCGCTCCAGCGAGGACCCCTCACAGCTCGAGGAGGAACGGCGTCTGTGCTACGTCGGTATCACGCGCGCACAGGAGCGACTGGTGCTGACCCACGCGGAGAGCCGGCGACTGCATGGCAATGATCTCTACCCGCGCCCCTCGCGCTTCATCGCCGAGTTGCCCGCAGAGCTCATCGAGGAAGTGCGGCTCGGCGGCGGCATTAGCCTGCCTCGATATGCGCCGCGCAGTGGCGTCGAGGAGGACACGGGAGAGTATCTGCGCCTCGGCCAGCGTGTCCGGCACGCCAGCTTTGGCGAGGGCGTTATTCTGAACATTGAGGGGCAGGGCCAGCACATGGTCGTGCAGGTGAACTTCGAGAGAGCGGGGACCAAACGCCTGCTCGCCATGCAGGCCAACCTCACGACCGCGTAATCAAGCATAAAGAGGTGCGGCCGCCCATCATCGCTTTCACCCCTCCGGCTGGATCCCGCTTCAATCTACTTCGCCGCATCGACCATGTAGTCGACCGCCGCCTTCACATCCTCATCCGCCAGATCGGGGCGGCCGCCCTTAGGCGGCATCAGCCCCTTGCCCATGAAGCCCTTGACGGCGTGCTCGTAGAGGGTGTCCGCACCCTGGGCGATCCGCGGGCGCCACGCGTCCTTGTCAGCGAATTTCGGCGCGCCCGCGACACCCTGCGCGTGACAGACAAAGCACGCGCTTTCATAGACCTGTTTGCCGGCGCCGCTGGTCGCCGCGGATGGAGGAACAGCTTCGCTCGCCGCTAGAGGAGCCGCTTCCGCCGATGCCGTGGCAGTGCCTGCCGGTGCCTCCGCGGCGGCGGTTGACGGCACAGCGCTCGCCGGAGCCGCCAGCCCGCCGCTGTTGGCGAGTATGTAATCAACCGCCGCCTTCACATCCTCATCTGGCAAGTCGGCGCGGCCGCCCCTGGGCGGCATCAGACCAGCGGCGCCCTGGAACCCCTTGATGGCATGCTCATGGAGGATCTCCACACCCTGGACGATGCGCCCCGCCCAGGCGTCCTTGTCGCCCAACTTGGGGGCCCCTGCCACGCCCGTCGCGTGACAGGCCATGCAAACGCTGTCATAGACCTGCTTCCCTTTGTCGGCGCCGCCTGCGGCAGCGGAACTCGCCGCGACCGCAGTCGCTGCGGCGGGTGGCGGATTGTCCTCGGTGTAGACCTCGCCTACCGGCGCTACGCGATCAGCGATGATGGTGTCAGCCACGCCGGCTTCCGGCACCAAGGTAGCAATGTATCGGCCCATAATGGCCGCGAAGACGCCAAACACAGCCAGCGCAATCAGGATTAGAGTAAAATTTCGAAAAAAGATAGCGTCCAGTTCTTTACTCATGGACTATCCTCCCGAAGGTGAGTCTAACTGTTGCGAAGAGCGTGTGTGCTCGGGCTATGTAGAAGCCGGTGGTCATTATAACGAAATGCGGCAGATAGACTGGCGGCATCTATGACGGTAATCTTGCTGTCTCACGTGCGGGCCAACTCGCATTTGTCAGAGTGCCTCTCGGCGAGGCGGGCAGAGGCAAGCATCCAGTGAATGCTTGCCCCGCTGAGCGCCGAGACACGCAAGTCGAGGCAGGTAGGAGGCTCCAGGGATGGATGCTGACTTTCAACACATCGCTCGAAAGCACAACGCGCCCGTAGCTCAGTTGGATAGAGTGCAGGCCTCCGAAGCCTGAGGTCGTGGGTTCGAATCCCGCCGGGCGCGCCATCTTTGAATTATCCTTTGACGCCGCCGTCCATGGCGCGTCCTCCCTGCTTCATGCTGACCCCCGGCCCGTGCATCCATGCACGGGCGCTCGCCGGAGCGAAGACACATTAAGTGTCTTCGCTACTCCCTGCTCGCCCCGCCGGGCGCGCCACCTTCATCTCTTGACGCTTGTCATCCCTGGCGAGCAAATCCCTCAGTTGGGTACCGCGTCGCTGGTCTGCGCTGTGCGCCAGTCGTCCCAATATGGGCGGTCGTTGAAGCGCTCCTTGAGATGGGCCACGAACGTGCGCACTTTTGCCGAGAGATGCTTGCGATGCAGGTACACGGCGTGGATGTCCACGCCAACCGGCTCGAAACCCGGCATCACTGTCCGCAGCCGGCCGCAACTCAGGTCCGCGCCGACCATGTAGGTCGGCTGCAATACCAGACCCAGTCCCGTAACTGCCGCCACGCGCAACGCTTCGCCGATGTTCGATATCAACGGACCCCGCACCTGCACGCTTACCGGCCCATCCGGTCCGAGGAACTCCCAGCGGTCATGGTGCAGGGACTGGGTGCAGTAACGCAGGCAGGCGTGATCGCGCAGGTCCTCGGGGCGTTGTGGCACGCCGTGCCGCTCCAGGTAGGCAGGCGCGCCGCACACGACCACGCGCGAGTGAGCAAGCCTGTGGGCGATGAGGCTGGAATCCTTAAGCTCGCCGACGAGGATGCCAAGATCCTGGCCCTCTTCTGCCAGATCGATCTCCCGCTGACTGAGAGTCATCGCCACCTCGACGTCGGGGTGCACCGCTATGTACTCGGCGATCGCCGGAGCCAGATGCAAGGTGCCGAAGGCAGGCGGCGCGGTGAGGCGCAACGTCCCGGTCGGCTTGGAGCTCAGTTGCGTGGCCGCGCTGTCGGCCTCGTCGACGTCGGCGAGTATCCCCACGCAGCGCTCGCGGTACGCCATACCCGCCTCCGTCAGGCTGACGCGACGGGTGGTGCGATTAACCAGCCGGACTCCCAGGCTGTCCTCCAGGCGGCGCATATGCTTGGTCACCATCGCCCGCGACAGGCCGAGCGAGGCAGCGGCGCGGGCAAAGCTGCCGCCCTGCGCCACCGCTACAAACGCCTTCATACTCATGAACTTATCCATATAAGTCAATTAGTTCCCGTCCTGTCTGCCAGCATTGGTAAACACATTGTGCACTTGCAGCATATTGCAGAGTATGTTGCGACGCACTAAGTTGCAACCACGGATGGACTGAGATGCCGGTCAGCCGCTGGAACCTTTAAGTTCTACTTGACCTTGTACAGGAGGTATATATATGAAATTGCTAAAGTATTTAACGCTGGTGCCACTGACAGCGCTGGTGCTCGGTACAGCCCACGCGGGGGCCGTGAAGGATCCGCAGAAGCTCGCGGAGGCCGCCAATGCCAAGTGGATGGAGATCCAGCAGTCGGGCGATCCGCGGGCGCTGGCGTCCACGTACACCGAGGACGCGATCCTGATTTCGCCCACCACAGAGACCCTCGATAGCCAAGAGGGTATCGAGGCGTACTGGAGCCACGCCTTCTCCCAGGGCGATCGCTATTTCGTTGACGTCGAAGCGGCCAACGTGGAAGGCGATTCGCTCTACCAGGCCGGGATCTGGTCCGCCGAGATCCAGACAGCAGACGGCGGCTCCAAGCTGGTCGGCGGCAATCTGATGCGAGTGCTGGATCGTCAGGACGACGGTAGCTGGAAGATCCGGCTGGAGACCTGGAACTAGCTTTCAGGCAGGTCGCTTCGCTTCACAGGTCGCCGCGCTTCCTCCTCCCCAGTCTCTCCAGAGTACGCGGCGATCATTCTTGCCGCCTTTCCCGCGAGGGAAAGGCGGTTTCTTTAATCTTCGCGGAAACGAATTACCAGCTAGTCGCGCTCGGCCAGCAGCGCGGCCCGTGACGCGGCAAGCTCCTTTTTCTTTGCCCCATCGAGCGTCGGAAACGCGAGGCCCAACTCCTCCAGCGTCTCCACGACCGCGGCGGCGACGACGAGCCGGGTGAACCATTTGTTGTCGGCGGGCACGACATACCACGGCGCGTGCCTCGCGGTGTGGCGGATCATCTTCTCGTAGGCCCGCATGTCACCATCCCAGTATTCCCGCTCCTTCACGTCGGCAGCCGCAAACTTCCAGTTCTTGCCCGGTTGATCGAGCCGCTCCAGGAAGCGCTTCTTTTGTTCCTTCTTCGAGACGTGCAGAAAGAATTTTCGAACCACGGTGCCGTTGCGTGAGAGGTAGCGCTCGAAGGCGTTGATATCCTCGAAGCGCTCCTGCCAGATGTCCTCCGTGACGAGCTTCTCCGGAATACGCTGGCGCGCGAGGATCTCCGTGTGCACGCGCACTACGAGCACCTCCTCGTAATAGGAGCGGTTGAAGATGCCGATGCGCCCGCGCTCCGGCAGGCACCTCGTCGTGCGCCACATGAAATCGTGGTCCAGCTCCTCCGAGGACGGCGCCTTGAAGGAAAACACCTGGCAACCCTGCGGGTTGATGCCCGACATGACGTGCTTGATGGTGCCGTCCTTGCCGGCGGCGTCCATGGCCTGAAAAATGAGCAGCACTGACCAGCGATCCTGCGCATAAAGTTTCTCCTGCAGCTCCGTCAGCATCTCGGTGCCCTGCTGCAGGAGTGCCTTGGCCTCGTCCTTGAACTCGGCGTCGAGCCCCGCCGTATCTCCAGGGTCGATGTCCTCCAGTCGAAACTTCCTGCCGCTGCTGATGCAGTACGGCTTGATGAGTCTTCTTATTGCTTTCATTTTGTGCAGGCCCTGCAGTAGCGCCCGTCGAGCAACGTCTTTGCGAGTATAACCGGGCACTACCCGGTTCCGGCATCGATCCGCCTGACGCTCTATCGGACAGGCTGGGCAGCACTATCGACAGTATGCGTCGATACTGACAGCATGGGGTTCGGGTGATGTGCACATTGCGGGCGAGTCGGATTGCGGGAGTAGCCGTCCATGTGGATGCTGATTGGTGCCGTGCTCGGGTATGCGCTCGGAGAGGCGGGCGGTTCAGTCCTGGGGTTCCTCATCGGCGTGTTCGTACAGGTACTGGCCGGTCAAAAGCGCAAAGCGCCGCGCGGAGCAGACAAGGCGTCGGATTCGACCGTCGATCGTCGCCTGGCGTCAATAGAGGAACGCATCGCCGCCGTTGAGCATGCCCTTTCACATCTCGGCAGCGGTGGCGGCGTTGGAGGGGACCGTCCGAACATCGCGGCGCCCGATGAAGCGGCCACTTCGACGGCCACGGTAGCTGAGCCGGCTTTTGAACCGGAGCCTCCGTATGCTCCGAAGCCGGATGATCTGGCCGGAGATTTTCCACCGGCCAATATCCCCGCGCGGGACGCGACCGCAACTGGCGCTGCTGTTTCCGAGCCCGCGCCTGTCCATCCGATCGCTGTGCCTCGGGAAGCATCGCCGGACTTGCTTCCGCACGATGCGACAGCATGGGATGCGAGGCCCGTGGAAAAGCCGCCGTGGGCGCTCCAGGCGCTGATGAACCGCCTGCTCTCCGGCAATATCGTCGCCAAGATCGGTGTGGTTACGCTGTTCTTTGGCGTCGGTTTCCTGCTGAGGTACGCCTACCGCAAGAATCTGCTGCCACCGTGGCTGCGTCTGGTGACCGTTGCTGCCGTCGGCGTGGCGCTCATCGTCACCGGTCAACGTCTGCTGCGCCGGCGCCGCCTCTATGCCCTCATCCTTCAGGGCGCCGGTGTGGGCTTGCTGTATCTCGACGTCTATTTCGCCCTCAAGACCTTCGGCATCCTCAGTGCGGGCGTCGCGTTCACGCTGTTCATGGCGTTGGGCATCGCCACGCTGCTGCTCGCCGTGCGCCACGATGCGCGGCCGCTTGCCGTGCTGGGTCTGTTTGGCGCGTTTCTGGCGCCGCTACTCGCCTCCACCGGAGGCGGCAACCACATCGTGCTCTTCTCCTACTACGCGGTGCTCAACGGTTTCGTGCTCGCCATCAGCTGGTTCAAGGCCTGGCGCGAGCTTAACCTCACCGGATTCTTCTTCACCTTTGCGATCGGGATCGCCTGGGGTGCGCGCTATTACCGCCCGGAGCTGTTCGCTTCCGTGGAGCCCTTCGTGCTGCTGTTCGTCGTGACGTATCTCATCATCCCGATCCTGTTTGCGACGCGCCAGCCGCCGCGGCTGAAAGGGATCGTCGATGGCTCGCTGGTGTTTGGGACGCCGCTCGCCACCGCCGTCATGCAGAGTGGACTGGCCAGGGACCTTCCGTACGGGCTCGCATGGAGCGCCGCGGTGGGATGCGCGCTCTATGCCGTGCTGGCGGCGGCGACCATACGCCGGCCGGCAATGCGGCTGCTGGGTGAAACCTATGTCGCGCTGGCGGTGATGCTGCTGACAATGGCGGTGTTCTTCGCCTGCGACGCCTATCCCACCTTTGCCCTGTGGACACTGGAAGGCGCAGCGATCCTCTGGGTGGGCCTGCGTCAACGCCGATGGCTGGCCCGAGCCTTCGGAGTGTTGCTGCAAACGGTCGCCGCTCTGTATTTCCTCGGCTACTACGACGCCTACGACCTGAGCAATCCGCTGTTCAACGACTTCGTGCTCGGCTGCCTGCTCATCGCCGTGGCGGCATGGATCTCTGCCCGCCTGATGCACCTGCACCAGGGGCTCCTGACGTCCGTGGAGAAGCCGGCGGCGGCGGCGGTGCTCGCATGGGGCTGCCTCTGGTACTTCGTCGGCGGCCTGCACGCGCTGGCGCACCGTTACGACGCCGCCTCTTATCCGTACGCCGGTCTGGTATTCACCGGTGTGAGCTTTGCTGTCATGGAGTGGCTGGGGACGCGTGTGCGCTGGAACGCCCTGCGCGCGCTGACGGCCGCGCACGTGGTGTTGTTGCTCTATTTCTGCGTTGCGACGCGCGAGGCTGGCCATCCGCTTGCCCGCGGCGGCTGGTTCGCCTGGCCCTTCAGCTTCGTGGTGCTGTACGCCAATCTTCACCGGCAGCGGCGCGATGCCCTGAGGTCACTTGTTAAGCTGCCCTATGTGTGCGGCTGGCTGCTGCTGGCGCTGCTCGCCACCTGGGAAGGCGTGTGGCGTCACGATCATCAGCAGTATGTGTGGACAGCGCTGTGGGGGCTGCTGGGCATGACGATCGCGTTTCTGCGTTACCGGCTGCGGGAACGTGACAACGCCATGGCGTTCAGGCTCTCTCCTGGGGTGCTGATGTGGGGATTGTTCTTCTGGTTCGCGGGGTGGACCGGATACGGTGCTGTGCACTTTGCCGGATACCGCGAGGCGGGACTGCTCCTGCTCGGCGCCGTAACTGCCGGCGCCTCGGAAGTGATCGGCCGCGCCGCGAACTGGCCGCTGTTGCGGCGGGTATTGTGGGCGTTGCCGATCACGATACTGATCGCGGCCGCGATGCAGTGGTTGCGGCCTGCTCATCCGTCCGCTGCTGCCGGCTGGCTCGCCTGGCCACTGGCCTTCGCCGCCTGGTACTGGGTAGTCCACCGGCACGAGCGAGATGCGATTGCGCAGATGCCGCTGGGACAGCACGCGTCCGCGCTCGTTGCTGTCGTCCTTCTGACCGTATGGGAGCTGCGCTGGTGGCTCACCCAGCCGCCGTGGGGCAACGGCTGGGCATTGGCGGCATGCGGTCTCGTGCCAGCGCTCGTTCTATGGGGAATCAGCCGCTTTGGCCGGCGCATCGAGTGGCCCTTCGCGCGCCACTTCAGCTTCTACCGGGATAATGTTCTATCGTGGTTTGCGGCGACCGTGTTGCTGTGGAGCGTGTATGCGCACGCGTCATCCACGGGCGACAGCGCGCCACTGCCCTACGTACCTTTACTGAACCCACTGGATCTCGCCCAGGCCGGTATTCTGATTGCTGTGCTCGCGTGGCTGAATACGGCGGACGAACATCGCCGCATCGAGGTGTGGCTGCGCAAGCCCGGATTGGCGCTGTTGGCGTTTTACTGGCTGAACGTGGCGCTGTTGCGCACTCTGCACCACTGGGGCAACGTACCCTTTACGGCACGCGATATGCTTGAGTCTGTGCTTGTTCAGGCAACGCTGTCGCTGGCGTGGACCGCCACCGCGCTGGTGCTGATGTTCATGGCGAGGGCGCGCGCGCAGCGCCAATTGTGGATGACCGGAGCGGCTTTGCTGGCGGTAGTTGTTGGCAAGCTGTTCCTGAACGACCTGCAACAATCAGGCACACTGGCCACGATCATTTCCTTCATCGGCGTCGGCGGGCTGTTGATGCTCATCGGCTATCTGGCGCCAGTGCCGCCCGGTGAGCGCGAACAGACAGGAACATGATTGGCGAAGTACGCATGCAAAGATTCAGAGGTTCCGGCAAATTCATTTCGAGACTTGGGATGGTGCCCGACCAGATCCCCCCTCGCCTTCCTTTCTCAAAGCGGGAAGCGCGGCGGCGCCGGCGGATCTTATGGGTCTTGCGCATTGTGGGAAGCCTGTTGCTGACGCAGACCGCGCAGGTGAGCGCCATCGCGAACGAGGCGAGCATCGTCATCGACGCCGACAACGGGGCCGTCCTGTCGCAGGAGGGCGCCACGCAGCGCTGGTATCCGGCCTCTCTCACCAAGGTGATGACGATCTATCTCACGTTCACGGCGATCGACGCCGGTACCCTGAAGCTCGATGACACGCTGACGGCATCGGCGCACGTGGCGGCCCAGCCGGACTCCCGACTGGGCTTAAGCAAGGGCGATCGCATTACCGTGAAGGAGGCGATCCTCGCCGTCATCACCCAGTCCGCCAACGACGCGGCGGTGTTGCTGGCAGAGCAACTGGCGGAGGATGAGTTGAGCTTCGCGAATGCCATGACTGAGCAGGCGCGCAAGCTCGGGATGACCCGCACAGTATTCCGTAATGCAACCGGCCTGCCCCACGATCAACAGACAACCACCGCGCGCGACATGGCGCTGCTCGCCCGCGCGCTGGTGCGTGACTTCCCGCTCCACTACCAGTTCTTCGGTGCGCGGAGTTTCGCCTTCAAGGGGATGCAGTACGGAAACATCAACACCCTCCTGGGGAGTTACCCAGGAGCAGACGGCCTGAAGACAGGATTCACTTGTGGCTCCGGCTACAACCTCGTTGCCTCCGTCAAGCGCGACGGACACCGCCTCATCGGGGTCGTGCTCGGGGCCGAGAATGTCACCCGGCGCACGAGTCGCATGATTGCGCTGTTCAACGCCGCCTTTGCGAAAATCGGCAAGGACCAAGAGCCGGTCCTGGTTGCTGCGCTGGAGCCCGTGCCGGGCACGATCGATGAGCCGCCGCCTTTTCGCCTCAAGCCAGAGCAGTGCGCGCTGGGCATCGGCATCCGCGAAGGGCGTCTGCCGGGTTGGGGACTACTCTTCGGGACTTTTCAGGATCAGGCGCGCGCGAAAAAACACATAGAGCGCATGCGCGCCAAACTGAAACCGGTGCTGCGCGGCGGCCAGCCCGCCCTCGTGCGCCGTCAGATGGAGGACGTCACTACCTGGAAGGCGATGGTGGTGGGTCTGAAGCAGGTTGATGCCATCAACGCCTGTCTGCATCTCATCAAGACCAGGAATGTCTGCCTGGTGCAATCGCCGCGGCTTCTGAACCCCTCCGGATCGCCTGCCGTGCTTGCGCTAAAGAAGAAAAAAGGCACTGCTGCCGATACCTTCGCTCCCCTCGTCTACTGATCGCGACTCATCCTTGCCGTGGCGCGTGCGGCATGGCGTTGGGTCTCGCTGCAGCCAGCCATGTCATTGCGTTGGCTACTTCACCTCGATGCCGCGAATGTGGTGGCCCGCGGTCCACCATGCCGCCGCCACGCTGAATCCGCCACTCGCCAGCGCGACGGCGAACACCGATCGCCATGTGAGGCCGCGCAGAGCGTAATCGCTCTGGTAGAGCAGGGCCAGTCCCGCAACCGGCTCGGCGATCGCGGCCAGCGCCAATGTCACCACGGCGCTTGCAAGCAATGCGCCCACCACGCCGTAGAGCAGGCCGGTGTACAAAAACGGGCGGCGCACGAAGGCGTCCGTAGCGCCGAAGAGCTTCACGATCTCGATTTCCTCCCGCCGTTGCGCCACCGCCATGCGGATGGCGTGGCCCACAACCAGCAGGACCGCCGCGGCAAAGATCGCGGCGACAACAGCGACGGCGCGGCGCGCGACGGCCGTGATCGCCTGCAGGCGCTGGAGCCATTCGAAGTCGAACCTGACCGCCTCCACTTCCGTGATGCGGCCCAGCTCCTCTGTCAGCACGCGTGCGTCGATGCCGGCCACGGGCTCAACGAGCAGCACCGTCGGAAGGGGGTTCTCGCCGAGCAGGGTCAATGCGTCGCCCACACCCGATTGGTTGCGGTACTCCTCAAGCGCCTGTTCGCGTGTGATGACCTGCACGTTGCCTATACCCGCCTGCGTGGCCAGCCGGTTGGCCAGCACAGCAGCATCGGCGTCATCGACACCGGTCTTCAGGAACAGCGAGATCCGCTGCCCGTGCGGTGCCCAATGTCCGCTCACCAACTCGATATTGTCGAGCAGGACGTACAGTCCGAGCGGCAGGGCCAGCGCGATCCCCATCACGGCCGCGGTAAGCAGATGTGCGAGCGGCGCTCGCGCGAGGTGCGAGAGGACGACGGTCAACGCACGTCGATGTGCGCGTAACCAGGCGCCCGGCAGCGCCGCGAACCCGGCGCGGCGGTGCGCCGTGGTGCGGGACCGCGCAGAGTTGCTCATTGCGCCAGCTCGTGCTCGGCGAAGAACTCGCCGTCCCGCAGCGTGATCGCCCGATGCCCGAACTCGCGCAGCAAATCGAGATCATGGGTGGCGATGATGACCGTGACGCCGACCTGATTGAAACGATCGAAAAGTTCCATGATGTCCCGTGACAGCTCGGCAT